>JBOEHD010000067.1:0-27677 GCA_050633745.1 Acidimicrobiales bacterium
CCGAGACCAACCGGGAGCGGGGCACCACAGTGCTCCTGACGACCCACGACCTCGACGACGTTGAGCAACTCTGCAAACGAATGCTGATCATCGATCACGGCGAAGTGCTGCTCGACAGCCAGGTCGAAACGTTCAAAGCCGAGCACGGAACCGAACGCACCGTGGTCGTCGACCTCGATCTAATCGAGTTCTCAACCGAGCCACCAGATGCCTCAACTACTAGCTCTTCGCCACTGCTGCTGACCACCGGGCGAGTGATACGGAGCGAAGGTCTGCGGCACTGGGTGCGCTTCGACCGTCGGAACAACACCGCGGCCGAAGTTATCGCCGAGATCACCGCCGCTCACGCGGTGAGAGACCTGGCCATCGAGGAGCCGGATATCGAGGATCTGATTCGCCGCATCTACGCCATCCGGTCCGGCGAGCAACGATGAAGCACGGGGCCATCGCCCTACTTGGCCTAGTAACCATCGTGGCCTACGGGTCGTGGTACTACGCCTTCGGCGTGTTGCTCGACCCGATCAGGATCGCTACTGGCTGGAGCGAAGCCGGCCTTGCCGCGTCGTTCTCCGCTGGCATCGTCTCGGTTGGCTTTGGTGCCATCGGAGGTGGCCGGTTGCTCGACCGGCTCGGCAGTCGGTTTGTATTCCTCATCGGCGGGACCGGCGGCGGCCTCGGGCTGCTGGCCACGTCATACAGCAGCGGACAGATCATGTTCACCGTCGCCGCCGCAGCGGCCATGGGCTTCCTCGGCAGCTTCGGTTTCTACCACATCACGATGACGACAGCGGTGCGGGTCAACCCCCAGGACCCAAGCAAAGCCATCGCCACGCTGACCATCTGGGGAGCCTTTGCCTCGGTGATCTACCTACCTGCCACCGCGGCCCTAGTCGAGTGGTTGGAGTGGCGACTCACCGTACGCATCCTCGGGCTGGTGGTGCTTGCGATCTTCGGCATGGCCGCCCTGGTCATACCCAATACCGTCTCGGAACCGGAAACCGGGTCGGAATCGGGAACCGGGTCGGATGGTAACGAGCCACGACCGTCGATTCGCCAGATCTTGGCTGCCACCGTGCAGAGCCCGAGCCGCCGCTCGTTCACTATCGCGGTGGCCTTCGGTGGGGTGGCGATGTCGACGGTGCTGGTCTATCAGGTGCCGACGATGACCGCGGTCGGTCTGCCGCTGTCGACCGCGGCAACGATGGCCGGCATCCGCGGCTTCGCCCAGACCGGGGGCCGCATCCCGCTCGGTCGAATCGTGAAGCGCGTTGGAAGCGACGGTGCTCTCGTGCTGGCGTTCTCCGCAATGACCATCGGCGGAACGTTGTTGGCATTCGCCGGAACGGTGCCGGTGGCGCTGGCCTTTGCGATCATCATGGGATTCGGCATCGGGGCCTATAGCCCGTTGCAGGGCATCAAGGCCGAGGAGCTTTTTGAGCGGGAGACACTGGGAGCGACCATGGGTGCGTACAGCACGATCATGATGCTGTCGGGAGCGGCCGGGCCGGCGGTTGCAGGCGTACTGGCCGACAGCACAGACGATCGGCGCATGGTTGCCTTTGTCATCGTTGGGGCGGCAGCGGTGGCGACACTGTTTGCACTCCGTCTTCGCCGGTCGACTGTTGGCATTCCGTCTCCGCCGGTCGACGGTGTAGCGTAGCGACATGACTGGTCCCCTTATAGGAACCCGCGTGCTGCGGGTCGAAGATCCGGCCCTGCTAAAGGGTCAATCCACCTTTGTCGCCAACCTCGATCTCGAAGGCGCGCTGGTAGCCCACTACGTGCTGTCCATCGAAGCCCACGCCCTCATAGTCGGAATCGAAACCGACGAGGCTCGGGCCATGCCCGGCGTTGTCGACATCATCACCGCCGCCGACCTCGAGGCAGACGAAATCGACTTCGGCCCCATACCGGGAACCCCTCCCGGCTTTCCCGATGGCACTTCGCGCGGCACGCTGGCCACCGACCGGGTTCGCTTTGTCGGCGAGCCGATCGTGGCCATCGTTGCCGAAACCGCAGAGCAGGCCGCAGACGCCGCCGAAGCGGTCATCGTCGACTACGACCCACTCCCCGTTGTGGTCGACCCCGCAGGCGCGGCCGACAACGAAACGCTGCTGTTCCCCGAGGCGGGGACCAACGTGATGATGACCGCGTCTGGCGGCGTCGAAGAGCCACCGGATTTCTCGGCCTGTGAAGTTGTGGTCGAGATCGAAATGACAAACAACCGGGTCGCTCCCTGCCCGATCGAAACCAGGGTCGCGGCCTCGATGTGGACCGAGGATGGACGGCTGTTGCACTACGCCGCCTGCCAAGGGGTGCATCCGATCCAGAAGGGTCTGGCCGCGTTCTACGGCCTTGATACCAGCGAGGTTCGAGTGGTCACCGCCGATGTCGGCGGAAGCTTCGGTGCCAAATCCAGGCTCTATCCCGAAGACATCCTGCTGCCGTTCCTGGCCAAGCGAGCCGGTCGGCCGGTGCGTTGGTCGCCGAACCGCAGTGATGACATGAACGGACTCGGTCACTCCCGAGCCCAGTTGCAGCGAATCAAGATCGGTGGTCGGCGCGACGGCAAAATCGAGGCCATGCAGACCGATGTCACCGGTGATTGCGGGGCCTACCCGGTCGGCGCTCCTGCCCTGATGCGCAACGCTGGTCTGGTTCTTCCCGGGCCGCTCAACGTGTCGAACGTGCACTGGACCGGTCGCGTCGTCGTCACGAACACCACGCCGACGGTGGCCTACCGCGGCGCTGGGCGGCCAGAGGGTGGCGCAATGCTCAACCGCGGCATCGACGCGTTCGCGGCCGAGATCGGTATGGATCCGCTCGACGTTCGCCGGGTCAACCTGTTGGAGGTTGAAGATCTGCCGTGGCTCAACCCAACCGGTCTCACCTACGATTCGGGCGACTACCGGACCGGTCTAGAACTGGCGGCCAGCGAAATCGACCACGACGCCGTTCGGGCCCGCCAGGCCGAGGAGCGGGCCGCCGGAGCAACAACGCTTACCGGTCTGGGCTACGCCACCTTCATCGACCGGACAGCCGGCCTGAAGAGCGACGACTACGGCTCGATCGAGTTGCGGCCCGATGGCACCTTCTACGTGCTGACCAGCTCATCGCCTTACGGGCAGGGCCACTACACCAGCTGGGCCATGCTGGTCGCCGACCGCACCGGCGTGCCGTTGTCCGACATCGAAGTGTTCCACGGCGACACCGACGTGGTGCCAAAGGGTGGCATCACCGGTGGTTCCCGCTCGACTCAGAGGGCCGGATCGGCGGTGGCCGAGGCCGCAGACGGTCTCGTGGTCGACGCACGGTCGCTGGCTGCCGATCTGCTCGAGGCCTCGGTCGATGATGTCGTGCTCGACCTCGACACCGCCACATTCCACGTTGCCGGTGCTCCCGGTGCCGCCACCGTCGGTTGGCGCGAGGTTGCCGCAGGCTGGGCCGAGGCTAGGCAGCGGGCCGGTGAAGACGACTACGCCCTGGCCTGTGAGTCGCACTTTGACGGCGACGGACCATCGGTCCCGTCCGGCATGTATGCGGCACTTGTTTCGGTCGACACCGAAACCGGCGCCGTGACCCTCGACCGTATGGTCAGCGTCGATGACGCAGGCACCGTGCTCAACCCGATGCTGGTCGAGGGGCAGCTACACGGTGGCATCGCCCAGGGCATCGGTCAGGCCATGTTCGAAGAGTTCCGCTACGACGAGAACGGCAACCCGATCACCGGCAGCTTCCTCGACTACGGCGTGCCCTCGGCGGCCGAGATGCCGATGTTCGAGGTGCACCTGATGGAGATCCCGTCGCCAAACAACCCACTTGGATTTAAGGGCATCGCAGAGTCCGGATGTATCGGTGCCACACCGGCCATCCAGAACGCGGTGGTCGATGCGCTTAGCCACCTGGGGGTTCGCCACATCGAGATGCCGGTCACCCCACAGCGGGTGTGGGAAAAAATCGATCAGCACAGCTAACGCTCACCGGTAGGTGGTCCACGGACCGTAGATAGGTAGTGGGCCGTGGGCAGTTGGCGTGCCCGTAATTAATTCGCGAGAAGATGTCAGTGCGGTTGACTAGCGTTTACCAGGGTGACCGCCCCGTCGTATCGACAAACGATGCTGACCTATCTCGCGCCGCAGCGAGGAAAGGTCGTGGTCCTGGCCGCCGTGCTCTTGGCGACGACCGGGCTACAGCTCGCGGTCCCGTTGATCCTGCAGCGGTTCATCGACGGAGCCCTCGACGGCCAGGCTAAATCGGTGTTAATCGCCGCCGGCATCGCCTACCTGTTCGCCGGATTGGCAAACCAGATCTTCTCCGCCGTCACCACGTATCTGGGGGCTGACATTGGCTGGACCGCAACCAACCGCCTTCGCGAGGACCTGGCCCACCATCTGCTCGGCCTCGACATGGGCTTCCACACCAACACCACCCCGGGAGAGATGATCGAGCGGATCGACGGTGATGTCACCGCGGTTGCCAACTTCCTGTCGCGATTTGTGGTGCGGCTACTCGGCGCTGGTTTGCTACTGGTAGGGGTAATAGCGGTGGCCTGGAACAAGTCGCCGTTGATCGGGATTGGCTACAGCGTCTTTGTGGTTGCGGTGTTGTGGGCCATTTACAGCATGCGGAACTTGGCGGTCGCCGCCGCCGAAGATGAGCGAGAAACCTCGGCCCTGCTGTACGGCTTCATCGAGGAGCGGCTGGCCGCCATCGAAGACATCCGGGCAAACGGCGCTGGTGAATTCACCATGCGGCGCTTCGTTGGGGTCATGCGAGACTATTTCTTCCGCACCACCACCGCCTGGCGGAAACGCACCCATTTCCGGGTTACATCAAACCTGATCTTCTGGACCGGCAGCTCACTGGCCCTAGCTCTCGGCGTGCGGCTGGTGCAGACCGGCGCGGCCTCGGTCGGCACTGCGTACCTGCTCTACCAATACGTGCTGCTGATCCAGAATCCCATCGATCAGGTAACCCAACAGTTCTCCGAGCTGCAGAAGGCCGCCGGTGGCATCGTGCGCATCGATCAGTATCGGGCGATTTCGTCGGACCTACCGCAGGACGGCACCGAGGAGTTGCCAGATGGCCCGCTGTCGGTCGAGTTCGCCAGGGTCGACTTCTCATACGAAGATCAGCAGATCCTCCATGGGGTCACCTTCGAGCTGGCGCCGGGCACCGTGCTCGGGCTGCTAGGTCGGACCGGTGGCGGCAAGACGACCACCACCCGTTTGATTTCCCGCCTCTACGACCCCGATGGCGGCACGGTTCGTATCGCCGGTATCGACCTACGCGACGTAGCCCCGGGCTCGCTACGGAGCCGAGTCGGCGTTGTCACCCAGGACGTGCAGCTGTTCAGGGCATCGGTGCGCGACAACCTCACCTTCTTCGATCACTCCCGCAGCGACGCCGAACTGCTGGCCAAGCTCGACGCGGTCGGCCTCGGTCAGTGGATCCGCGCCGTCGGCCTCGACGCCGAGCTGGGCGCTGGCGGCAGCGGGCTCTCGGCAGGCGAATCGCAGTTGTTGGCCTTCGCCAGGGTCTTCCTGCAGAACCCGGGGGTGGTCATCCTCGATGAGCCAGCATCTCGTCTCGATCCGGCCACAGAGCAGTTGGTGGCCAGCGCAACCGAGCAGCTTTTCCAAGATCGTACGGTGGTGATCGTGGCCCACCGGTTGGAGACCGTTCGCCTCGCCGATCAGATCATGGTCATCGACGATGGCCGCATCGCGGAGCACGGGCTGCGTGACGTTTTGGCCACCACGCCGAGCACCCGCTACGCAAAGCTGTTGGCCGCAGGCGGCGGATCGCTGCTCGATGGAGCACTACCAGCCGGCGCACTAGTGGCCAACGCACCAGGGACTGGCGCATCATGACCGCTCAGACCCACGAACCGGCCGACCAGCGGGCGCCGGAACCCGGTGCCAACAGCCCGGCCAGCAGCACCTTTCGCCTGGCATGGGCACTGATTCGCTATCGCCCCGCGCTGTTCGGGCTTTGTTTTACGATCTGGACCGTTATCCACGGCACCCCGCTGGTGTTCGGCGTACTCATCGGACAGATCTTCGACCGTTTGGTCGGAGACGAAGACGCCATTTCGTCGGCCTGGACCTGGGTCGTGGTGTTCGGCGCGTTCGCCATAGCCCGAAACGGGCTGATCTGGTTCGGCGACCTGCGGTTCATCGACTATGTCAACGATCAGGCGCTACAGATACGCCGCAACCTGCTGCGCTGGCTGCTGCAGGCCGACGGTGCCCGGGTGCTCGGCGCATCACCAGGCGAAGCCCTGAGCACATTCCGAGACGACGTCGAAGACCTGCTGGAGTACCTGGAGAACTACATCGACGGGGGCGGCATCGTGCTGTTTTCCGTCGGCTCGGTCACCATCATGGCCACCATCAATCCGCTGCTGACCGTTGGGTTGTTGGTACCGCTGCTGCTGGTGGTGTTCGTGGCTCAGGCACTCGGACCGGAGATCCGGACCAGGCGGCGAGCGATGCGCAAAGCGACCGAAGATGTCACCGGCCTCGTCGGGGAGACCTTCGCCGCGGTGCAGGCGGTAAAGCTGGCATCGGCCACCGAGCCGGTCATGGCCGAACTGCAACGCCGCAACGAGGTGCGACGCAAGGCCGCCATGCGCGACACGTTCCTCACCGAGGCGCTGATGTCGCTCAACCTGAACATGTCGACGGTGACCATCGCCGTGGTACTGCTGGTGTCGGCCGACGGCCTAGCCAACGGCACGGTCTCGGTAGGCGAGTTGGTCATCTTCCTCAGCTTCCTGCCCCGGTTGACGTTCTACCTGGCCTTCGTCGGCCACTTCATCGCCCAGCACCGCCGAACCGGGGTGGCCTACGAACGTATCCGTCGGCTCGCCGTCGACGCCTCAGACGAAGACCTGCTCGACCGCACCCGAGTGCCGCTGCAGGGTGAGCTGGGCGAGCTGCCACCGCGAGTGCGGGGCAGCGATGACCATCTGCAGCGACTCGAGGTGACCGGGCTGTCGTACACCTACCCGCGTCAGAAATCGGGAGTCGACGATGAGGGTGCCCCGGTGACCGCCCGCGACGGCGCGGCCATCGTCGACGTCGCCTTCACCCTCGAACAGGGTTCGTTCACCGTCATCGCCGGTCGGGTCGGTTCCGGAAAGTCGACGATTGTCAGAGCGCTGCTGGGGCTGTTGCCAGCCGACGGTGAGGTGCACTGGAACGGCAGAGTGATCAACGACCGAGCGTCGTTCCTTGTCCCACCCCGCTCGGCGTACACCCCGCAGATCCCCAAGCTGTTCTCCGACAGCCTGGCCTACAACATTGCCCTTCGGGAGGAATCGTCAGACGAGTCGATCCACTCCGCAGCCCGTTTGGCGGTACTCGACACCGACCTGGATCGTCTGGCCGGGGGCATCGAAACCGTGGTTGGGGCGAGAGGGGTGAAACTGTCAGGCGGCCAGATCCAGCGTTCAGCGGTAGCCAGAATGTTCGCAACCGAAGCCGATCTGCTGGTGTTCGACGATCTCTCGTCCGCCCTCGATCTCCATACCGAGGCCGAGCTGTGGGATCGCCTCTTCGAACACCGAGAGGCCACCTGTCTTGTGGTGTCACATCGGCCAGCAGCGTTGGCCCGAGCCGACCAGATTCTCCTGGTCGAAGACGGTCGGATCGCAGACCGGGGGCCCCTCAGCGAGCTGCTACAGCGCTCGGCGGTGATGTCGGAACTGTGGAACGCCGGAAATCCGATTGGCGATATCAAATAGCCGTACGACTTTTTAAATGGCCGTACAAATGCTTAGTGACCTACAATCGCTAAGTGATCTCCGAGCCTGCAGCAATTACCGACGACTATCGCAAGGCCGTGCAGCGTCGCACCCTGGGGGTTCTGTTCGTTAGCGCCATCTTTGGGCGAGCCGCCATGTCGATCGGGTTTGTGGTCTCCGCTCTGATCATGGCCGAGATTCTCGGGTCGAGTACCTGGGCTGGAGCGTCCACCGCCGCGGTTACCGTCGGTACCGCTTTCAGCGCCTCGGCATTGGCCAAGTACATGGCCCGCAAGGGTCGCAGGCCGGGCCTGGCCGTTGGCTACGCCGCGGCGGCGGTTGGCGGCCTGGTCGCATTCTTCGGCAGCGCTCAGCTGGCGCTGGTGCCGTACCTGTTCGGTCTTGTCCTGATCGGCGTTGGCCAGGGTGGCACAAACCTGGCCCGCTACGCCGCGGCCGACCTGGCTGAACCTTCGGCGAGGAGTAAGGCCATCAGCTATGTGGTCTTCGCCTCGACCCTCGGAGCGGTTGGTGGTCCGGCACTGGCCGGAATCGCCGGCAACATCGGTGAGCGCTACGGCTACGACGAGCTGGTCGGCCCGTTTGGTTTCGCCGCCATCTTCTTTGTCATCGGCGGACTGGTCATTCAGTTCGGCCTTCGGCCCGACCCACTGGTGATATCCGGCGGGACGATCGTCGACGAGACCAAAGCCAAGGCCAGCTTTCGTCACAGCATGGATGTCATCATGGCCAATCCCCATGCTCGGCTGGCCCTGGTCGGGCTGGTCATTTCGCAGGCGGTGATGGTCATGGTTATGGCCATGACCCCGCTGCACATGAAAGACCACGGTCACGGCGTAGCGCTTGTCGGTTGGGTGCTGTCGGCCCACACCGCTGGCATGTTTGCCTTCGCTCCGCTGGCCGGCTGGGTGTCCGACCGCTTCGGCCGGATCTTGGCCATCCTAATCGGTGGGGTCGTGCTGGTAGCGGCAACGGTGATGACCGCCCTGGCAGGCGAAGCGCCTGCGCTATTGATGTTCCCCGGCCTCTACCTTCTCGGTCTCGGCTGGAGCTTCGGCATGGTGGCATCGAGCGCCCTGCTGACCGAGTCGGTTCCGGCCGACGAGCAGGTCGCAGCTCAGGGTGCCGCCGATCTGCTTACCAGCTTCACCAGTGGTGCCGGAGCGCTGGGTTCCGGACTGGTGTTCACCATGGCCGGATACCACATCCTCTCGGCGATCGGGATCGTGGCTTCGGGCCTGATGGCCGTCGCCGCCTTCACGCTCTACAAAGTCCGTATCCACAAAACGCCTATGCCGACCCGGGCTTAACACGGTACCTAACGCCAAATTGGCGCTCGAATCTAACGTTTCGGTACCGGAATAGCCGCGAGGTCGGATGCGGCGACGGCGTCGCCGTGGACCTCGGCTGCCTCCCGTTCGAACACGCTGTTGTCCGGGTATCGAGCCGAAAAATGGGTTAGCACCAGGCGCCTGGCTCCGGCCGAAACCGCCAACTCGGCGGCCTGGCGAGCGGTCATGTGCCGGTACGACTGGGCTAGATCGCGGTGCTCTTCGGTGTAGGTCGACTCGCAGACCAGCAGGTCGACACCGTCGGCCAGTTCCTCCGCCCCGGCGCAGGGAGCGGTGTCCATGATGAATGCCATCGACTGGCCACGGCGGGGCTTTGAGACCTCGCTGAGCTCGATCCGCCGATCGCCAATTTCGATCCAACCCTGGTCGATGAGACGCCCAACATCTGGGCCGGCCACGCCAGCGGCGTTGAGCTTGTCCGGGTCGAGGCTGATGCCGTCTGGCTCGGTTAGCCGATAGCCGTAGGTGGTCACCCGATGGTCGAGGGCCACCGCCGAAAGCTCAAACTTGCCGAGCGTCGCGATAGAGCCCGGTTCGACGATCGGCTGGCCAACCACCTTGGATGTGTCGTGGAAGATCGACACTTGGCGCATGCGGTCAAAGTACTCCTGGCCGTCGGCGGGATAGAACACCGGCAGCGGTGGCAGATCGTTCGGCGTCGACCGGGCATCGAGGGCTCGGCGTTGGATGACGCCCGGAAGCCCGAGGCAGTGATCGCCGTGGAAGTGGGTGATACAAACCGCGTCGAGTCTGGCGATGGCGACGTCGGCCAGGATGCACTGCCGTTGGGTGCCCTCGCCGGGGTCGAACAGGATCAGCTGGTCATCCCAGCGCAGGGCATAGGAGTTGTGGGCCCGGTATCGGGTGGGGGCTTGGCTGGCGGTCCCCAACACGATCAGTTCCCTGGCTGCCATGCCCGCAGTCTAGATCGACCGGACCGCCTGGCCCCGTAGCGAGTGGGGGTGAGCCAGGCAGCAGGGGAATGATGAGCTGGGGAGTAGTGTTCCAAGCGACGAACCGTTGGCTGAGATCGTTGGCCGCACGAGGTGTCCAGGAGCATCCGGATCATGCCAATCGAAACACCGCCCGATAACGAGACAGCCCAGCAAACGCCGGCCCAGCAAACCCAGGCCGAGCAGACCTCAGCTCAGGAAACCGTCAGCGGTGCGGCCGATGCCCTGGTGCTGTTTGGCATTACCGGCGACCTGGCTCACAAGAAGCTATTCACCGCCCTCTATCGGCTCGAGCTAGACGGTCTGCTCAACTGTCCGGTCATCGGTGTGGCCACCAGGGCCTGGACGACCGAAGATCTACGCAGCAACGCCCGCCAGGCCCTCATCGACGGTGGCACCACCATCGTGGAAGAGGTCTGGGAACGATTGTCGGCCCGGTTCGACTATGTCTCCGGCGACTATCGAGAGCCTGACACCTTCGATCGGGTGGCGGCCAAAGTCGGCGACGCCGCCTGTCCGGTCTGCTACCTAGCTATCCCGCCGTTTCTATTCACCACGGTCGTCGAAGGTTTGGGGGCCACCGGCCTCAACCGAGGTCGGGTGGTCTTGGAGAAGCCGTTTGGCCGTGATCTGCAGTCGTCGAGAGATCTCGACGAGGCGGTCAAGAGCCACTATCCCGAGGACCGCATCTACCGGATCGATCACTTCCTCGGCAAAGAACCGGTGCTCAATATCCTGGTGTTCCGGTTCGCCAACTCGATCCTCGAACCGCTGTGGAACCGCCATCAGATCGAGAGCGTGACCATCACGATGTCGGAGGACTTCGGCATCGAGGGGCGCGGTAAGTTCTACGACGAGGTCGGCGCGCTGCGCGATGTGGTACAGAATCACCTGCTACAGATCGTCGCCCTGCTGGCGATGGAGCCACCGGTTTCCGATGGCGCCGATGCTATGGCCGACGAGGTGGTCAAGGTGTTCCGCTCGATGAAGCCGCTCGACCCGGCTGCGGTCTGGCGAGGCCAGTACGTCGGCTATCTCGATGAGGACGGTGTCAAGCCGAATTCCGACACCGAAACCTACGTTGAGTTGGAGCTCGAAATCGAGTCTTGGCGATGGGCTGGTGTGCCATGGCGGATCAGGACGGGCAAGGCCCTCGACCGCACCTGCACCGAGGCGGTCATCGAGTTCAGCCAGCCGCCCCGCCCGCTGTTCACCGACGCCGACTGCGCCCCCGAACCAAACAGGCTGCGCTTCGAGATGAAGCCGGACGACCTGATCGAGTTCGAGATGCAGGCCAAGGTTCCCGGTCCGAAACTGACAAGCGAGACCGTCAAAATCGACGTGGACCATCGGGGCATGGAGTTTGGCCCGACCCCATACCACCGGCTTCTGGGCGACGCTCTGGCCAGCGATAAGCGACTGTTTGCTAGAGGCGATCAGGTCGATGTCGCCTGGCAGATAGTGCAGCCGGCCCTCGACAACCCAAGACCGGTCCGACCCTATTTCCAGGGCGCCGTCGACCCTCGAGACAGCTAGCGGCATCCGGCCGCCCGAGCCCCCAAAGCGGGGTCGAGCGACACTAGAGTAATCGACTCATCATTGGTGCTGCCGCCGCATCGCACCACCGCGTCCGAACGATCGAGTCCGGAGCGCTAATCGCTGGAGTGAAATTTGAGTGCCACCACCGTTGCCGTCGATCTCGGCGGTACCCACATCCGAGCTGCGCTGGTGGCCGAGGACGGCTCGGTGCTGCAGATCGAGCGTTGCCAGACCCCAGTCGACGATCCAACGCCAGCGGTTATCCCCGATCTGGTCAAGGCGGTCATAGGCCGTTCGCATGATGCGCCGGCTCCCGACAAAGCGGTCGTCGGCGTTGCCGGCGTCGTCGACCACGAGGCCGAGAGGCTCATAGCAGCACCGAACCTGCCACAGCAGTGGATCTCCAACCTCAGCGAGGAGTGGCTTAGCGCGGCGATCGGCCTGCCGGTGTCGATGGCTAATGACGCCGACCTGGCTGCGGTCGGCGAGTCGGGATTCGGCGCCGGTCGAGCCAGCCGCGACGTTGTCTACATCACCATTTCAACCGGGGTCGGTGCAGGGCTGGTCGTGGCAGACAAGTTGGTTCGAGGCACGCTGTCCGGAGGCGAGATCGGCCACTGCATCATCGACCGAGTCGCCGCCTCGAATGGCCAGCCGTGCACGGTTGAAGAGCTCGGTTCTGGCACGGCCATCGAACGAGATGCAGCGGCGGCCGGAATCCCCGAACGAGGAGCGGCGCTGGCTGAACTGGTTCGCTCCGGTAGCCAACCGGCGCTCGACATCTGGACCGCAGCAATTGAGGCGGTCGGTCTGGGCATTGCCAACCTGGCTTGGATCGTGGCCCCGCAGGTTGTGGTCATCGGTGGCGGCGTAGGCATGAATCATGACCTGGTACTGCCGATAGTAGAACGACAGTTACTCGAACACGGACCGGACACAGCAGGAGCGATTAGCGTGGTCACAGCGAAACTTGGAGACTCAGCAGCCCTGGCCGGAGCGGCGGCCTGGTGGAGCGCGGTGGGCCGTGACTGACGATCTGCACACCCTCGATATCTCCTCAGGTGAGCGTTGGCCCGATCGGGTGGCCGACGTGATGGCCGCGGCCATCGCCGACGCGGTGACCAGAAACGGTCGCTGCATCATGGCACTCAGCGGAGGATCGACTCCCGCTCCCGCTTTCGAGGCGCTGGCGGCCCACGATGAACTGCCGTGGGAAAGCGTGACCATCCTTCAGGTCGACGAACGAATGGTCCCGGCCGATGATCCGGCTCGAAATCTGATTCAGCAGCAGCAGGCGTTCGCCGCCCTCGGCGTCGAATGGCTGCCACTACCTATCGACGAGCTGCTTTCGGTCGCAGGCCAGAAGGACACCGAGGCCCGTTCCGCCGCAGTCATCGATCGATTCTGCATGCAGTTGATCGAATTGGCAGGCGAGCCCCCGATACTCGACCTGGTGCATCTCGGTCTTGGCGATGACGGCCATACCGCCTCGCTGGTGCCCGGCGATCCGCTACTCAATGAGATGCGAGATTACGTCGGGATGACCGAGCTCTACAACGGGACTCGGCGACTCTCGCTGACCAGACCGGTTCTCGATCGGGCCCGGATGGTGGTCTGGCTGGTTAGCGGAGCGTCAAAGGCCGAGCCGCTCGGCCGCCTGCTGGCAGGCGACATGACGATTCCCGCTGGCCTCATCAGACCAGCCCACTCGGTCGTCCTAGCCGACACCGACTCAGCCCGTCAGGGCTGAAATGAAAACCGTCCGTCAGGGCTGAGTTAGCGCAGTCGAATCGAGGCGATGACCGGCTTGTGGTCGCTGCCTGCCGGTTCACCAAACTGCACGTCCAACACTTCGAAGTGATCGGTCATCAAGACGTGATCGAGGCGCATCACCGCTATCGGCAGGCCCCCATTGACCGGCCAGGTTGCGTCGAACCCGCAGCCTGCCTCGTCGTGCACATCGGTCCAGCCTGACTGCAGCAGGGTGCGGAACGGTTTGTGATCGCTTGTGGCGTTGAAATCGCCTGCGATCAGACGGGGGGTTGAGGTGTCGATGGCTGCCAGCTGGTCGAATTGGCGCTGCCACGATGGCACATAGCTCTGCCTGATCGGTGCCAGCGTGTGGAGGCCGGTGACCACGAATTCACCGTACGGCGACGCCACCGTCACGTTCACCAGGTCGGAGACGTCGAACGGCTCCATTTCAAGAGACAGGATGGGCAGGCGGCTCCAGATGACGGTGCGCAGCGATGCCCCTCGGATCTGCTCGCTGCGGTACTGGTATTCGGCCATTCGGGGGTCGGCTTGCAGCTCTCGCATAAAGCTGAGCGATGTCTCCTGCATCAGGATGACATCGGGATCGGCGGCCAGGATCGACGTCGCAACGTCTGCTGGGCGGCCAACATCGAACAGCACGTTGGCGGTGTAGATGGTGATGGAATCGTCTGCGGTACGGCCGCCACAGCCGATCACCGCGTCGATGGGCGAGGTGGTGAAGAGGAAAGCGGCGGCGATAAGCCCGGCCGCGGCTCGCATGGTGACGCTACGGCTGAACCATGAGCTCACCGCCCCGAAAAGCAGCGGCACGGCGAGGAACGGGGTAAGACCGACCAAGGCGATGGTCAATGGCGAGCCAAGGGTACGCCACCGCAGCAGCAGTACCAGCACCACAAATGCCAGAGCGGGGGCGCCAATGATGATCCAAGCCCAGTTTCGTTGTCGTGGTGACCCGCTCGGTTGGCCCTCGTGCCCGTCGGCGATGGGGATCTCGCCGGTGATCGATGCTTGCGGGGGAGTAGGGCTGATCATGTGTTGATCGTTGATCGCTTCTGTGTAGGGGGTTGATTGCTGATTCAGTGTGCTTGTTGTCTGAGTGCTCTCCAATATCTCACAGGCAACAATCGGCAGGTGGGTCGCCTACGCTGAGTTTGTGAAGCGGTATCACCTTCGAACCTACGGTTGCCAGATGAACGAGCACGACTCGGAACGTATCGCCGGGCTGCTTGAGGAAGACGGCTACGAATCCACCGATTCGGCAGAAGGCGCCGATGTTGTGGTGCTCAACACCTGTTGTATCCGGGAAAACGCCGACAACAAGCTGTACGGCGCCCTCGGCAACCTCAAGGTACTCAAGGAAGACAACCCCGACATGCAGATCGTGGTCGCCGGTTGCCTGGCCCAGAAAGACCGAGACGTCATCCAGCAGCGGGCTGGCCATGTCGATGTGGTCTTCGGTACTCACAACGTGCATCGGGCCACCGAATTGCTGGCCGCGGCCAAGGCCGACGGTCCGATAACCGAGATCTGGGAAGAGGCCATGACCGGCGAGGACCAGGCGTTCCCGTCGGCCCTGCCCGCAAAACGAGAAACCGACTACGCAGCCTGGCTGACTATCCAGATCGGCTGCGATAACTCGTGCGCCTTCTGCATCGTGCCGTCGGTTCGCGGCGTCGAGATCAGCCGTGCTTTTGATGACATCGTGGCCGAGGCTCGCCAGCTTGCGTCTCAGGGCGCCACCGAGATCACCCTGCTCGGCCAAAACGTCAACTCCTACGGACGCGACCTTTCACTAGCCGCTCGCAAAGCCGGAGACGACGTACGGATCCGCCCTCAGTTCAGTCGGCTGCTCGGTGAGGTGGCATCGATCGAGGGTCTGCGGCGGGTGCGTTTCACCAGCCCCCACCCTAAGGACATGACGCCAGATGTCTACGAGACGATGGCGGGCAACGACGCTGTAGCCAACCACCTGCACTTCCCGCTGCAGTCGGGTTCGGACCGAATCCTGTCGGCGATGCACCGGGGCTACACCGGCGCTCGGTACCTGGAGAAGCTGGCCCAGGCCCGGGCCACCATCGACGATGTTGCGGTCACCACCGACATCATCGTCGGCTTCCCCGGCGAAACCGAAGACGACTTTGAAGCGACGCTGCAGGTAGCGGCCGAAGCTCAGTTCGACAGCGCCTACACCTTCGTGTTCTCGCCTCGGGAAGGAACCGAAGCGGCGGAGATGGTCGATCGATTCTGCGACCCGGAAGAGGTCAAGGATCGCTACGCCCGCCTGCGGACCGTGATCGAACGCTCGGCGCTTGCCAAGTACCGGGCCAGGATCGGCCGCGTCGAAGAGGTCGTTGTCGAAGGCCCGTCCAAGAAAGATCCAGCGGTGTTGACCGGGCGGACCGAACACAACAAGCTTGTGCACTTTGCCTCCGGTCCGCTGAAACCCGGCACATACGCCACGACCACTATCACCGATGCTGCCCACCAGTACATGCTCGGTGACCTCATCGAGGTCACGGCAAAGCCGAGCTACCGCACCCGCATCGCGGTGGCCTCTGCCAGCCTCTAGGAGTGCCGCTCTCCGGTTCGCCGGCTGCTGGTGGCGCTAGTTAGCCGACAGCGTTTCGGCCGCAGCAAGCACGGCGCTGACGACCCCATCGACGTCGGCCATCGGATTGGCAGCCACCGATCGCAGCCAGGTGGAGCCGTCGATGTCGATCGTCGACACGAATGCCCGCTTTGCTGGTGCAGCCGCAGCCATGGTTTCCCGAATCGCCGAGCTGGGGTGATCGAGATGGCGCCAGGCAACGACGCCGCTGCTGCTCGGAGCAAAAACCTCAAGCCGGGGATGGGACTCGATGGCCTGCACCAGCCGGTCGGCCATCGCCATGCCATGGTCGATCAGACGCTCGACCCCGTCGAGTCCAAGAAGTAGCAGAGTCGCCGCCAACGGAGCGGCGGCCGCTCCGTGCGAGCCGAGCAGCCCGACGTTTGGTGCCTGCAGGTAGGCCCCTCCAACGCTTATCGCCTCGTTTGCCGAGGCGAGATCGTTGAACATGATCAGCGCCGATTCCTTTGGCTGGTGGAGCCACTTGTGAGCCGATACGGCTACCGATTGTGCGTTGTCGATGCCGTCGAGGCGGTGACGGTGGGTGGCCGAGAATCGCATCGGGCCCGCCCACGCGGCGTCGACGTGGACCCAAGCCGGGCGCAGATCGAGCCCAGCAGGATCGAGTTGACCAAGATCGAGCTGATCGATCGCTCCGACACCGGTTGTGCCTGCGGTGAGCACAACGATGGTCGCCGCCGGGTCAAGCGGTTCGGTTGCCGATGTGGCGAATGCCCCCGCAAGGTCAGCGGGGGTTAGTGCCGCTCCGGCAGCTGGTTCAATCGCCACGTACCGTAGGCCGAGGATGGCCGCCGCTTTGCGAATCGACAGGTGGCTGAGGGTCGAAGCCACGATCGTGTCTGCCCCGGTAATGTCTCGGGCGGCCCACAGTGCGGTGAGGTTTGCGACGGTAGACCCGGGCACGATGTGGCCACCTCCCATGCCGAACACCGGGGCGATCCAATCGATGACCTGGGCTTCCAGTTGGCGGGCCGCCGGTGCGGTGTCTGGATGTAACAGGTTCTGGTTGCTCGATGCCGCCAAAAGGGAAACCACCCAGGTGATCCACGGGGTTGGGGGGTCCATATGAGCCAGGAAGCCGGGATCGCCGAGGTCTCGGGCCGCGGCCCGCAGATAGGGGCTGACCAGCGAAAGTGCCGCCTCAGGGTCGATTCCGGCCGCGCCGAGTTCGGTCGGCAAGCGCAGGTTGGTCGAGCCGTCGGCAAGGGCGGAAGCCACCGCATCGGCCACCCGCTGGGGATCGCCGTCGAAGAGGGCCAGCAGATCGGCGTTGTGATGCTGAAGTTTCATGTGCTGCTGATCTTGGTCCTGGCCTGGGTCGCCCATCGGGCAAGGATATGGCTTAGAACCGTTTGGCATGGCCCTTCAGCCGACCGATCAACTCGATGGTCGCCGGCTCGGTCTCTGCGCCCCGGCGTAGTGCGATCACCAACTGCCTGGTAAGCAGCGGCTGCCTGCGGGCTCGGATCAGCGGGTTGGGTTCGGCTTCGGCCTGCACGACCGGCAGCACCGTCCAGCCCATACCAAGACTGACCATCTGGCGTAGCACCTCGGGCTGATGCGATTCGGCCTCGACCTCAAACTCGGCCCCCGATTCCCGCAACGCTCGAGCGATGTGTCGCCTGGTATGCGACTCGGGAGGGAACGTGACCCAGGGTCCCCAGGTGTCGGGCGGACCCAACCGGCGAGCTCCCGTCTGATCGGGTCGAGGGGCGTAGATCGCCAGCTCCTCGGTCAGCAGCTCGTCGAGTACCAGCTCATCGTGGTCCAGCTGGGCGGGGGCAACGATCACCGCGGCGTCGAGCTGGCCTGCCATAAGTTGTCTGGTGAGGGCCGCCGATGGGGCGACGCTTAGCCGCAGCTCAACATCGGGTCGTTGTGCTCGGAATTCGATGAGCGCCTCTGGGAAGTAGTTGACCGCCGCGATGTCGATCAGGCCGAGTCGAACCCGGCCCTGTCTGCCTTCAGCGGTGGCGTCGGCCCAGATCGTGAGGTCGCGGGTGGCGGCCAGTATGCGTTCGCAGTGCATGACTACCTGTTTGCCGACTTCGGTGAGCACCCGATTTCGACCCTGTCGTTCGAACAGATTCAGCCCCAGCTTGCGCTCTAACTCTGACAGCCCTTGGCTAAGCGCCGACTGGCTGATCTGCAGTTTCGCTGCGGCATCGCCGAGGGTCGGCGATTGGCTTACGGCGATCAGGTATTGAAGCTGGTGGGTGGTCAGATTGAGCAGCGGTGGCGTGCAGCCGGTCGAATCATCATCGCTTACAGACACTTCGACAAAGCTTAAGTGATAAGTGGTTGAATTCAGTAATCCTTAGGTTTTAGTGATGGCCCCAGTGAATGAACAACTAGATCTACGAGATAACTCAGAATCGAATCCAGAAGTACAACCCGCCACCGGCACGCTCGGGGTGCTGCTGCCTGGTCTCGGAGCGGTTGCTTCAACCTTCATCTCCGGCGTCATGGCGGTGCGAGCGGGAATCAAGCCTCCGATCGGCTCCATCAGCCAGATGGGTCGCCTCGGCGACTCGAACGACGATGGCGAACCGGGACCGCTGATTCGCGACGTTGTGCCACTGGCCACGCTCGATGACCTGGTCTTCGGCGGCTGGGACCCAATCTCGGCCAACTGCCTCGAAGCCGCAACCACCGCAGGCGTGCTCAACGACGGCGACCTTGGCGAAATCTCCGGGCAGCTCGAATCGGTAGTGGCCATGGACGCCGTCTTCGATCAGCGATGGGTAAAGCGGCTCGACGGGCATCGGGTCAAAACCGAAACCACCAAGTGGGATCAGGCCCTCGCCCTCATCGACGACATCGAACGGTTCCGAGCCGAAAACAACTGCGACCGCCTCGTAATGGTCTGGTGCGGCTCAACCGAGGCATACCAGGAACCGAGTGCCGTCCACGACACGGTCGAGTCCTTCGAGGAAGGCCTCAAAGGGGGCGACGACAACATCTCACCAAGCCAGATTTACGCCTACGCCGCTCTTCAGAGCAACGTGCCGTTCGCAAACGGAGCCCCAAACCTTTCGGTCGACCTGCCGTGCATGCAAGAGCTGGCTGCAACCCGCGGTGTGCCGATNNCCGGAGAACTTCAAGACCAAGGAGTCGTCGAAGCTAGGGGTGCTCGACACGATTCTGGAGCCCGCGATCTACCCCGATCTGTACGGCAAGATCGATCACGTGGTCCGCATCAACTACTACCCACCCCGTGGCGACAACAAAGAGGGTTGGGATGCCATCGACATCTTCGGATGGATGGGCTACCCGATGGAGATCAAGGTCGACTTCTCCTGCCGTGACTCGATCCTGGCTGCACCGCTCGTGCTCGACCTCGTCCTGTTCATGGACCTGGCAGCTCGGGCAGGCATGTCGGGAATCCAGGAGTGGTTGAGCTTCTACTTCAAGGCGCCGCAGACCGAGTCGGGCGAGGAAGCTTGCCACGACCTGTTTAAGCAGCAGTCGGATCTGATGGCCGTGCTCGAAGCATCGGCACATCAGCCTCAGAACACCGCTTCGGCTTCCTAGGCGGCAATCGATTTGGAGCGGCGGAAACGCCCACCTTCGCTGTAGGCCTCCTGTTCGATTTCGACGAGGGTGTCCTCGCTGATGATCTTCACCGAGCCAAAAATGACGGTCCACTCGATGTCGAGGGTTGGCAGGTCGGTGGTGTCGTCATGTTCGGGAACGTCGACGGTGGAGCCGCTGAGAAACGACATGCCGGAAGGCCGAACTTCGGCCCCATTCGGCACGATGAAGGTGGCCGAGCCAAGCAGCACGGTTGCCTTCATCTTGAGCTGCTCGGCCTCGACAAACGAGTGGCGCATGTCGAGATGACAGACCCCAAGCAGCGCCACGACCGTTGACCGGCTGGCCAATCGCCACCGTCCGCTGCGATGACAGCGGCCGAGGATGGCAAACATTTTCGTGGGCTTTGACTTGGCCATGAGCCCTCCGAGAGACGTATGTGGGCCCCGTCGGCCCTCCCCATGTTCCTCGGAACTTCAGGGCCGGAAGTTAGCCGATTGGCAAGAGAATACATTCGGTTCCAGACTGGGGGTTGCAGATCCAGGGTGAGCCGACATGGCGAAAGATCAGGCAAATATTTTGTTAGTGCAACTTGCGGTACAGGTACGGTGTTTGGAAGGGTGCAGAAGTTGCATCCACCAACTGGCTGAGAGAGGTCACCTTGAACACCGGCCCTAGAAGCTGGCTTCTAATACCCAGCCCGACGCTGGGCCCCGCCAGTTGGGGTCCCGTGGCCGATGAACTGTTGGCCCTCGGTCAACACGCTCAAATCGTGCATCCCAAGATGACGACGACGGCCGACTACGACCACATCACCCCGTGGTTGAATGAGATTTTGGCCGCTCCGATGCCTCCAGACAGGATGGGCACGGTGGTTGTCACCCACTCGGCAGCCTGCCCGCGGGCCCCGATGGTGGTCGATGAGCTGCTGCACAAGGGTTGGAACATCGACGCCATGATTCTGGTCGATGGCCGATTCCCAACCGGTGATGCGTTCACCGTGACCACACCGGAATACGGCGCGATGCTCGACGGCATGATTAGACCCGATGACTACCTGCCGCCCTGGCCTCGCTGGTGGGGTTCCCTGGTCGAGGGCCTGGTAGTCGACCCGGTAGCGAGAGATGTGGTCTTTAACGAGGCCGCTCCCGTGCCCCGCACCTGGTTCGATCAGGGCTGTCCTGTGCCCGATCTTCCCGCCACGGTCGGCCGGGGTTTCCTCTCCTTTGGCCCCGGCTACGCCGAAGCGTGCGAACAGGCCTACGACGAAGGTTGGATGACCACGAGGCTTTCCGGGGATCATCTGCACCAGGTTGTGGCGCCACGTCCGGTGGCGGCCACGCTGATGGCCATGGTCGCAGGCATGGTCTGTGGGCGGGGTTTACCAAACCCGCCGCTCCCCGATATCCCCGACTAACCGATTCCCGGGCCAAGACAACGGCCGGTTCACCTGGCCCTAGGCTGGGACCCGATGACCGGCAATCCCAACAGTCGCCCCGAACGCCCCTGGCCGAACGAGGTCGAAGCGATTTTGGCCACGGGGGAGAGCGGTGACGGCTCGATAGTTGCCGAGTCGCCGATTGGTGAGTCACCAGGCGTCGAGCCACCCGGAACCGGGTTTGCCGGGGGAGCGGACCGCTGGTCTGTTGATTCGTCGACCGTTTATCGTTTCAACGCTCGGGTCACCCCCGCTGACTCGTTGGCTCGCTTCGTCGAGGTCATCGGCTCTTTCAACGATGTTGCACCCTTCGCTGTCTCACCGGTGCTGGGTTCATTCGACCGGTGGCTGATTACCGGACGCCCACCGGGGCAGCCCGGGCATCGGCCGGAGCTCCACGCCGATCCAGACGATCTGGTGGGGGCCCTTGGCGACGGTCTGCGAGAGCTGCACAATCTTGGGATCCGACCCCAGCACGTGCCGGTCGAATATGGCGGTCAGGATGCGGATCTGCTGGTTGCGCAATGTCGCAACGCGGTCGAAACCGGAGCTGTCGAGCAGGAACGTTTGCCCTATCCCTACGATCGCTACCAGCCGTCCGAGCTGCTGGCTATGTTCATCGATGCCAGACCAGACCCTGCCGCTAGCTCGGACGACCTGGTCTTGTGCCACGGTTTCGCTGTCGCAGAGCGGTTCATCGTCGATGGCCCAAGGTTTGCTGGCTTCGATCGTATGGAGAGCCCGGTCGTGGCCAACCGCCATCTCGACCTGGCCATCATGCATCAGAGCGTGCAGCATCACTTCGGTCCCGAAGCGGTGTTCCGCTTCTATCAGGCCTATGGCCAGGACCCGAACCTGGTACTGCTCGATCACTACATCTTGGCCGCACACATTCTGGGCCGATCGCCTGCGTTGAACAGCGCCGACGTCCCGGTCGCCGAATCCAACCTGTGACCTCGCTTGTGAATTCAGCTACGAATTCGACCGGTACCGCGGCGGATCGGGTTGGCCGTCGCCCATTGGTGATCGTAGGACCGACCGCCAGTGGGAAATCGTCATTAGCGGTGGCCCTGGCCCAGCGCGTCGGTTTCTCGGAAATCGTTTCTTCAGACGCCATGGCGGTCTACGTCGGTATGGACGTCGGTACCGCAAAACCGACAATGGAGGAACGAGCTGGAACCCCTCACCACCTGCTCGACGTGATCGACCCGACCGAGGACTACACCGTTGCCCGGTTCAAAGTCGACGTCGCTGCAGCCCTGGCCGACATCGAGAGCCGCGCCAACCACGCCATCGTCGTTGGCGGCACCGGGCTGTACGTGCAGGCGGTGGTCGATGACTTCACGATGCCGGACCAATTCCCCGAGATCCGAGCCGAGCTTGAGTCAGATCCCGACACCGCGGCGCTGCATGAGCGGTTGCGCTCGCTCGACCCGGCGGCGGCGACAAAGATGGAGCCAAGTAACCGGAGACGGATCATTCGAGCCCTCGAGGTTTGCCTCGGCTCGGGGCAGCCGTTCTCGTCGTTCGGTCCCGGCGTCGACCACTACGGACCAACACCATTCCAACTGATCGGTCTAGAAATCGACCGCCAGGAAATGGATCGTCGGATCGATGAGCGGTACGAACAGCAGCTAGCCGAGGGTTTTCTCGACGAGGTTGAGCGTCTGGCCGAGGCCGGTTTGGCTCGGAATCCGTCGCAGGCACTCGGCTATCGGGAGCTGCTGGCCCACATTCGAGGCGAACTCTCGCTTGACGAGGCCATGGACCAAGCCCGGCGTAGAACCAAGAAGTTCGCCAGACGGCAGCAGCGCTGGTTTCGCCGCGACCCCAGAATCACCTGGTTCGAGGCCCTGGATCCCCAGCTCGTCGAGCTTGCGGCCGCCCACTGGAATTAACTGGATGCGCATCGCGCCGATTACCTGCGACACTGGGGCGTAGATGCCTGAAACGACCAACATCGCTCCTAAGCGCAAAATCGCCCTCACCAAACACCACGGGTTGGGCAATGACTTCTTGATCACTGTCGCGCCGACTCACCCGATCGACGCTGCCGACGCGGTGGCCTGGTGCGACCGTCGGCTTGGAATCGGCGCCGATGGTCTGATCGTGGCCACCCCGATCGCCGCCCCGGATTTGAGCGGAGAGTCGGGTGGCGAAGGTCGCCGCTGGCGGATGGTGCTATGGAACGCCGACGGTGGTCGAGCGGAGATCAGCGGCAACGGAATTCGCTGCCTCGGCCAAGCCATCGTCGAACACCTCGGCCTCGATCGCCGCGAAGATCAGCTGCTGACGATCGAGACCGATGCTGGTACCCGTCAGGTCATCGTCAAGGCCGTCGAGAACCACGTCGACGACTCAACGCAGGATCTTGCAAGCAGCATGGTCCGGGTTGGGATGGGCAAGGCTGTGGCCGGCCCCGATGTGAGCGATCGCTGGTCCGAGGTCGGCGTCGATGTACATTCGCAGCAGGGCGTCGACATCGGCAACCCTCACCTGGTGGCCTTCGTCGACAGCATCGCAGACGCCGACATGGCCACCATCGGTCCAGTGATCGAGGCTGATTACCCGTCGGGGCTGAACGTGCACCTGGTGGAAGTCACCGGTCGCGGCAGTCTGAACCTCAAGGTTTGGGAACGCGGCGCCGGGGTAACTCAGGCCTGTGGCACCGGTGCCTGCGCCGCAGCCTGGGCTGCCCAAACAATGGGCCTGGTCGACCAGCAGGTTTCGGTGACGATGCCGGGTGGCGCAGCCGAGGTGGAGTTGACCGACGACGAAGTGTTCCTCATAGGTCCGGCCGTCAGAGTTGGGGCGGTGATCATCAATGGGTGATCAGAAGTCGTCGGGCGACCAAGAGTTCCTCGATCAGTTCGAAGACGACTTCGAGGTCGTTGATATCGCGGGGCTCGATCTTGAATTTGAGTCGGCACCGGCGTCCGAATCGGGGTCGGGAGATACCGAAGCCGAGCCGATCATCGGCGATCACCGTGGGGCCTTCGGAGACTATGGCGCAACCGTCGAGACCGGGTTTATCGATCGCAGTTTCCGGGAACGGATCGTGCTGGTCGGGGTCACCGTCGACGGGCAGACCGCCGCTGACACCCAGGCATCGCTCGACGAGCTCGAACTGTTGGTCGACACCGCAGGTGCCGATGCTCGCGACCGGATCGTGCAGCGCCGCGACCGACCGGACCCCGGCACATTTGTCGGCAAAGGCAAAGTCCAGGAGATTCTCGAAGCATCGCTGGCCATCGACGCCGACACCGTTGTCTTCGATGATGAGCTGACCCCCGGCCAGCAGTTCAACCTGGAGCGGCTGCTGAAACGCACCGCGCTCGACCGGACCGCGGTCATTCTCGACATCTTCGCGCAGCACGCCACCTCGGCCGAAGGTAAGGCTCAGGTTGAACTGGCCCAGCTGCGCTACCGGTTGCCTCGGCTGCGGGGCAAGAAAGACTTCAGCCAGCAGGGCGGTGGCATCGGCACCCGAGGCCCTGGCGAAACCCAGCTCGAAGTCGACCGTCGGCGCCTAGTCCGACGCATGCACAAGCTAGAGCGCGACCTGGCAGGCATCTCGGCTCGCCGATCCAACCAGCGCAAAGCCCGCCACCGTTCGCCGTTCCGAACCGTTTCCATCGTCGGCTACACCAACGCAGGCAAGTCATCGTTGCTGCGGCGGCTCACCGGCGCCGACGTTCTGGTCGAAGATCGCCTCTTCGCCACCCTCGACCCGACCACCCGCAAACTGCAACTGCCAGGCGGCGAGCAGATCCTCATGACCGACACCGTCGGCTTTGTGAAGAAGCTGCCTCACCAGCTGGTCGAAGCGTTCAAATCGACCCTCGAAGTATCGGCTGGCGCTGACCTGCTGGTCCACGTCGTCGACGGCGCAGGCCCCGACCCGGTGGCCCACATGAACGCGGTCCGCCAGGTTCTTGAAGAGATCGACGCCGAAGCCATTCCCCAGCTGATCGTGTTCAACAAGAGCGACCTTTCGCCAGATGTCAAGCTGCTGGTCGATCATCACCCCGGCTCGGTAGCGGTCTCGGCGGCCACCGGCGAAGGCTTCGAGGAACTGGTGACGGCCATCGGCGATGCCCTCCGGGCGGTGACCGATGTCTATGAGCTGTTTGTGCCCTGGGCCCGGGGCGACATGCTTGCCGCAGCGCACCGCGAAGGTGAAGTGCTAACAGAAACCACCGAAGACGAGGGAATGCGTATCCTGGCTAGGTTCGAACCGGCATCAGCGAAGCGCCTCGGCGACTTCGTGATCCGGAAGATCCAGGACTAGCCGAGGTCAGTACCTATCGTGAGTACACAGCAGAGCACACCGCAGCCGGGATTCGTCCCACCCCCGTATCCCTACGATCGCCTCGACGAACTCAAGGCCATCGCTGATGCCCACGACGGTGGTCTCGTCGATCTGTCGATCGGCACGCCGTTCGACCCGCCGCCCGCTTCGGTCATCAAGGCAATGGCCGAGTCGAACACCGAACGGACCTACCCGCCAAGCATCGGCACCCCGGCATTTCGCGAAGCGGCAGCTGGCTGGCTGAACCGCCTGGTCGGTTCCGACGTCGGCCCCGGCGACATCCGAGCGACCATCGGCTCCAAAGAGTTCGTGGCCGGTCTGCCCCACTGGCTCAAGCTGCGGACCCCGGACCGTGACACCGTGCTCTACCCGGCCATCGCCTACCCCAGCTACGAGATGGGGGCGACCCTTGCCGGTTGTCGAGCAGTGCCGGTGCCGGTCACAAAAGAGTGGCAGATCGATCTGTCGGCTATCGACCCGGCGGACGCGGCCCGAGCGCTCTGCCTGTGGGTCAACACGCCCGGCAATCCGGCCGGTGGGCTCGACGACCTCGCCGCGGCCTACCGGTGGGGCCAGGACAACGATGTGCTGGTGGTGTCAGACGAGTGCTACGCCGCGTTCACCTGGTCTGGTGAGCCTCAGTCGATCGTTAGTCACGGGATGGACGGCGTGCTGGCGGTTCACTCGCTTTCCAAGCGCTCCAACCTGGCCGGTGCACGATCCGGTTTCTACGTCGGCGACCCCGAGCTGATCCATTACCTCGGCGAGCTTCGCAAACACGCCGGATTCATGCAGCCCGGGCCGGTCCAGGCCGCGGCGGTTGCCGCCTTCGGCGATGAAAGCCATGTTGACGTACAGCGGGAGATCTACCGCCGCAGGCTCGAACTGATGCAGCGCATCACCGCCATGCTCGACTCCGAGGCCGAAATGCCAGGCGGCGGCTTCTATCTGTGGGCGCCCGCACCCGATGGCGATGCCTGGGCCTTTGCCCGCAGACTGGCCACCGAGGCCGGCGTGTTGGTCAGCCCGGGGGAGTTCTACGGCAAACAGGGTGCCGGCCATGTGCGCATCGCCCTCGTTCAGCCTGATGACCGACTCGCTCTGGCGGCAACCAGAATGGGACTGTCGGTGTAGCGTTCGGTCTCAAGGCTAAGCCAAATCTGCGATCGTTGATACAGGTCGCGGCGGTTACGATGTTGGCCATGACGATCAGCGCTACCGGACACAGCTATGTAGATGTCGCCAGCGGAGCCCGGCTCGATGCCTGGTATCCCGCCGATGGTGTTGAGCCAGCGAGGACCTGCCTTGCCGAAGAACTCGGGTTGATTCGTGGCGAGGTAATCACCACCACGATCGACGATCTTGCAGCTGCTCCAGTCGACGCCGCCGACGGCTACCTGCGGCTCCACATGCTTTCTCGCCGCGAGGCCACCCCGCACAGCATCAGCATGGACGGCATCTTCGGTCAGCTGGCCAACGTGGCCTGGACATCCGCCGGACCGGTAACCCCAGAGCAGGTCGATCAACTGCGGTCGCTTGCAGCCAAGAAGGGGCACCACGTTACGGTGACCTCGGTCGACAAATTCCCCCGGATGACCGACTACGTGATCCCGGCCGGGGTCCGCATCGCCGACGCCGACCGGGTGCGCCTGGGAGCTCATCTGGCTGAGGGCACAACCGTCATGCACGAAGGCTTCGTCAACTTCAACGCTGGAACACTCGGCCCGGCCATGGTCGAGGGGCGTATCAGCGCCGGGGTGATCGTCGGCGCCAACAGCGATATCGGCGGCAGCGCTTCGATCATGGGCACCCTGTCTGGTGGCGGCACCGAGGTCATCTCGGTCGGCGAGAACTGCCTGCTTGGTGCCAATGCCGGTATCGGGATCTCCCTGGGCGACGGCTGCACCGTCGAAGCAGGGCTCTACATCACCGGCGGAAGCGTTGTAACGCTGCCCGGCGGTGAGCAGGTCAAGGCCAAGAACCTCTCCGGTTCGTCCGGTCTGCTGTTCATCCGCAACTCGGTGTCGGGTGCGGTTGAAGTTCGCGAATCAGATCCGGCCCGCTGGGGCGGCATCAACGAGNNGCTCGGTGTCGGTCGGCGGGCGAGCGGCTAAAACCTTCTCCCTGGTGGGGACTCGGTAGCCGACATACCAAACCCCGACCAGACCGACTGCAATTACTAACAGCCGGACCCAACCGATGCTGATAGCCAGCCCGGCGCTAAGCGCCACGGCACCGACGATGCAGGAGATGGCGGCGATCTTGGCCTTGCGGGGCATACCGAGCCCGCTTCGATAGTCGCGGACCATGGGGCCCATGCCGGGCAGGTTGAGTACCCAGCGTTCCAGCCGCTCGCTCGAGCGTGAAAAGCAC
>JBOEHD010000068.1:0-35062 GCA_050633745.1 Acidimicrobiales bacterium
CTTGTGCTTGATGGCCTGGAAGGAGCCGATTGGACGACCGAACTGCACCCGATCCTTGGCGTACTGGACAGCCATTTCGAGGACAAACTGGGCGCCACCGACCTGCTCGGCAGCCATGGCGATGGCTCCGAGGTCGAGCACGGTCGACATGGTCGACCAGCCAGCACCGTCGGTGCCGATAAGCGTGGCCGGGGTGTTGTCGAAGGTGAGCTTGGCCTGCTTGCGGGTCTGGTCCATTGTGCTGAGAGCCTCACGGGTGAGACCAGCAGCGTCGCCTGCGACGGTGAACAGACTGACGCCTGCACCGGTGCGAGCGGCCACCACGATCAGGTCGGCGGTGTGGCCGTCGATCACGAACGACTTCACGCCGGAAAGGGTGTGGCCGTCACCGGACGCCGAGGCTTCCATGGTGATGCCGGATTCGTCCCACTTGCCGCTTTCCTCGGTGAACGCCAAGGTAGCGATGGTCTCGCCGGAGGCGATTCCGGGCAGGTGAGCGGCCATGGCCGCATCGTCGCCTGCGTGCATGATGGCCGAGCTGGCCAGCACACCGGAGAGGAACGGAGCGCAGAGCAGCGCCCGGCCCATTTCCTCAAGCACGACGCCGAGTTCGACGAAGCTGAACCCCTGGCCGCCATGGGCCTCGGGGATGATCAGGCTCTGCAGACCAAGCTGTTCGGCCATCTGGGACCAAACAGCAGCGTCGTAGCCTGCGTCGGTTTCCATCTGCTCGCGAACGGCAGCCTCGGAGGACTTGTCTTCTAGGAACGAACGGACGAATTGACGGAGCTGTTCCTGCTCCTCGGTGAAAGCAAAGTTCATGTCCGTCAGCGTAGAGGTCGATCCACCGCACGCCAAATCTAGATGTGTACACATGTGCTACACTTGTGCCTCATTTCTGGTACCTTTGCGGCCAGCGCTAGCTGACGAGCTAAATGAACAAGCCGGCGAGGGAACGAACGAAGGAATGAAGGCGTGATCGAACGCAACGATGACCGGCAGCCCGACCCGAGAAGACGCGGCCTGGCTCAGATTGGAGTGCGGGCGCTTCGCAACGAGGTGAGCGCCCTGGTGCGACGAGCGGGCGATGGGGAGCGAATCGTGATCACCGTCGATGGTCGCCCGATGGCTCAACTCGGCCCGCTGGAGCCAGACTCGGCGGGGCTGACGCTCGACGACCTTGCCGCCGCCGGTCTGGTTGAGGCGCCGCGTCTGTCGTTCGATCCTGCGATGCCTGCACCATTCTCTGTGCCCGCCGATGTGCGGCTCGATCGGGTCGTCGACCAGATCCGAGGACGGCAGTGACTCTGGTCATCGACACTTCGGCGCTGCTCTGCCGCTACTTGCCCGACGCGAGGCGCCGGTTCGTCGGCGAGGTTATGGCCGAGCACGACCATTGGATCGTGTCTGCGCTGTCTAAAACCGAGGTGCTTCTGGCGTTACACGAAGCGGCGGGACAGTCGGACCGGCAACGCAATCTTTCCGATGCCGTTCGTGGCGATTGGGGACTGTTCTGGGAGGTTCCCCTCGACGGACGGTGCATGGCTCGAGCCGCCGAGGTCGGAGCCCACTACGGGCTCTCGGTTGTCGATGCCATCCATCTCGCCGCCGCTGATCGGCTGCCCCGGCCGGTGGAGTTCCTGACGCTAGACCGCCGCCAGATCCCCGCCGCGGCCGAGCTGGGATTTCACGTCCGCAGCCCGACCGGGAACTGAACTCAGTATCGGGAAATCGGCTTAGAACTTCGGGGCGATGGCATCGCCGGGCAGCGAGCCCTCCTCGTACAGCGAATCCTGGAACCGTCGCATGCCGCCTAGCCAGCGGTCGACGTCGTCGGCCTTTCGTTTCACGTAGTCTGCGACCTCGGCATGGGGGAGTACCCAGAACCGTTCCTCGCCGACCGCTTCAAGGCAGAGCTGGGCAACCTCGTTTGGATCGAGCACACCGTCGGCCGACGCCGAGCTTGAATCCCAGTCCTCGTCCGTGCGGTCGGGGCTGTTGCTCAAGATGTTGGTCCGCACCGCCTGAGGGCAAAGGACAGACACTCGGATTCCCTGATGGTGGTGGGTGACCGAAAGCCACTCGGCTAGCGCCACCGCGGCGTGCTTCGTGACCGCATAGGACATCGAACCGATCTGGGTCAGCAGCCCCGCCGCCGATGCGGTGTTCAGCAGGTAGCCCTCACCTCTGGCGATCATCGAGGGCAATACCGCTCGGGCGGCGTAGATGTGAGACATCACGTGTACGTCCCACATTTGGTTAATCGACTCGTTCGAGACTTCTAACCCACCGGTGGTGACGTAGCCAGCGTTTGAGCAGAACAGATCGATTGGGCCATGGGCGTCCTCGGTTCGAGCCACAATGTCGGCCACCGCTGCCTCATCGGCCACATCGACGGACTCGGCTGAGCCGCCGATGTCCGCGGCGACACGTTGTGCTTCGGCGGCGTTTAAGTCCGCAACCACGACGTGTCGAGCGCCTGCCGCCTGGGCTGCCCTGGCTAGGGCCTCGCCGATTCCGGAGCCGCCGCCGGTGACCACTACTACTCGGTTGTTCAATTCCATCGCCCGACCATAGCCACCGCCGCCATGGCGGTCCCAGGTCGTGAGTCCGAAACCAGGTTTGAACAGTTCCGATCTGGTCTTGACAGAGGCATACGACCTGAGAGCTAACCTGCGACTACATCGAGAGTCCAGTACATCGAGAATCCAGTACATCGAGAATCCAGTACATGAGAATAGTGGTGTGACGGGCTCAACCGGAGGTTGTAGGTATGCGGATCGCAGTAATAGGCGGCGGGATGGCCGGGGCCTCGGCGGCCTACAGCTTGATCATGCATCCCTCGCAGCCAGAGGTCGTGCTGCTTGAAGCCGAGGGGCAGCTGGGCTATCACACGACCGGTCGGTCGGCCGCCCAATACATCGAGAACTATGGGGCGCGAGCGATTCGTCCGCTGACCAAGGCCAGCCTTGCGTTTTTTGAGAATCCGCCTGCGGAGTACTGCGACAACCCAATCCTCAGCCCCCAGGCCATACTCACCCTTGGACGGCCCGGCCAGGAGGAGTCGGTTGATCGACTACTGAACGCCGGCGCGGCAATCAATCCCGATATCGCCGAGATATCGCCCGCCGAGGCTGCCCGGCTTGTGCCAGCGCTTCGTCCTGAGAAGTTCAGCAGAGCTCTGATCGAGCCGGGCTCATCGGACATCGACGTGGCAGAACTACTGCAGTGTTTTGTCCGGGGATTTCGAGCCGCGGGAGGAACGATCGCCACCTCAAGACGAGTAGACGCCGCAACTCCACTGCCCGGGGCCGGCGGGTCGGGGCCGACCCGGTGGCAGCTCGATACCACTGACGGTCTGGTCGACGCCGACCTAGTGGTGAACGCCGCCGGGGCCTGGGGTGATGTGGTCGCTGCCACCGCAGGCGTCGCCCCGGTCGGGCTGACGCCGATGAGGCGAACGGCGTTTATGGTCGCCAGCCGTTGGGACGACTCTTCGTCGTGGCCGATGATTGCCGACGCCGATCTCAATTGGTACGTGAAACCGGACGGGGTGCAGTTTCTCTGCTCCCCGGCGGAGGAGACTCCGTCTGAAGCGGTCGATGCTAAGCCGGAGGAGATCGACATCGCCACCGCCATAGACCGGATCAACGAGGTCACCACCCTCGACATTCGTTCGGTTCGCTCCAGCTGGGCTGGGCTGCGTACCTTCGTGCCCGATCGGGCCATGGTGCTAGGCCCTGACCCGGATCACCAGAGCTTCATCTGGTGTGTCGGCCAGGGCGGCAACGGCATTCAGACCGCCCCCGCCGCCGGGCAGCTTCTCGCTGACCTGTGCCTCGATGGCGCCCCCGGGCCCACCTTCGACGGTTTCGATTTGGACCTCGCCGGACTCAGCCCGGCCAGACTACGCCCCGCTGAATAACGAACTGCGGCAGTCTGCATAACGAACTGCACGATTCGCGTTAATGACTTTTCAGTCGCTTGGGGTTTGTGCCACACTTTGCTCACCAAGAGGAAGGAGGTGGTCCAGATTAACGACATACGATTTGGGACTTTGGAGGTGGCTGGCCGCTAGCGGCAAGCCCTTTTGGGTAACGCTGGACCGTTTGCGAATAGCAACCAGTCCACCCCTGCGGAGGTTGTTCGAGCAAGTCCCGCTCGATAAGACCATGACCTTCGTGGGTCCAGCAAACGCTGACCGGTGCTCCCTGTGAGCTTCGGTACGCGATCATGACCGGCCGAGTTCGGCCGGTCCAGGTCAATCTAGTAAATAACTGTGATGTGGGAGGCTCGACGAGGAAACTCATCGGCGCCTCCCATATCCGCGTCTGGCTCCGCGTCGGCTACGGTGAGCGGCGTGGAACGTCCAGGGAAGTTCGAAGAGTTTCGTTGGGTCGGCGACAAGCGAACCCTCGTGGTTTACGACGTCGACGGCATGACCGATGAGTCGATCATCGAGGAGTTAATGGCCGCCGGAACGTACGCTTCGTTCGGCCCGGACACCTTGGTCGAGGCAAGGAATCGGGGATACCGCCCGTTCAATGGCACCGGAACCAACCGCTAACCCCGCCGTTCGGGTAACCATCCGAGCCAGCGGAGGTGTCGAGCTAGACGGTGAAATGTGTCGGGCCTCCACCGCCGACCGCCGCAAGACCGTCGCGGTCCTGTTCCTGCACGGATTCCCATCGGCCGATGTCTGGGGCGACAAGATCGGCGGCGACATGGGCGAGCTCTGCGAGCGCATCGCCGTCGAGCATCAGTGGAACGCGCTCACCGTTCGGTTCCGAGGCTGCGGCAAATCCACCGGCGAATTCAGCCTTGCCCGCTGGGTCGATGACGCTTCGGCCGCTATCCGCTATCTGAAGGCCGAGACAAAACCCGACGGTCTCTGGGTCTGTGGGTTTGGAACCGGCGGCGCCGTTGGTCTGGTGGCGGCCGCTGACGACCCAGACGTAACCGGTGTTGCCGTCGCGGGCTCCCCAGCCGACTTTGACGACTGGGCCGCAGCCCCAGACCGCCTCCTGGCCCACGCCAGAGAAGTCGGGGTTATCAAGAGTGGGTCGTTCCCTCCGAGCATCGATCGCTGGAAGGCCGAGCTGCGAGAGGTGCGAGCGGTTGAGGCCGCCGAACAACTCCCGCCCAAGTCGCTGCTTGTGTTGCACGGATCTGAGGACGAAGCGGTGCCGCACTTCGATGCCCGCCTGGTCGCCGATGCCCACGGCGCGGCCGACCTCCGCTTCATCAGCGGCGGCGGCCATCAGCTCCGCCATGACCCGAGGGCCATAGCGGTTCTTCTCCGCTGGCTTGATCGTCAGGCGGCGGAACTAGGCCAAGAAAGCGACTAGCAAGCTCTGTCAGTCGCCGTTCCGAGGACTAGCGGGTCCACGGGGGAGACAGGTCGGGGTTGATCTCGTAGTGCTTGATCGCGTCGACCAGGGTCTGACGGCTGACGGTTCCATCCATCGCCAGCTCGGTGAGCACGGTAACGACAAGGTTCCTTGAGTCGGTCTCGAAGAACTCTCGGAGCGCAGCTCGATCATCGGATCGGCCGTAGCCGTCGGTGCCGAGAGCGATGAAGTTGGCCGGCACGAAACGGGCGACCTGCTCCGGAACCGCTCGCACGAAGTCGCTGACCGCCACCACCGGCCCTGGAACATCAGCCAGAAGCGATGTGACCAACGGGGTGCGAGGCTCGGCTGCAGGATGGAACCGGTTCCAACGCTCGATCTCGAGCGCCTGTTCCCGGAGCCGCTTGTAGCTGGTGGCGCTCCACAAATCGATGCCAACACCCCAGCGTTCTGCCAGCTCGGTCTGAGCTTCGCGAGCCGCGGTGTGGGCGGTGCCGGAGAACAGGACCGTCGCTTGCGCTGGCACGCCGTCGGGGCTTGGCGCCCACTTGTACAGGCCATGGAGAATGCCCTGGTCGACGCCCTCGGGCTTCGGTGGCTGCTCGTAGTTCTCGTTGTAAAGGGTGAGGTAGTAGAAGATGTCTTCGTTGTCGACGTACATGCGCCGCAGACCGTCTTCAATGATCGTCGATAGCTCGTAGGCGAACGCCGGGTCGTACGCCTGGCAGGCGGGCACCGTCGAAGCCATAACCAAACTGTGGCCGTCCTGGTGCTGCAGACCTTCGCCAGCCAGGGTGGTCCGTCCGGCGGTGGCGGCCATCAGGAAACCCCGAACCCGGGAGTCGGCTGCTGACCAGATAAGGTCGCCAACTCGCTGGAAGCCAAACATTGAATAGAAGGTGTAGAACGGCACCATCGGAACACCCCGGTGGGCGTAGCTGCTACCGGCGGCGATCCAGCTGGCAAGCGAACCTGCCTCGGTGATGCCCTCTTCCAGGATCTGGCCGTCGGTGTCTTCGGTGTATGACAGCAGCAGCTCATGGTCAACCGGCTCGTAGAGCTGGCCGAACGGGGCGTAGATCTCGAACTCTCGGAACATCGAGTCCATGCCGAATGTTCTGGCTTCGTCCGGCACGATCGGCACGACTCGTTCGCCGAATCCCGGCTCACGCATTAGGTCCCGCAGCATGTTGGTGAAGACCATGGTGGTCGACACCTCACGCCCGCCCGAACCCTCGTCTGTGGTCCTGAACGGGGAGTCCGAGGGCATGGTCAGCGGTCGACGGACCGAGGTGATGCGCTGGGGGAGCGGACCGTCGAGCGCTTTGCGGCGACCCATCATGTACTCGTGGGCATCGGACCCAGGTTCGGGCCGGAAGTACGGCGGAACGCCGTCGTCGAGCGCGGCCTCGGGAATCTCCTCTTGGATGCCAAGCCGGTCACGCAGCTCAAGCATCTGCTTTTGGGTCATCTTTTTGATCTGGTGGGTGGCGTTACGGCCTTCGAAGCCTGGACCGAGGGTCCAGCCCTTGACCGTCTTGGCCAGAATCACCGTCGGCTGTCCGGTGTGTTCAGTAGCGGCCTTGTATGCCGCAAAGACCTTTTGGTAGTCGTGGCCACCGCGAGGCAGAGCTCGCAGTTCGTCGTCGCTCAGATGCTCGACCATTTTGCGCAGTCGAGGATCGGGCCCGAAGAAGTTCTCCCTGATGTAGGCCCCAGTCTCGACGGCGTAACGCTGGAATTCACCATCGACGGTGGTGTTCATTTTGTTGAGCAGCACACCATCGACGTCGCGCTGTAGCAGTTCATCCCAACGGGACCCCCAAACCACCTTGATCACGTTCCAACCTGCGCCGCGGAAGACGGCTTCCAGTTCCTGAATGATCTTGCCGTTGCCGCGGACCGGGCCATCGAGGCGCTGTAGGTTGCAGTTGATGACCCAGGTCAGGTTGTCGAGCCCGGAGCGGCCGGCCAGCGAGATGGCACCGAGGGTCTCTGGCTCATCACACTCGCCGTCGCCGATGAAGGTCCAGACTCGGCTGTCGGTGGTCTGATCAATCTTGCGATCCTGGAGATAACGAAGGAAGCGGGCATGGTAGATCGAGTTGATCGGCCCGAGGCCCATCGAGACGGTGGGGTACTCCCAGAAGTCGGGCATGAGGCGAGGGTGCGGATAGCTGGAAAGCCCTCCGCCACCAACTTCGAATCGGAAGTTGTCGAGATGGCTCTCATCGAGCCGGCCTTCCATGAAGGCACGGGCATAAACACCGGGAGCGGCGTGACCTTGGAAGTACACCGCGTCGCCAGGGGTGCCATCTTCCTTGCCCCGGAAGAACCAGTTGAAGCCGACCTCGTACAGCGAGGCCGATGAGGCGAAGGTCGAGAGGTGACCGCCGATGCCATCGGACTTCTTGTTTGCCTTGATAACCATGGCGGCGGCGTTCCACCGGATGTATGCCCTGATCTGGCGTTCCAGCTTCTCGTCGCCGGGGAAAAAGGGCTGTTGTTCGGTTGGGATGGTGTTGACGTAGTCGGTCTGCACCGTGACGGCGTTGCCGAGCTGTAACTCACGGGCGTACTGGTTGAGTCGACCGAGCAGGTAGCGAGCCCGGGTCTTGCCCTGGGCGCTGTTTACCGCGTCGAGAGACTCGAGCCACTCGGCAGTCTCCTCGGGGTCGATGTCTGGCAGCTGGCTTAAGAACCCGTCGCTCATGGGACCATTGTGCACCGTTTCACCTAGCTTCCCCCCGCAAAGTTTTCAAATTCCGCCCGCCGGTTTTCCTCGGTCGGTAGGAACACCCTGTTTCCTTGGCAAGCTGGTTGGCGTGTCGACGTCCTCTCCCGCCAACGAGCCCGCAGACGAGATCAACCCCGACTCCGATCGGCCCGGCGAGCCGGCGGCCGACGCCGCGGTTGCCTACACCGACGGAGCCTGCTCGGGTAATCCCGGACCAGGTGGTTGGGCGTGGGCAACCACCGATGGTCGACTTGGAAGCGGTGGAGCGGAGACCACAACCAACCAGCGCATGGAACTTCAGGCGGTGCTCGAGGTAGTCAAGGCCATCGATGGACCGATCGTTGTGTACTCCGACTCGACCTACGTCGTGAACTGTTTCAACGATCGTTGGTTTGAGGGTTGGCTGAAGAAGGACTGGAAGAACTCCCAGCGAAAGCCAGTGGCTAACCGTGACCTTTGGGAGCCGCTGGTCGAGCTATATCTGGAGCGCGAACACGAACTGAGCTTCGTTTGGGTCAAGGGCCACTCCGGCGACAAGATGAATGAGCTGGTCGACGCGATGGCGGTGGCCGAGTCAATGGAGCAGAAAGAACTCCTTGCTACCGGGAGCGGCGCCGCAGGTGCTGATACCCAAGCCAAACCGCAGGCGAACTCACCGCAGCAACCACCGGCAAACGCCAGCGGCCCGCAATCGCCGTGGCCCAGCGATCAGGCCATCGTCGTCACCGGGGTCGCCGAGCCAGACGAGGAGCAGATCGAAGCGCTAACCGAAGCGATCGAGGGTTTGAACCCCGGTTACGACCTGTTGATCACCGGCCTGCGGCGTGGCGTCGAGCTACTGGCAGGCGAGCTCGCGGTGACCCACGGCATATCACTTGGTGTTGTGCTGCCATTCGCCGACCCCGCTAGCCGTTGGCCAGCGGCGACCCTGGCCCGGTTCGAGGGTTGTGTGGCGAAAGCCGAGTGGGTCGTGACCTTAGATGGCGACCCAGGTGCCCCGTCCAAGGCCGTTCAAACTCGCAACGCCTGGCTTTGGAGCGCCGCGGTCGGAGCGATCGTAGTCGGCGACGACAAACTGGTCGCCGAACTGGACGATCTTGGCCTTGGAGTCATCCCAATCGACTAGTTCGACTGGGGATTGCAGGCTGTTGCCTAGGCCACCGACTGCATGCGCAGCGAGGCAAAGGCCTGGTTGACCTCGCTCAAGAACTGCTCAGCAAGCGAAACGTTGCGGTGCGATGCATTCGGTCCTGGCGTTAGGTCCGACACCAAGCGGGCGTGTGCCTCGGTGATCTCGTCCCACGTCGCTCCTGGCGAGAGGCCAAGCATCTGCAGATGGACCGCGGTCGCCGGAGAATCTGAGGCAGCCTTGTCGGTCGCAGAGGTTTTGCCAGCGGCCTTCTTGGCGGTCGCCGAGTCGTGGCTGGAATCGAGGTTGGACTGCCGACGTGCCGAAACCGCATCAAAGGACTCGGCTTCGCTCTGATCGTTGATCGTGGTTCGGCTGAACAAGGTCATTGGTTCCTATACCTTCGGTGCGCCCGGTCGCCCATTAAGTATGCCTCGGCGGCGCGCGCCCGAACAGGGGTGGATTTGACCAATTTCATTACATTCGGCGAACGATCCAAAGATCGAATGTCAGCTGTTAACGATTTACGTTCGCCGAATGTTTGGAACCGTTCCGCCATGAAATAGGCGAATTAGCGGTGGGGAATGGCTGGCGACGGCCAGGGGTTCTTCAGAGCATGGCAAAAGCAGTTGTAGATGGAACCATCATCGCCGAGTCGGACGAGACCGTCGTCGTCGAAGGCAATCATTATTTCCCGCCGGGATCGGTCAAGTGGGATCACTTCACCGAGACCGACAGAACGACGGTCTGCGGTTGGAAGGGAACAGCCAGCTACTACTCGCTGACCGTCGACGGGGTGACGCTCGATAACGTCGCTTGGACCTATGCCGATCCGAAGGACAAGGCGGCGGAAATCAAGGACTATGTCGCCTTCTATCCGCAGGTCTCGGTCGACGCGTAACGCCTCTGGCGTGCCAGACCGCTCGACCGACTAGCGCTTCGACAAGACCGGCTCGGTCAGTCCTCGACAACGGCGGCTAGCCGTTCGAGCGTTTTGGTCATATTCACGACGTGCTTTTCCGGATACTTGACCCACTCATAGAACGGCGGGAACCGGGCCACGCCCCAGTTGAACGACTCGGTCACCAGCGTCTTGCCGTCTGCTGTTGGTTCGAGCTGGTAGCGCCAGACGTGGTGGCCGAAATGGCGCCACGCGATGACCCGGTCCTCTTCGAACTCGACCACTTCGCTTGTCATGCGATAGGGAACTCCCATACGCATGCTCATGCCGAACTTTGCTCCGAGAGACAACCGGTCGGGATTGGACGGGTGGCCGGCTACGACGGTGTCCGAACCATCGAACAGCTGGTGATTCGCGGGATCGGCCAGGAGGTCGAAAATGGTCCCGGCGTCGCCGGCGATCTCCCGCTCGGCTGAGACGATTCTTTTTTCGGTCATCCTATTTTCCAAGTCAAGGCGTGCTCCGATATCGAGTGGCGGGGGTCACGGCAATCAGCGTCCGAGAATGGAGCGCAACGCCGTCTCTAGGTCCGGATGGGCGAACCGATACCCCGATGATTCTAGGACCGTGGGTAGGACCCTCATGCTGTCGAACAGCAGGGCGTCGGCTCGCTCGGATCCCAGTACGAGCTTCGGTCCGAACGCGGGGACCGGCAAGAACGATGGTCGGCCGAGCACCCGGCCCAGAACCGAAGCGAATTCGGCGTTGGTTACCGGGGCCGGAGCGGTGAGGTTCACCGGCCCCGAGGTCGGTGAGTCGAGCAGGTGAATGATGGCGTTCACCTCGTCGGCGATCGAAATCCAAGACATGTACTGCTGACCGGATCCGAAGCGACCGCCGAGGCCAAACTTGAACAGCGGCAGGAGTTTTGGCAGCGCGCCGCCTGCGGTGCTCAACACGATCCCGGTGCGGGCGAAGACTGTCCTGATGCCGGCATCGATCGCCGGTTGGGCCGCCTTCTCCCAGTCGACGGTCAGGTTGGCGAGGAAGTCGTCGCCGGGGGCTGTGTCTTCTTTCAGTTCGGTATCGCCTTGCGATCCGTAGTAACCGATGGCCGAGCCGGAGATCATCACCTGTGGCGTCGAGCTGAGCGCAGCCGCGGTGTTGGCCAGCAGAGCGGTGCTGCTGGTTCGACTGGTCACGCACAGCTCTTTGTAGGCCGGCGTCCAGCGGCGATCGCCGATACCGGCCCCAGACAGGTTGACGATGCCGTCGATGCCCTCGAGAGACGGCTGGTCGATCTCGCCCTTTGCCGGATCCCAGGCGATCTCATCTGCGCCGTTCTGCGGAGCCCGTCGCACCATCCGTATCGGTCGGTGCCCTGCGTCGGACAGAGCCTTGACCAAGGCCGTGCCGATGAGTCCGCTCGATCCGGAAATGGCGATATCCATGGGTGCTTCTCTCAGTTTGTTGCCGACGCTGCCAAAGAACTTGAGCAGCTAGGGCCAGAGTAGAACCTCGGCGCCAGCTGGAGCGGCATCGGGCGAGCCGGTTATCCAGCACCTTCGGTGGCCGTGCTCCGATGCTCTGTCTGGCGCCGTTAGAGTTGGCCGCCGTGAGTACAAGAATGTTGCTAGTTCTGTCAGTTATTTGTGGTTTGGCCATCATCGGTGCCTTCGTTCTGCAGCTCGCGATTTCTCGATAACCGCCGTCGGGCCGATCACCTGACCGCTTGGCGCCTTTAGGCGTCCTGATCGGGTTGGCTGCCTATAGGCTCGGCAACAGCCCGATGGAGGTTTCCAATGAGCAGTGAGCACTTCGATGTAATCGTGATCGGTGGAGGGCCCGGCGGTTACGCCGCAGCACTCTATGGCGCCTCAGCCGGTCTCAATATCGCCCTAGTTGAGAAGGACAAGATCGGCGGCACGTGCTTGAACGTTGGTTGCATTCCGGCCAAAGAGCTCCTTGAGACTGCGGCGGTGTCCAGGACGGTTGCTCACGCTGCCGACTTCGGCATCAAGGCCGAGTCCCACGGCCTCGACTGGACCAAAACGCTCACCAGAAAACAAACCATCATCGACCAGTTGGTCTCGGGGCTGACCGGGCTTCTCAAGGGTCGAAAGATCACCCTGTTCGACGGAGCGGGTGTCCTCAAAGCAGACCACCGCACGGTTGGAGTAAGCGGCGGTGCTTCCGGCGACGTCGAGATCTCAGCAGACCGAGTGGTACTGGCCGCAGGCTCGGTGCCCCGCAGCTTGAATGGCTTCCCCATCGACGATCGTCGCATCGTGACCTCCGACGAGTTGCTGTCGATCCCCGAACTTCCGGCATCGGCCATCGTCATCGGCGGCGGAGCAATCGGCTGCGAGTTCGCCTCGATGATGAGCGACCTTGGCACCGAGGTAACGATTCTCGAATACGCCCCCAAGATTCTGCCGGGTTGTGATCTCGACGTCGCCAAGGTTGTCGAGCGCTCGTTCGCCAAGCGAGGCATCAAGATCAAGACCGGCGTCGCCGTTCAGTCGCACACCATGACCGACGACGGGGTTACCGTCACCTACGGCGAAGGGGAGACCGTGACGGCCGAGACCGTCGTCATGTCGGTCGGCCGCCGTCCCGCTTCGGAAACGCTGGGGCTTGAGGCCACCCAGGTCGTCGTCGATGAGCGGGGCTTCATCCAGGTCGATGAGTACTGCCGCACGTCGGTGCCCGGAGTTTGGGCCGTCGGCGATGTTGTCGACACCGCTCAGCTGGCCCACGTTGGCTTCGCCGAGGGCATTCTGGTTATCACCGACATGCTTGGCGAAAAGGCCATGCCGGTCGACTACGACAAGGTGCCATGGTGCATCTACTGCTACCCCGAGGTCGCCTTTGCGGGACATTCGGAAGAATCGGCAAAGGCGGCCGGTTTCGATGTCGTGGTTTCCAAACACCGATTTACCGGCAACGGCCGGGCAATGATCGTCGGAGAGACCGACGGCCTAGTCAAGATCATCGCCGAGAAGCAGGCCGACGGAACCGGCGGTCGTATCCTCGGCGTGCATATGGTTGGCCCCTGGGTGACCGAACAACTTGGCCAGGGGTACCTGGCGGTCAACTGGGAAGCTACGGTGGACGAGGTAGCCCAGTTCATCCAACCTCACCCGACGATGAGTGAGCTCTTCGGTGAGAGTGTGCTGGCCCTAACCGGCCGTTCACTTCACGGGTGATTCCCAGCCATCGGTATTCACTAGAATCCGATGCCATCAGCGGTGGCCGAAGCACTTACCACTAGGTGCTAGCAGCGGCTACACGCAGCAACCACACACGTACTAATTGCAGCAAATACACGGGTGCCGGCCCGCAGTAAAACCACTATCAAGACCGCAACAAGACCCACCAAGAATTGAGGAACCGTGGCCGATATCGAGATGCCCCAGCTAGGTGAAACCGTCACCGAGGGGACCATCACGCGTTGGTTTAAGAACGTGGGCGATGCCATCGCCCAAGACGAAGTGTTGTTCGAGGTGTCCACCGACAAGGTGGACACCGAGGTCCCTTCGCCGTTCAGCGGAACGTTGGCTGAGATCCGGGTCCCCGAGGGGGACACGGTCGAGGTCGGAACGATTCTTGCCGTTCTTTCCGATGGTTCCGGATCCGCTGCTGCCGCACCGGCGGCCGCAGCGGCCGCAGCGCCGGCCGAAGCCCCACCGGTTGAGACCGCTCCGCCACCACCACCCCCGGCAGCAGCAGCGCCACCGCCACCGCCGCCGGAACGAGCTCCCCAGGTAGCGGCGCCAGCTCCGAGCGGTCCCGCTCCAGAGGCCGAACCTGTCCCTGCGGCCAGCGAAGGCTCGACCGAGGGCAAGGTCCTCTCGCCGGTCGTACGCAGACTGATCGCCGAGTACGGCATCGACGCTTCGCTAGTAGAAGGCACCGGTCTCGGTGGACGGATCAGCCGCGATGACGTCCAGCGTTACATCGAAGCAAACAAGCTTTCATCGCTCGATCCGGAGAGCGGCCAAGCCGATGCCGTGGCACCTGCTGCTGCTCCGGTACCTGCCGCCGCTGCTGCTGTGGCGGCGCCGGTCGCTGCTGCCGCTCCAGTCCCGGTTCCGGCCACCCAGGCCGGGATTAGAGATGCGGTCGTTCCGCTCTCGAACATCCGCCTGAAGACCGGCGAGCACATGGTGATGTCCAAGTCGGTGGCCCCCCACACGCTCACCGCTATCGAAGTCGACTACGAAGCGGTCGAGGTCATTCGGCGGGCTCACGGCGACGAGTTCAAAGCCCAAGAGGGCTTCAGCCTCACCTACCTCCCGTTCATCGCCAGGGCGACAATCGATGCGCTGCGCGAGTACCCACACCTGAATGCCTCGGTCGGTGACCGTGAGCTGGTGGTGCACAACTACGTGAACCTCGGCATCGCCGTCGACCTTGATTTCCAGGGTCTGCTGGCTCCGGTGGTTCGTGACGCCGACGGCAAACGTATGCGTTCGATCGCCCGAGACATCGTCGACGTCGCTCGACGGGCCCGCTCAAAGAAGCTCTCGCCCGACGATCTTTCGGGAGGAACTTTCACTCTGACCAACGCTGGTGGCTACGGAACGATGATGCAGTTCCCGATCANNCGAGCGATCGACGGCGCCTATGCGGCAGCCTTCCTGGCTCGAACCAAGGAAATTCTCGAAACCCGCGACTGGGAAGCCGAACTGGGCTGACCCGGCCGATCGCAGCGCTTGCCTGCCGGCGAAACCGGCGGGCAACAGCGCGGCCTCGGAACACAAACCAAGAAAACGGTGTTAGGTAGGTTGTGGTAGATAGATGGTCATGACCGGACAGGGCACCGCTGCGGCGGAGACAGCCGAACAGAGCGCTGACCAAGTTGGCTCGAGTAGCGGTCAGAGTGCCGATGGCCGAGAGCGACTGCTGCTCGCTCGATGGCTTGGACGAGTCGACTACCACGAAGCCTGGGACCTTCAGCAGCAGCTCTTTGATGGTTCAGCCGACCATCTTCTGTTCCTAGAACACGACCCGGTCTACACCATCGGACGGAGCGGGCAGCCGGAGAACTTGCTGGTAGATCCCGAGTCGATTGGTGCCGAGTTCGTTCGGGTAAACCGTGGTGGCGACGTCACCTTCCACGGCCCGGGCCAGGTCGTCGGCTATCCGATCATCGACGTTCCCGGCAAACGCGGCGGGGGCATGGCTGACACCTTGGCCTATGTGACCGCGGTCGAACAGACCGTTATCGACGTGCTGGCCGAGCTTGGCCTTGCTGGCTCACGACTTTCCGGTTTCCCCGGCGTATGGCTTGATGTTGAGTCGGCCCGGCCCCGCAAGATCGCGGCCATCGGAGTGCGGTTGTCGCGTGGAAGGTCCATGCACGGGTTCGCCCTCAACGTCGACGTCGACCTCGACTGGTTCTCCAAGATGGTTCCCTGCGGTATCGCAGACAAAGACGTCACCTCGCTGCGGGCCGAAGGCAGCGATGCGTCGATGGAGCAGGTGGTCGATCTGCTTGTGGCCTCGGCCGCTCGTAACCTGGTGCCAGACGCCGCGGTCGATCGAAGCGATGTCGTCTGGCGTCACGCGATCACCGACCTAGCCCCGTTTAGTCGAGGCCTCGGGCCGGGGGAGGCGATCAAACCCCGAGCCGATCGCCCGCCGGCGGCCGATCCTCCTGCTAAGGCCGCACCGACTCCTTCGACCGGCGTCCCGGTTCGGCTGAAGGGCAGACTGGCCCAGGCTGGGGTCGAAGGGGGCCTGCATATCAACGAGCGCAAGCCGTCTTGGATGCGGGTCAGCCTGCGGACCGACGAGGCCTTTCGCGACCTACGGGCCACCGCTCGCTCGCTCGACCTAACCACGGTCTGCGAAGCAGCGGGCTGCCCCAACATCTTCGAATGCTGGAACGAAGGCACCGCTACCTTCATGTTGCTCGGCGAGCGATGCACCCGGGCCTGCGGGTTCTGCCTCATCGACACTCAGAAGCCGGACGGTGTCGACTGGGGCGAGCCGGAACGGGTCGCCGAGGCGGTCGAGAAGCTGGGCCTGAATTTCGCGGTGCTGACGATGGTCGCTCGCGACGACCTGCCGGACGGCGGGGCTGCCCTGGTGGCGGCAACCGTCGAAGCGATCAAAGACCGAAATCCCGGAGTGGGGGTTGAGGTGTTGATCTCCGATCTGCAGGGCTCGGCCACCGATCTTGAAACGGTCTGTGCTTCGCAGCCCGACATCGTCAACCACAATGTGGAAACGGTTGCCAGGCTGCAGCGGGCGGTGCGGCCATCCGCCGGTTACGCCAGGAGCCTTGCGTTGCTGTCCAGGGCGAAGCAACACGGCATGACCACCAAGTCGGGGCTGATCGTCGGCATGGGCGAGACCTTCGACGAAGTAGTCTCGACGCTGGCGGATCTGGCCGCAATCGGTGTCGACGTTGTGACCATCGGCCAATACCTGCGGCCAACATCACACCACCTGCCGATCCACCGCTGGTGGGAACCGGCCGAGTTTGATGAACTCAAGAGAATCGGCGAATCGGAGTTCGGTCTGGCCCACGTGGCGTCGAGTCCGCTGACCCGATCTAGCCATCACGCTGGCACCATCGCTCAGTCTGTGGGCGGGGCCAACCAGAGCTAACTGATCACGAGCGCTGCCTGGTTCCTCACCGGTTACTTGGCTGGCTTGCTGGCCTGCCTTTGTCGTCGTGGGGCCTTGGCTTCAAACCAGGCGTATGCGATGGCTAGCCAGATGCCGTGAGCCACCGCAATTAGAACTTTGCCACTCATGAGCCAGCCCAGGGCAGCGAACAGGATGCCGAGCTGATGGCCCCACATTCCTAGCCGTTGCTGTTTGGCGACGATCGTCGGCAGTCGACCGGCGATAGGGATGGCCAGCGCGTAGCCCAGTAGGAATAGCGCAGTCGACAGCGGATGCACGCTTCAGCATGCCTGCTGACGAAGCCGTTCTGATACTCAGTGCCGAAGTTCTATGGTCACCCGTTGGCTTGGGGTGAGGTAGCGGCGCCCTCGAGTGGCCACCCGCGCCGTTAGACCTTCGACCACAAGTTCGGTTTGGGTTCGGATTTCGCCGTGGGCCAATTCGAAGGCTGAGAGCAGTCGGTCGCCGTGGCACCAGGGTGGACCGTCCAACAAAGCCATCTCGGTTTTGCCGACGATCATCTCTGCATTTCCGAACGAGACCAGCAGCTCGGGGAGCGAGCGCCATACAGCGGTGCGGTGGAGACGATGCTGCCACCAAGTGCCGAGCGCATCGATCGGCTGTGAGGTCGGGACGGCCTCGACGAGGCGGCTGATCGGGCGCACCGTGGCGCTCTTGAGAAGTGCCTCGTCGAGCTCTCGACTGGCCCAGCCGTTCAGCGAGGGGCCGGTGATCGCTAGTAGGAACTGGTCGACCGATTCGCCGAGGGTGCTGCCCTCGTCGACCACCGCGGTCATCGATTCGTCTATCAGCTCAGCGGCACGGGGGAGGGCAGAGCGCTGCCAATACTCGGTCGGGCCCGGTTCGGCACCGATGCGGGTCAGCCGCGAAATGTCGCGTTGAGCCGCCAGCAGTTCCTGTCGGGTGAGGTCGTGCTTGCTGAGAGCCTGCCGGAGGCGGATGGCCAGCCGGTTTGTGGCTAGCTGCGCGTCCTTGCTCAGCTGCTCGACGAGGTTGACGAATTCGGCAGGCGCATCTGGCGGCAGCATCGCTGGTGCCCCGGTCGATATTCCGGTTGATGGCATCGCTGCTGGCACCCCTATGGGTGCCGGTATCGGTCTTTGACTATCCAATGTCCCGGTCCGTCCTTGGTCCGCGGTTGGTCGCTACTGATGTTTCGGCGAGTGTGAAGCGCGAGACAAGAGCCGTACGGTTCATATCCGTGCATGTCGAGCTGACTAGGGGAGCGATCGTCGAGAGTGCGCATCGTGTCGATGTCGCCGTTGTTGGCACCGATGGTCCGCTGCTGACCTGGGGTGATGTCGAACGCCCGGTTATCGCCAGATCCTCCCTGAAGTTCATACAAACACTGCCCCTGTTGCGCACCGGCGCTGCGGAGCGGTTCGATGTTTCGCAGCAGGAGATCGCTCTGGCTGCATCCAGTCACAGCGGAGAGAAACCTCATATCGAGGCGGTGCGAGCCTGGCTGGCTCGGCTCGGTCTCGATGCTTCGGCGTTGGAGTGTGGCTCGACGGTGCCTCTCGGCGCGGCCGCAGCGATCGAGCACCATCGAGAACACGGCGAACCAGCGGCCATCATCAACTGTTGTTCGGGCAAACACGCTGGCTTTTTGACCGTCGCTCGCCATCTCGACATCGATCACGTTGGGTACATCGAACCGGACCACCCGGTCCAGCAGCTGGTGACCGAGGCGGTTGCTGAGCTGACCGGGGAGCAGCTCGATGAGCAAACCCCCGGCCGTGACGGGTGTGGCATTCCGACCTACGGCATCCCGCTGAATGGGCTGGCGACGGCCATGGCCCGCCTTGTGAATCCCGGTCGGCTCGAACCGGCGACCGCCGCAGCAGCTGAGCGACTGATCGATGCGGCGATCGGTCGTGAGTTCTGGGTCTCAGGGACCGGTCGCCACGAAGTCACTTTGGCCGAGCTGAGCACCGAGCCGATCTTGGTCAAGACCGGAGCCGAGGGAGTGTTTATGGCTGCGTTGCCGGAGCGGGGCATCGGTATTGCCCTCAAAGTGGTCGATGGTGCGGTGCGAGCTAGCGAAGCGGCGATCTCGGCCACCCTGGCCCGATTGGGGGCGATCCCTGAAGATGAGGGCCGCCCGATTCTCAATGCCGCCGGGCTCGAGGTCGGCAGGGTGACCGTCGATGCCTCGTCGCCAGGTCTCGATCGCCTTTAGCGTTCTCTGACGGCTTCTGACCGCTTCTGTCGGCACTTCTGTGCCGACTTCTGTAATGGCCTCAGGCCGTTTCGGGTACCATCGATCCATGTTTGAGCAGCGCCTAGATCGAGTAAGAAACACCATGGCTCAGCAGGGCGTCGACGCTCTGATGCTGTCCGTTGGTCCCGATCTGCCGTGGCTGATCGGCTACGAAGCGATGGCTCTTGAGCGCCTGACGATGCTGGTGGTCCGGGCCGACGGCCCAGCAACCCTGGTGATTCCCCAGTTCGAGGTGCCACGGGTAGTCGAACAGCCTGACGTGTTCTCGATCGTCGGCTGGGGCGAAACCGAAGATCCGATTGCGATCGCCGCCGATCTGGCCAGAGGCGCCAAACGAGCGGCGATAGGCGACCACACCTGGAGCCGGTTCCTGGTTTCGTTGCAGCACGTCATGCCAGACGCATCGTGGATCAGCGCCGGAGCGGTCACCGGTGCGCTACGAGCCATCAAGGAACCGGGCGAGGTCGAGCGTCTCCAGGCCGCGGCATCGGGCGTCGACAGAATCGCCAAGGCACTCCAGTCGGGCGAAATCCCACTAATCGGGCGGACTGAGGCCGATGTTTCGGCCGAGTTGGGCCGCCGCATCCTGGCTGAGGGTCACGCGGTTGTTAACTTCGCCATCGTCGCCGCGGGCGACAACGCCTCCAGCCCTCACCACCACGCCGGAGATCGGGTCATCAAGCCAAACGAGGTCGTCCTGTGCGACTTCGGCGGCACGACCCGCGAGCCAGAGGGGCAGCCCGGCTACTGCTCCGACATCACCCGCTGCGTCTACACCGGTGAGCCCCCTGCCGAGTTCGTCGAGGCCTATGCCGCGCTGCAGGAGGCGCAGAGCCAGGCTGTCGCCGCCGCTGTCGTTGGCGCCTCAGCCGAATCGGTCGACAAGGTCGCTCGCGACCGTTTGGCCGAGGCCGATCTCGATCAGTGGTTCCTCCACCGGTTGGGTCATGGCATCGGTGTTGAAGCCCACGAAGATCCATACCTGGTTTCCGGGAACGGCGCCGCTCTTGAGGCAGGCAACACGTTCTCGATCGAGCCTGGCTTCTACATCGCAGGCAAGTGGGGCGCCAGGATCGAGGACATCGTGGTCAGCGCTGAAGACGGCCCGATAGCCCTCAACACCGTCAGCCACGACCTCGCTGTGGTTACGGCTTAACAAGCCCAGAATCAATGATCGAAATCGATGGCGCCTCAGTGCTGCTGCAATGGGCCACTGGCGGCCTGGGTTTCCTGTGGGTTACCACCAGGCATCGGCAGGTTGGCCTCGGCTACGGCTGGTTGCTGCGGGGCGTGTACGCCGCGATGGCGCTTGGCTCGGCGGCTCTAGGCCTGCGATTCAATCCGTTGCTGGTGCGCGATATCGCGGCCATCGGCGTTGCGCTGGCCGCTGGCTTTGCTCTGTGGCAGTCGATCGCTCGCAAGGACGTCGGGGTAACTCATCAGCGAGCGCTGGCCGAGGCCAGGACCGCTCGGGTCGCCGCTCAAACCGGTATCGAACGTAGCGAGCGGGCCAAGAGCCCTGAAGGGCCGGAGTTCGATCCTCGCTTAGACCTCGTGGCCCCGCTCATCGGCGTCGTCGGCATTCTGGCCGCCGCGATAGCCGCCGGCGGGCCGACCTGGCTGGCCATTGCTCGTTTTCTGGTCGGCACAGCGTTCCTCGGCGTGGTTAGCGATGCCATGCTGCTCGGACACTGGTATCTGGTCCAGCCTGGCCTCAGCCGAGACCCACTTTCGGAGTTGGTCCGCTGGAGTGGTTTGCTGTGGTTCCCCGAGGTCGCGCTGCTGCTGATACCCACCGGCATGCTGTCGGTGTTCAGCGGGACGATCGACGATGGCTGGGGCGGCATGCTCGGTTGGTTCTGGGCCGCCAGTGCGATCACAACCATCGGGCTGGTCATCGTCACCGTCGCTGCGCTCCGGGAGAAGCAGTACTCGGCGGTTATGGCCGCCACCGGTTTGCTCTATCTGGCGATCCTCACCGGTTTCTGTACCGACCTGGTGGCCCGAGCGCTGCTGGCCTAGCGGCAAACTTTGGCTGTTCGGCCGCTAGCTAGTTCCGCCTGCTTCGATCCAGTTTTCGCGGGCTCGCCGGTGCCGATTGGCCCCGGAGCCGATAATGCCGCCGGTCCGGACGTCCTTGATGACCTCTTCGAGCTCATCTAGCAGGGAATGGATGTCCGATGTGGCGTCGGCATTGCGTAGCTCGTCGAAGGCCACGAACACCCTGCCGAGGTCTTCACGCACCTTTTCGTACGCTTCGTTGAGTTCTTTCGTCGCCTCGTCCAGATCGCTCACGAGTTGATCCTAATCTCGCCGAACCGATCTCGCTTGCGCTGCCGGATCACCAAAGGGGCCCGTCTGCATTACCCTTGTGGTCGAGGCACAGTGGCCGAACCCAGTCGCTAATAGCACTGGCTTGGCAGCACTGATCCGAGCGCCTCATCTGACTGGGAGGAAACACCATGCCGAGAGCCATGTGGAGCGGCGCCATCAGCTTTGGTCTGGTGTCGGTGCCGGTCAAGTTGTTCAGTGCCGTCAGCCGCAAAAGCGTACGATTCAACCAGCTCGACTCAAAAACCAACAGTCGAGTCAAGCAGAAGCGGGTCAACGCCGACGGCGACGAGGTTCCGTACGAGCAGATCGTAAAGGGCTACGAGGTTACGAAAGATTCCTACGTCATCGTGACCGAGGAAGAGCTCGCAGCGCTTTCGCCGAAGGCATCACGGATGATCGACATCAGCGACTTCGTGAGCGAAGACGAGATCGATCCTGTGTTTTATGACTCGGCCTACTACCTGGTCCCCGATGAGCTGGCTCGCAAGTCCTACGCCTTGCTTTGCAAAGCGATGGAAGATTCGGGCCGGGTGGCCATCGCCACCTTCATCATGAGGACAAAGCAGTACCTGGTGGCCATCCGGCCCACCGACGGACTGTTGATGATGTCGACCATGGTCTACGCCGATGAACTGGTCGACTCGGCCGACGTTCCCGGCGTTGAGGAACTGGGCGATATTGAAGTCACCGATGCCGAGATGGCCATGGCCGGTCAGCTGATCGACTCGTTGACGACGGAGTTCGAGCCGGAACGGTACGAAGACAGCTACCGGACTCAGGTTCTCGATCTGCTGGAGAGTAAGGCCGCAGGCGAAGTGCGAACCATCGAAGCTCCGGCGGCCGCCGACGATGCTGCGGTGATCGATCTGTTGGCAGCCTTGGAGGCCAGCGTCAGCGCAGCCAAGGAGGCTCGCAAGGGCGACGATGGCACCGAGGCTGACACCGCGGCCGAGAAAAAGCCGGCAGCGAAGAAGAAGGCCCGCAAAAAGGCCGCCCCAAAACGAAAGACCGCCGCCAAGTCGGCCGAAGCCGATGAGCCCGAAAAGAAGTCGGCCTAGCCAGCCAAAGGTTCGTTGTCTAGATGGGCGACCGGGTGGAGATCATTTAGATGAGCGACCGAGTAGAAGTGTCGGTGGGCGGGCGCACACTGAGCCTCTCCAACCTCGACAAGGTTTTGTACCCCAAGGTCGGGTTCACTAAGGCCCAGGTCATCGACTATTACGCCAGGGTCGGCGCCGCCATGCTCGGTCACGTTGAAGGTCGCTGTATGACTTTACGCCGCTGGCCCGATGGTGTTGATCAGCAGTCGTTCTTTCAAAAGACCTGTCCTGGTCACCGCCCGGAGTGGATGGACACCGGTCTCGGACCGGGCGACGGCGACGAGGGAATCCAGTACTGCCGCCTGGACGAACCGGCGGCGTTGATCTGGACTGCCAATATGGCGGCGCTTGAGTTGCACAGCCCCATGGCCCGCTGTGAGGACATCGAGTCTCCGACGATGTTGGTGTTCGATCTAGACCCCGGCGAACCGGCAACGATCACCGAGTGTTGCCAGGTGGCGTTGGCTCTTCGTGACCTGCTGAGCGCGGTCGGTCTGCAGGCGTTGCCGAAGACTTCTGGGTCTAAGGGTATGCAGTTGTATGTGCCTCTGAACTCGGCCCATACCCACAAACACGCATCGAGCTTTGCTCTGGCTGCTGGCCAGATGGTGGCCCGAGATCAACCGGACAAGGTGTTGGTCGAGATGAACAAGGCCATGCGAGCCGGCAAGGTCTTCATCGACTGGTCGCAGAACTCCCGGCACAAAACCACGATCGCCGCGTACTCCCTGCGGGCCAGGGAGCGACCGACGGTTTCCACCCCGATCAGCTGGGATGAGGTGTCGGACGGAGCCGACGGGGCAGACATGACCTTCGATGCCGAGATGGTTATTGAACGGGTCTCGACGCTCGGCGATCTGTTCGAACCGGCGTTGTCGCTCATCCAAGAACTGCCGAATCCCCGGTAGTGGCCGAGCCGCTAGCGCATCGTTCATGCATCGGAAGTTTGGCGCTTGAATACATCGTTCATCGGGCGTTGGTTTCGATGAGGAGTGTTTGCAACCGGCGGCAATAAACTTGTCCTTCATGACCACTGTCACTCTTGCCTCGGCGGCACCCGCTTCGGCCACCGCCATTGATATTCCCACCACCAGCAACGCCGTGAGCAAGCTCCCGGCCGCCGCTAAACGGGCTGCCAAACTTCAGGGCTTCGAAGGCAAGGCGGGACAGACCCTGCTGCTCGCCGGCGCTGACTCCGGTCCGGCCCAGGTCCTCGTCGGACTGGGAGCGTCGTCGGATCTGACGACCGATAAGATCCGCCAGGCCGCGGCCGCTTACGCCCGCGTCGTGTCGCGCCACACTCACGTCGCATCGACGTTGGCCGCTGGGGTCGGCAAGGTCAGCGCCGAGGAGGCGCTAGCGGCGGTAACCGAGGGCATGAGGCTCGCAAGCTACCGGTACGCCGCCTACAAGGAGTCGGTTCCGGTCAAGCTGAAGAAGGTCACGTTGGTGGCAAGCGGACGGGGCCTCAGGGCCGAGCTGGCAAAAGCCAACGCAGTGGTTGATGCAGTTCTGTTGGCCCGCGATCTCGGCAACGAGCCTGGTGGCTCGCTAACGCCGGAGGTCTTCGTAGCCAAGGCCCGCAAAGCGGCATCTGGTACCGGAGTCCGGGTTTCGGTCTGGGACCAGGCCCGCATCGAGAAGGAGCGGCTTGGCGGCGTCATGGCCGTCAACCAGGGTTCGGAGAACGAAGCTCGGTTCCTGACCCTGACCTACACGCCGAAAGACCGCAAGCCGAAGGCCCGAGTCGCACTGGTTGGCAAAGGCATCACCTTCGACTCCGGTGGTCTTTCGCTCAAGACCGCAGCCGGCATGATGACGATGAAGATCGACATGGCTGGCGGCGCCGCGGTTTTGGCGGCGATGACCGCGCTGTCTGCGGTTAACGCTCCGGTGGCCGTGACCGGCTACATCCCCCTCACCGACAACATGACCGGTGGGAACGCCCAGCGTCCTGGCGATGTTTTTACCGCCAGGAACGGCAAGACGGTCGAGGTTCTCAACACCGACGCCGAAGGCCGGCTGGTCTTGGCCGACGCTCTTTCGTTGGCTGCTGAAGCCAAGCCAGACGCCATCATCGACATAGCGACGCTGACCGGCTCGGCTTCCGCCGCGCTCGGCACCGGCTACGCCGCATTGATGGCAACCAACGACCGCCTGGCTGGCAGGCTGGAAGAAGCCTCGGCCCGCACCGGCGAAAAGGTCTGGCGCCTGCCATTGCCGCCCGAGTATCGCTCGCAGCTCGATTCGTCGGTCGCCGACCTGAAGAACATCGGGTCTGGTCCATATGGTGGGGCACTTGTTGCCGGGTTGTTCCTCAAGGAATTCACCGCAAAGGTAGCCTGGGCCCACATCGATCTCGGCCTATCGGCTCTGTCAGAGTCCGACCGCGGCGTCGTGGTCAAGGGCGGCACCGGCTTTGGTGTGCGAGTACTCGTCGACACCCTGGCTAACTGGTAGCTCTGGAGGCCTGCATCTGCTGGCCTAGAGGCCTGTGTTTGCTGGTCTAGAGGCCTGTATTACTAAGGCTCCGACGCGGAGTTGCCGAAGACTATCTCCCAAGCCGATCAAAGGCGAGATGTGAGATGGCGGCCACAACAACAGAGATCCGAACACAGTCCGAAGGTGATGCTCGATCCAAGTCGCGGGCGCTACAGCGTCGGGCATTGGTCATGGGCAGCGATGTCGCAGCGATCGCGGTGGGAGTTTTTGTCGCCGGTTTGGCGGCAGGCAGTCTGGCGCCGCCGATCTGGGTTGCCGCGCTCTATGGCACAATGGTCTGGGCCTGGATCATCAGCTTCCGGCTGTACAACTCTCGTTTGGCTACCGATCGGGCACAGGAATTTGGCCGGATAGCGCGCAGCGGTATCCGAGCGTTGCTCGGTCTGGCGATCGTCACGTTCGTATTCGACTTTGCCCTTGATCTGCGAGCCGCGGCTTCGCTTTTGCTGTTCACCACTGCGGCGGTGGCGCTGGAGCGGGAAATGATTCGGGCCTGGTTCGCCAAGCGCCGCAAGGCTGGCCACGGCCTTTGGGCATCGATTTTGGTTGCCACCGAGGCTGAAGCGCCACAAATGCGGGAGGCAATCGAAGCTGACCGGACGAGCCCTCACACCATCCTCGATCAGCTCGACCCAACCGACTGCGCAAACGCTGAAGAGCTGTTGACCCGGGTTGTTGCCATGGCCCGCAAGGTCGAGGCACGAGGCGTTGTTGTCGTCGACTCTTCGCTCGACTCGGCAACCACAAACAGTCTTGTCCGGGGCTTGCTCGACGCTCACCTTCACATCGATCTGGCCTCTAGCCTCGCCGACATTTCTACCGATCGTCTGGCGACCCGAAACCTCGGCCCCAGCGTCGCAACCTGGATTGCTCCTCGCCCTCGCTCCGGCTGGCGAGGCCGAGCTAAGCGTCTCTTCGATCTGACCGTCACCGCATCGGCCCTGCTGGTGCTGGCTCCGGTCTTTGGCACGGTGGCATTGCTGGTGCGCTTGAGCTCGCCCGGCCCCGTGTTCTTCCGGCAGGAACGGGTCGGCCGCGATGGTGAGCCGTTCGACGTATTGAAATTCCGGTCGATGGTTACAAACGCCGAGGAACTGCTCGACGACCTGGTGACCGAGAATGAGGGCGACGGGCCGCTATTCAAGATGAAGGCCGACCCTCGGGTGACCAAGATCGGTGGCTTCATCCGCAAGACATCGCTAGACGAGTTGCCCCAGCTCATCAACGTGATGCGTAACGAGATGAGCTTGGTCGGTCCTCGTCCTGCGCTGCGAGCCGAAATGGCCGAGTGGGATTCAGCGCTCTACGCCAGACTGCAGGTCAAGCCGGGCATCACCGGCATGTGGCAGGTATCGGGGCGGAGCGGCACTTCGTTCGCCGAGTACACGAGGCTCGATCTTTACTACGTGCACAACTGGTCGCTTCTGGTCGACCTCACGATTCTGGCCAAGACCATTCCAGCAGTGGTCAAGAGCGACGGCGCCTTTTAGAGGCGGGGTAGGTCAGGCGACCGGGATTCATCCCGCCTGACCGACTGGCTTCTGCTCGCTGCCAGCCCTAGGCCGCGTCGTCTAGCGACCAGTATTCACCGTCTAGCGACTGGTATTCACCGTCTAGCGACTGGTATTCACCGTTCGTTTCATTGCTGCGCTGCGGTGACCATTTCACAATGGTCGGTCGCCGCTGGCGTATGAGGCGGGCCTCGGTCCATTGTTCATGGGCGGCCTGGAGCTGCAGCGGCAGCCTTTCCGCTTGGCGGCTGGTCAACGGTGGCAGCCGCCGACGAACGGCCAGCCGGGTGCCGTTCCTGCGAGCGGCGCCGAATCGACAGCCTCGCTCGATGGCCCGCCACAGCGGACCGTTCTTACCTCCCTTCATACCGATGCCCAGCTCGGACGCCCATTGCACGGTGGCCAATTCGAAACCGTCCGGCGCCCGCTCTAGTTCGGCCGACAGGCGCCGTAGCAGCAGGAGGCACGACGGCCCGAGGATCGAAAGCCAGAACTGTTCGACATACCCGGAGCGAGGATCGTGGCCGAGTCGGTCGAGGACCGGATCCGGCCACGCCGTTACCTGGACTATGTCCTCAGGGAAGCTGGGATCTGTAAGCCGATTGCCCTGGCCGCCACGGTTGGCCGAAGCCGCCGCAGCAGGTGGTGGGGGTGGGATCGGTAACCGCTTCTGGCTCGGCTGGTGCTCGCGGTGTTGCTGCTGGTCTTGGCTGTGTTGTTCTTGGCTGTGTTGTTCCTGGCTGTGTTGTTCGTGGCTTCGTGGCCCTTGGTCGGGCTGGCCGTCAGAGTCGCCGGAATCGATAGCACTCATGTACACACTCCTTCAATCGCATCTTGGAAATCGCAAGTCCGGTCGGACGTGCGAGGCGGTTAGGGGAGTTATGTGTGGATAGGAGCATATAACCGCCACTCGAAAATTCGGACCGTTGGAAGCGATGATTGTTCCCGCTTCTACCCGGGGCGCTCTAAAGGACTACCGTCAATGTGGTGAGCAGCGAGCAGGAATCAACGTCCGATAGTCAATCACCCGATAATCAATCACCCGATATTGGGTCGACCGACGCGGCCCTGGAGTCAGCGGTTCTCGAAGCGGCCGGTTTGATCGAAGGGGCCGAGCGGGTGACGGTTCTCACCGGGGCCGGCATTTCGACCGACTCTCGGATCCCCGACTTCAGAGGTCCGCAGGGTGTCTGGACCAAAAACCCGGGGGCCGAGAAACAGGCCACCATCCAGAACTACATGGCCGACCCCGAGGTTCGTCGTAGATCCTGGATGTCGCGCCTCGATAGTCCGGTGTGGGGAGCGGAGCCCAATCCCGGTCACATGGCGGTGCTGCGGTTGGAAGCGCGGCGCAGAATGCACCTGCTGATCACCCAGAACGTCGATGGTCTTCATCATGCCGCAGGTTCGAACCCGGACAGGATCGTCGAGGTCCACGGCAACGTTCGTGAGGTCATCTGTATGAGTTGTGACTACAGCGACCCGATGCAGGTTGCCCTGGATCGAGTGCGACAGGGAGATCACGATCCGGCTTGCCCTCGCTGCGGTGGCATCCTTAAATCGGCCACCATCAGCTTTGGGCAGAACCTGGTGATGGAAGACATCGAACGGGCAAACGAAGCGGCTGCGACCTGCGATTTGTTGCTCGCTGTCGGTTCGACGCTCGCGGTGTTTCCCATCGCCCGAGCGGTGCCGATCGCCAAAACGGCCGGGGCCAAGATCATCATCGTCAACGGCAGTCCCACCGAGATGGACGGGCTAGCCGATGTGGTGGTCAACGGCTCGATCAGCGAGGTGTTGCCGCGTATCGTTGGTTGAGGGCATCGTCGGTTGAGGGCATCGTCGGTTGAGGGCATCGTCGGTTGAGGGCATGGTCGGTTGAGGGCATCGTCGGCTGAGTCTCGGAATATTGGGCCACCCGGTGCGGTTGGATCAATTGTCGACCAACCAGGTAGGGTTTAACTGCCGGTCAGATTAAGACGCTCTTGAAACCGGGATAGGTGTGAGATGACAAGCTTTAGGGAACTATTGGCGGCCACCAAGGCGGCCGTCGCCGAAACCGACCCGGCAGGGGCCGAAACGGCAATCGCCGGCGGCGCAACCTTGCTCGATGTCCGTGAACCAGACGAAACCGCTCAGGGGGTGGTGCCAAACTCGGTGCTGATCGTCCGGGGCAACCTGGAAGCTCAGATCGAGAGTCGGATTCCCGACAAAGACACCGAACTGGTAGTGATGTGTGCTGGTGGGGTGCGTTCGGCGTTCGCGGCCAAGACCCTCACCGAGCTCGGCTACAGCAACGTGATTTCGATGGACGGCGGCTTCAACCGCTGGAAGGACGAGGGGCGAGACTGGGTAACCCCCAAGACCCTCGATAACGAGCAGCGCAATCGCTACAGCAGGCACATCTTGCTCCCCGAGGTAGGGGAGGAGGGCCAGCAGAAACTGCTCGACGCCAAGGTTCTGCTGCTCGGCGCAGGCGGTCTCGGATCACCAGCGGCGCTTTACCTGGCAGCCGCAGGTGTCGGCACGCTCGGCATCGTCGACATGGATGTGGTCGACGAATCGAACCTGCAGCGGCAGATCCTCCACAACTTGGATCGTGTCGGCGACCGAAAGGTCGACTCGGCCCGCAAGACGCTCACCGCTATGAACCCGGATCTGGAAGTCCTCACGTTCGACACCCGCCTCGGTGCTGACAACATCATGGAGATTCTGTCCGGCTTCGATGTGGTGATCGACGGGGCAGACAACTTCCCCAGCCGCTATCTACTGAACGACGCCTCGGTGAAGTTGGGAATCCCGGTCGTTCACGGATCGATCTTCCGTTTCGAAGGTCAGGTAACGGTGTTCGATCCTTTGAACGGCCCGACTTACCGAGACCTGCTGCCGGAACCGCCGCCGCCCGAGCTGGCGCCCAGTTGCGCCGAAGCCGGGGTGCTCGGCGTGTTGCCGGGGATCGTCGGATCAATCCAAGCGCTCGAAGCGATCAAGGTGATTCTCGAACTTGGCGACTCGTTGCGAGGCCGCCTCGTGGCCTTCGATGCGCTGGAGATGAGCTTCAGGGAGTACCGCTTGAACATCGACCCCGACAACGAGGTCACCTATGCCAATCGTGATCTGATCAAGATCACCGAGTTGGAAGGTCTCTGCCAGCCGCAGTTATCTACCGCTGTCGGCAGCGTGTAGGGAGCGCGTAGGGCGACGCCCGGATAGCCCAGAATCGGGTTACCGCGAACGACAAGCGGCAGCCTGCGGCGTCATGGTGCGCCATCAAAATCCGCTAAAAATAGCTGATATTGGCCCGAGATTGCCGTCACAACGCGGTGATCTCGGGCTACTTTTTTGGTATCAGCAATTCGATGGGCTCCGCCGCCCCATCCCACCGCCGATGGTTGCCGTTGTCCCTGCTTGTACTGGCTGGGGTGAGCGTTGCCGCGCTGGGAGTTGGGCTCGTGCAAGGACTGCGCTCGCCTGGTCTCGCTGCTGCAGGCGAAGACTCGATGGGTTCAGCGGCACTCAGCCCTGCCCAGGATGCCGAGCTGGCTACCTCGGCGAACATTGGGTCGCCTGCCGGGCCTGAGGCAAAGACCATTGTCGTGGCGCTTGAGCCGGGCTGGGCGGTGCCCGATATCGACGATGGATCGTTCACCCTTAGCGACGGCTCGTCGCTGTCTATCGACGAGCATGGTGACTCGGTCGACGTGCTCGAAGCGGGTGTCTCCAGCGTTGGTGGCACCGTTCAGATCGGGCCGGACCGCACGATGGTCATCGTTCACGGCGCCGGGCCCCGCCGCCTGGCCTACCGGGTCGGCTCGCCCGATGATGAGGGCCCCTGGAGAATGCTGTCTATCGGCATGGAAGAAGGCCCAGACGGTTTGGCCGGCGAGGAGGGCGAAGGCGGCCGCTCCAGCGGTGCCGGTCCACTCTGGGTTGACGGCGGGCAGAGCCACATCGACTTTGTGGTCATCGGTGGTGACACGTCTTCGTTCGAGGTAACGCTACTCGGCGCCGATATGAGCCGCTTCGACCGACAGGGCCAGTCTGCAGAACCCGTGCCGCCTCCAGCTGGCGCGACAATCGGTCAAGCTGGCGAGTTGATCGAGATGCCGCCGATTTTCACCCGCGACCAGTGGGCCGATCAGCCGTGGGATTACCAGAAAGAGTTCTGCGACGAGGGTCCGTCGGTCGCTGACCACACCCAGGCGGTTGTCGTTCACCACACCGTCACCGACAACGATTACGCCGAGGCCGACGTCGACGACATGCTGCGGGCAATTTATTACAGCCACGTCGTCATCAACGGTTGGTGCGATATCGGCTACAACTTTGTGGTCGACCGATTTGGTCGAATCTGGGAAGCCAGGACTGGCAGTATCGATGCCGCGGTCATCGGTGGCCACGCTCGGGGCTTCAACACCAGCACCGTCGGTGTGGCTCTGCTCGGCCAACACCAGTCGGGTTCCCAGCCAACGTCGGCCAACGTTGCAGGCGAGGCCGAAGCGGCAGTGGCTGCGCTGGCCCAGTGGAAGCTAGGCATCCACGGCGTTGATCCCGCGGGCAAGACCTGGCTGCGGAATCGCTCCAGTCAGGAACCGGCGAGACTGGCTGCTCTCGAGTGGCACTACGTCCCGACGATTCTCGGACACCGCGATCTCGGCATAACCAGCTGCCCGGGGAGCAGGGCCGTCGGGCTGGTGCAGGATCTGCCGGCCGAACTGGCTGCCGAACGAGATCTTAGCCTGCCATACAGCTTCGTCGACTGGCACGCCCATAGCCACGGCCCGGGCTTTGTTGTTGCCGAAAGCGGCGGGGGAGTCCGCCCGGCCGGAGCTTCAACCCCGTGGTCTCAGGCGCCGTCAGGGGTCGGTGGCGACTCGGCGGTCATCGCCGTTGGCGGCAACCTCTCCGGGGGCTATCTGCTGGCGGCCGACGGCGCGCTGATCGGCTACGGCTCGGCGCCCGATATCGCCGAAAACCCAGCAGGAACCGCGACCCCAGTCGACATCGTGGTGCGCTCCGATGGACAGAGCGGCTGGGTTCTCGATGACCGGGGATCCCTTTATGGATTTGGTGGGGTCGGCGACAACGGCGCCGGTTCAACGGCGTCGGATCCGGTAGCGGTCGGTCTCAGCGATGATGGGGTTGGCTATGTACTGAACAGCACCGGAAGCCTGCACCCGGTTGGTGGGGCGCCATCGCTAGCTATCGAAGGGCAGCTGGTCGCAGGCGCAGCGGCGATCGATCTTGACCTTCGAGCCGACGGTGCCGGTTGGGTGCTCGACGATGCCGGCTGGGTACATGGTTTCGGTGGCGGTCAATCCGGCCGGGTGCAGCCACCGGCCGCGGTCAGGGCCATCGCTGCCGCCAACAACGGCTCCGGAGGCTGGGTGCTCGACGCCGAAGGGCAACTCTGGCCGTTCGGGGGTGCCCGCCTGGTGTTTCCGGTGTCGACGAACGCTACGGCGGGTAACGCCATCGACTTCGACAACGTCGGCTCGGTCTACAGCCCAGCCTTTGTAAACGGCGACGATGCCCGATTCATTTCGGGGATCTATGAACTCTTCCTCGGCCGGGAACCGAGCGACGTTGAGAGCGACCTCGATGTCACCGATCTAGAACAGGGAGCGCGCCGCTCGGAGCTGACAACGGTCATGGCCAGGTCGGAGTACTGGTCCGGGGCCAGCCTTGACGAGATGTACCGAAACTCGCTCGGTCGGGAGGCCGATGCCGAGGGGCGGGCCTACTGGTTGGGTGAGATTGAGAACGGTCTGCAACTGCAGGACCTGGGGACCTACTTCTACGGTTCCGCCGAGTACGCGGCCGAGGCCGGCGGCACCGAGGCCTATGTGGCCGGTCTCTACAACGTGCTGCTCAATCGGGCGCCAGACCTCGACGGCCTGAGCTACTGGGTCGACCTGCTGGAGACCGGGCAAGCCACGCCACCCGACGTCGCTAACGGGTTCTATGCCTCGATCGAATCTCGCCGCGACAGGGCCAGCGCCCTCCACCAGCGCATTTTCGGCGACTCGCCGAGCGAAGAAGTCCGCGAATACTGGGCCGAGCAGCTTCTGGCCCTCGGCGATGCCGGTGTCGCAGCCGAAATGGCTGCGTCCTGGGACTACTACCGACTCGTTGTCGATGGTCCGGAGCCGTAGACGATGAATGTAAAGCCGACCACTTACACCGCGGCCATGTCCGCCGATATGTTCCCCATGAGCAGCTCAACCACCAATCAGCAGCAAGCTTGCCGAACTCGAATCCCTCGGCTGCCGTTCGGACTCGTCGCGCTGGTCGTGGTGCTGATCATGGCCACGCTGGTCGCGGTGCCGGTGACGCTGGGCGGGGCACCGGCCGACGCCGCCGAGGCCCGGCCAACCGTCGTTATCGACGGTCGGGGCTGGGGCCACGGGCGGGGCATGAGTCAGTATGGAGCTCTCGGTTACGCCACCGACTTCGGTTGGTCGTCAGCCCAAATCCTCGATCACTACTACGGCGGCACCACCGCAGGCCAAGCCCCGATTCCCGGTGTCGTCGACCCTCGCCAGGTGCGGGTTGATCTGGTCCCGATGAAAAACCGGGCCACCACGGTCGCACTGGAGAGCGGCACCATCAAACTGATGGCCGCCGACGGTTCGACGCTGCGTCAGCTAACCGGAGCGGTACGTCTGACCGCTTCCGGTGGTTCGATGTCGGTACAGGTCGCCACTAGCTGCTCGGGGCCATGGACTAGCGAGTCGGCCATCGACCGCAGCCTGATCAGGATCGCGGCCGACCCCGGATCCGACGCCCAATCAGGTCTACTGCAGGTGTGCGGCCCGTCATATCGCACCTGGTACGAAGGTGAGATCTGGGCCACCGCCACCAGCAACGGCCAGCGAACGGTCAATGTCGTCACGGTCGAGACCTACCTGCGTGGTGTTGTGCCAAACGAGGTCCCAGCCCTTTGGGACTCGGCGGCGCTCGAAGCCCAGGCGGTGGCCGCCCGGTCTTATGTCTTGGCAGGCGACCACCGATGGACCGGGTACGCCGACACCTGCGACAGCACCACCTGCCAGGTCTACGACGGGCGATACACCACCCGGGGAGCGGGATTTCGGACTTCGACCCACTCGCAAACCGATGCTGCGGTCGCCGCCACCACCGACCTGGTGCGGTTGAACCCGGACGGTACGGTGGCCAGGACCGAGTTCTCGTCCAGCTCGGGCGGTTACACCGCGGGCGGCGACTTCCCGGCGGTGCCCGACGACGGCGACGACGTCGACGGCAACACGCGACACGACTGGACGAGGACGGTCGACCTGTCGTCGTTCGAGGCATCGTCCGGGCTGGGTCGCCTCCTGTCGATCGAGGAGACCCGCCGCAACGGGTACGGCGAGGGCGGCGGCCGGGTGACCGAACTTATGGCCCGGCCGCTCATCGCCTCGCTCTACCCCCATCTCGACATGCTGATCCAGCCGCTGTCCGGGGAGTTTGGCGGACGCCGTGACCTGTTGCGACAGGTGCCGTTCTGCCGAGGCTACGCGGTGGATCTCGGCCTGTTGATCGACCTGTCGAAGCGGTTCGGCGACGAGATCATCGCCCAGGTCGACCTCGGCTCCCGAGTGCACAGAAACCGGCCGCTCAGACAGCTCGGACCACAATCGGCGGCGATTCTGGCGATGGCCCTTCGACGAAGCGGCATCGACATCCCCGATGGGCCGCTGACCATGCGCCGACCGGAATTCGGCGACGCCCACATCAAAATCGGTGACCTACCGCCGCTCGCTGAGCTGTAGCCGCCGACCCGGGCCTCTCGGTCATCTCGAACCCCCTCAGGGCGATCTGGTTCAAATCGAAGCTACCCGACGGGACCTGGGCGACCGGACGTTCTACGATAGATGTATGGCATCGGTGGCCGAAGATCAGAAGAGACCATCAATTCTCGGAACGGTCGCGATGTTGGTTCTGGCCATCATCGCCGCATTCCTGGTGTGGAACTTCGTCACCGGGCTCATCTTCAGTGTGCTGAGGCTCATCGTGATCCTCGTCGGGTTCTACATCGTGGCCCGGCTTGCGATGTACCTCCTGCGCAAGGGTTCCTAGACCCTCAGGCCGCCCGGCGGACCGGAACCGTCGGCCAACGCTAGTGAGCGTCGAGTAACTGGGTGACCTGTTCGGCGACCAGGCTGGTGGTCTCGGCGAACGATCGCTGCGCGCCATAGAGATCGACGAGCGAGCGGACGTCCAACGATTCTGGCACCTCGGCGTCGGCATCCGCATCGCCGACGATCGCCGCCGCAGGGATCCCGGCGTGTCCGGCCCAGCGGTGGACCCCGCCAACCACTTTGCCGTTGAACGAGCCCTCGTCGAGAAACCCCTCGCCGGTAATCACAAGTTCCGCTCGTTCGAGGTGTTCATCGAGCCTGGCCCGTTCCGCCAACATCTCGAACCCGGATTCGAGCCGACCGCCCATGGCGACCAGCCCGCCTGCGAGGCCGCCAGCCGCGCCCGCGCCGGCGAGTTCGGAAACGTCGACACCGAACTCCTCGAGGTATTGCTGCTGCAGGCGTTCCAGCCGCCTGGTCAGCAACTGGACCTGGGCCGGCGAAGCCCCCTTCTGCGGGCCAAAGA
>JBOEHD010000069.1:0-23925 GCA_050633745.1 Acidimicrobiales bacterium
GTCGACCCCGACGACCCCGAGCCTGCAAACGTCCCCGGTCAGTTGGTCTCGTTCGCGTCTGGCAAGTGTGCATCGATATGGGGAGGCTCCAGCGACAGCGGGGCGGCGCTGGCCCAGTGGGAGTGCAGAGGGGCTCCGAGCCAGCGGTTCTCACTCCAGCCTGTCGGCCAAGCCAATGAGTTCCGATTCGTGGCGGAGCACTCTGGCAAGTGTTTGGCCGTGGCCGGAGCGTCACAAGCCAACGGCGCAGACGTGGTGCAATGGCCCTGCCCGGCCGACGATGCCGCCCACTTCGTCTGGCAGCTCGAACAGGTCGGCGAGGGTCAGCGGTTGCGAGCCAAGCACTCCGGCCGGTGCATGGCCGTATGGGAAGGATCGCCTGCCAACGGCGCCAGGATCGTTCAGTGGACGTGCGCCTCGTCGAACAACATGCTATTCGATCTGGGCGCAGGCGAAGTTGGCGCCGGTCAGTGGGCGTCGCCGATCACCCTGCCGTTGGTTCCGGCCGCGGTGGCCTTGGTGGATGAGGGTCGGCTTCTGTTGTGGTCGGCATTCAACAAAACCAGCTTCGGTGGTAACCAGGGCTACACCCAAACCGCGATCTTCGACCCGCAGACCGGATCGATCCGCGAACGCACGGTCACCGAGACCGGCCACGACTTCTTCTGCCCGGCCATCTCGACGATGGCAGACGGCCGTGTCATCATCGCCGGTGGCTCATCCGCCGGTCGAACCACCATCTACGATCCGGGCTCTGACAGCTGGGCAGCCGGTGGCCAACTGAACACTCCTCGGGCATACAACAGTTCGGCAGTATTGGCCGACGGTTCAATCCTGACCATCGGTGGGTCCTGGGCCGGAGGGGTATTCGACAAGGGTACGGAGGTCTATCGGAACGGAGCCTGGACGAAGCTGACCGGAATCTCAGCCCTTCCGCTGGCTGGTAACGACCCGGCCGGGCTGTCGCTGAGCGACAACCACTATTGGCTCTTCCCGTGGACCGATGACAGGGTCTTCCACGCTGGACCGAGCCAATCGATGCACTGGATCTCGACTCGTGGCGCCGGCTCTATAACGCCGGTTGGCCAGCGAGCCTCGGACGGGTACGCCATCAACGGCAACGCAGTAATGTTCGAGCCAGGCAAGATCCTCACGGTTGGTGGATCGACCGCCTACAGCTACGGGCAAGCCTCTGCCCAGGCCCACGTGATCGATATCACCGGCGCGGAGGTTACAACAACCTCGATCGGTTCGATGGATCGAGCGAGGGCGTACCACACCAGCGTGCTGCTGCCGACCGGCGAGGTCGTCGTCGTCGGTGGTGTGGGTGGATCGCCGGTCACGTTCGTCGATGCCGTGCCAGTCATGACACCGGAGCTGTTCGATCCCCAGACCAACACCTTCACCCCGCTCGCGCCGATGGCGGTCCCTCGCGCCTATCACAGCTGGGCTATCCTGCTTCCCGACGCACGGATCGTGGCCGGTGGTGGGGGACTGTGCGGCGGCTGTCATACCAACCACCCCAATCTGGAAATTCTCACCCCGCCATACCTTCTCAACGACGACGGCTCCCTGGCCGAACGACCTCAGATCACCGACGGACCCCGCACCGGGGCGTACGGTCAGTCCATCACTATCGCCACCGATGGCCCGGTCGATGAGTTCGTCCTCATCCGCAGGTCTACCGCCACCCACTCGGTCAACACCGATCAACGCCGGGTGCCTGTCACATCAGCAGGCAGTTCTGGCCGCTACACCGTCGAACTCCCGACCGAACCAGGGATCGCTCTACCGGGCGAGTACCTTCTCTTCGCCCTGAATGACGGAACTCCAAGTGTTGCCCACACGATCCGCCTGGGGTAGGGGCTATTCGGCCAAGACTCAGAGCTTCAAATTGGTGTTTCGATAGACCCAGATGACTAGTTTGACACGGTTGTCGGCTCCGGTCTTTGCCATGAGGTTGGCAACGTGACCCTTCACCGTCGAAGTCGAAGCACTGATTTGCTCGGCGATCTCGTGATTCCGTTGCCCGGCGCAGACAGCGAGCAACACTTCACGTTCGCGTTCATTGAACTCATTAAGAGCGCGTGAGTCAGCGGGCCGTGCCACAAAACTGTCGACAAGGCGATGGGTGAGTCGCGGCGAGATTAGTACGTCAGACTTCGCCGCAGCGTGGATAGCGGTGGTGATGACCTCAGACGATGAATCCTTAAGCACAAAGCCAGAAGCTCCGTGTTCCAGCGCCTGAAACAAGTATTCGTTGTGGTCATAGGTCGTGACGATGACAACTGCTGGCCGATGGCCGGCGATGCCGTTCAGCTTTTCGGTCACCTCGAGGCCTGAGAGGCCAGGCATTCGGATGTCGAGCGTGCACACGTCTGGTCTGAGCTCGCGGGCCATCTCCAGCGCTTCGACACCATCTACTGCGATCCCGGCTACTTCCAGTTCGGGGTCGCTTTTCACGATCAGCTCGAGACCGAGTCGAACCATTTCCTGGTCATCCGCTATCAACACTTTTGTCGTCACGAGGCTCCCCCTAGCGGTAAGCGTGCAGCCACCCTCCAGCGGCCGGTCGGACCGGGCCCAGCACTGAGCTGCCCACCGGCGCGTTCAGCTCGACCGCGCATCGAGCGCATTCCGTAACCATTGCCTTCAGGTTCGCAGTCGGTGATCCCGTCGTTGACGATCAAGAGGCTGAGCTCACTGTCCGAAACAGACACGTCAATCAGAACTTCTGCAGCGTCGATTGCATGACGGCTGATGTTGGTGCAGGCTTCGTTAGCTATAGCGAAGGCCGTTGAGGACACATCACTTGGGATCCGGGCGAGGGGGCACTGGATACTGGCGCTTACAAGAAATCCTCTAGCTTCGAGCTCGGACGTGAGGTCGCCAAGATTGCTTAGATCGCGATGAGCCAGCGCCTGGTCTAGCGGCTCGTACAGAGCTCCGACCAGGCCACGCATCTCGATGGCACCAGCGGACGCGCTGTCTCGAATCTCGTCGAGGACGTTCCGTAAATCATCCGGCGAGCTGTGGCGGGCTGACTCTGCTCGCAAGGCAATCGCTGACATTCTGCTGGCGACCGCATCATGCACGTCGGACGCCAAGCGATCTCGTTCGCGTTGGCGCACGCGTTGGTGTTCGGCGGCTTCTCGGCTGATTTTCGAGTTGTCGATGATGCTTCTGGTCATCCCTATCCCGAGAACAATGGCGGCCATCAAAGCCTGGACCACAACAGAGTCAGCCGGCAGCGATCGACTTACGGTGGAAGACAACGGTTCGGCCACGACTGCGAGAACGACCCCAAGGGCGACAGTGGGCCAGCCGCCCCACCGACCGCAGGCATAAAGAACACAGCCGCCAGCAATAGTTGTACCATCCGCTTGACCGAGGTCGCGTTCGGTTATCCAGCTTGCCAGGTCGAGCGATATCAGTAGACCAAAGGTGGCAGCGATGGCTAGCCGTAGATGGATTCGACGCACAATAAATGCCGCCGAGACCATCGCTGCGACGAGGACGACGGCCCAAACGCGGGCTCCGTCCCAGGGATCCAGCAATTCAATCGTCGATAGGAAGAACAGTGCGGTGCCGAAAGTCCAGTCGGACCAACGCACACGAGACAACAACTGGTCTTCGCGACCAAACGATGCCGCCACCTGCGACTTTAGGTTTGTCTCCACAGCCACATCCTAGGGGTCACGATGAGTGTGCTCAGCGCAGGGCGTTAGCGCCAAAAGCACTGCTCAAACCATACTTTCGGCGATTGTCGGGATGGTCGGCCAACTGTATCGTTCGCCCCGCGCAGGGGTGGGGGCCACATGGCTCAAAAACCGGATCCCGCAACATTACGAAGGTTCGCCATGGCTGAAGATTCAAACCGTCCACACGTTGCTGCCCGCGCTGTTGGAGCAACGAAAACGTACGGTGAAGGCGACTCGGCCGTCTACGCCCTCGCTGGAGTGACTCAAGACTTTGCCGCAGGCAAGTTCACGGCGATCATGGGTCCGTCTGGCTCGGGCAAGAGCACGCTGATGCAGTGCGCAGCCGGTCTGGACCGGTTGACTTCGGGAGCGGTCTACATCGGCGAGACAGAGCTCGGCGCGCTCGACAAGACCGAACTGACATTGTTGCGCAGAGACCGGCTGGGTTTCATCTTCCAGCAATACAACCTCGTGGCAACACTCAACGCCGAGGAGAACATCTTGTTGCCGCTAACCCTGGCTGGACGCAAGCCCGACCCAGCGTGGCTCAACACCATCGTTGCAACAGTGGGACTCGGCGACCGATTGACAAACCTGCCAAGTCAGTTATCCGGCGGGCAACAACAACGAGTTGCCGTGGCGCGAGCATTGATTCCCAAGCCCGAGATTGTCTTTGCCGATGAGCCAACAGGCGCCCTCGATTCGCGTAGCGGCACTGAGATACTGACCTTCATGCGTGGTGCGGTCGACTCGACTGGGCAGACCATCGTGATGGTCACTCATGACCCACACGCAGCGTCATATGCCGACGAGGTGATCTTCTTGGCGGACGGCCAGATCACTGATGCCATGTCGAGTCCGACAGCGGATCGAGTGCTCGACCGCATGAAGCGGTTGGAGGCCTAGCCGTGCTTCTGCTCGCATGGCGCGGAATTCGCCACAATCCTGGACGATTCCTGGCAACCATCGTTGCCATTATGTTAGGAACTGCCTTCTATTCGGCCACCGGGTTTGTGTCCGATCGTGTAATCTCGACGCTAGAGAACGACGCCGCCCGCCAATACGAAGCAGTCGACCTGAGGGTGACCCGTGCTGGCGAAGGGATGCAAGAAAGTGGAGATCCGCGAGCTGGCTCTAACAGCGGTATCGGTGACGAAACCACTTCGGCTCTTGCAGAGCTGCCCGATATCGACGCTGTATCAGGCGTTCTAACCGACCCGGTTCGTATTGCTGGCAGTGATGGTTCTTCGGCCGAAATCGTCGGTCGTCTTTGGATCTCTGATGAGGAACTCAACCCTGTCGCGATCGACTCCGGACGAGCGCCCGCAGCATCCGGCGAGGTCGCCCTGGACGCTGGCAGCCTGGAGAAGCTCGGATTCGCAGTTGGCGACACCGTAGCCCTCGGCACCCGGACCGGGCTAAACCAAGCCACGGTCGTTGGCTCTACAAAGTTCGGAAGTTCAAACGCGCTAGACGGCAACGGCACGCTGTCGGTTCACGCCACCGATGCTGGGCTGTGGCTTTCCGACGGGTTGATCCGCTACGACGAGGTGCATGTTCGTAGCGACACGCTCGATCAAGCTGAGCTTTCCGAAGCAGCGGCCCAAGTTCTCGGCGGCGAATACGCGACCGAGCTTGGCGATGAGTTTGTCGCCCTACAACGGAAAGAGATCGGAACGATCGGCAAGATCATAAAGCAGGCGCTTCAAGCGTTCGCCGGATTGGCTTTGTTCGTCGGAGCGTTTGTCATCTACAACACTTTTTCGGTAGTCGTGGCCCAGCGGGTACGAGAGCTGGCGGTTCTCAGGGCGATCGGTGCAACTCCTCGGCAGGTAAAACGGGCACTCCGCTTCGAGGGCCTCGTTATCGGTCTTCTCGGAAGCGCACTGGGGGTCGTGGCAGGCCTCGGGTTGGCCCTGATCCTCGATTTTGTGCTCAAACGATTCAATGTCGAACTCCCCGGGTCGGGTCTGAAGGTCACAGCCTTCACTGTCATTTCCGCCCTCGCGATTGGAACCCTTGTCACCGTGTTGTCGGTCATGATGCCGGCGCGGGCAGCCGCGAGAACCGAGCCAATCGAAGCTCTCCGCGAGAGTGCGGTCGAGCCGCCCAGCTTTTCTTGGTTGCGCCTGATCCTAGTTTCTGTATTTGGAGCCATAGGTTTGGCCGGCTTGTTGCAGGGCAACAAAAGCTGGACGGTGGGGCTTGGATTGGTCGGGGTCTTCGTAGCGGTAGTTGTAGCAGGCCCAATACTCGCCACGGGCTTCGGGAAGCTCCTCGCTCCGGTCATGAGGATGCTTGGCCTCGAGGGAAGACTGGCGTTGGATAACACAACACGAAACCCTGCCCGTACTGCAACAACGGCAAACGCGCTTCTAATCGGAGTTTTTCTCGTGACGTTGATCTCGGTCGCCGGGCAGAACGTTCGCGATGCTCTTGTCGCCCTTCTTCAGGAGCCCGAAGCGGCCGACTACTCCATAGGTAGCCTGGGGAGCGTGCTTGACGACGAGCTGCTTTCGTCGCTATCAAACATCGAGGGCGTCGATTCGGTCGTCGCCTTTAGCCGGGCGGCAGTTGACGTCAACGACTTTCCGTCGACGATCTCGACCGGCGATCTCGATCAGCTGGCATGGGTCAGCACGCTAAACCTTCGCGAGGGTTCGTTCGATGACCTGGAGCCCGGCACCGCTGTGACCGGCTTTGCGGAGAGCGTTGGTGACACTGTCACGATTTCGGGGGTTAGCGGCGCCGACGAACGTACATTACGAGTGGTCGGCATCTTGGAGATTGACGATGACAGCTCGAAGGTAGGCACGTTTGTGCACGCCGATACCTACGGTGAGATCGTCGGAAATGACGATGTGACGATGGCCTTCGTCGAAGCGGTAAAACCGCCTCCTGAGGCGCTCAAGGACAACATCCAAGCTGCGGTGAGCGGACGGCCCGACCTGACGCTTGAAGAAGGCAATTCCTCCGGAGGCATCGTCGGCACGGCTCTTGACTTTGTGGTCAACGCGGTCAACGGCCTACTTCTGATGAGTGTTCTAGTAGCGGTGATTGGCATCGTGAACACGATGTCGTTGTCGGTGTTTGAGCGTCGTCGGGAGCTTGGTCTCTTAAGGGCAATCGGCATGGTTGATCGGCGCGTTCAACGAATGGTCCGGCTAGAGAGCATCCTGATCAGCGCACTCGGCACATTGGTTGGGATGCTGCTTGGCCTTTTTGGTGGCTGGGCGTTGATTCGTGCGCTTAACCGATCAGAGGTAGTACACATCAACTTCGCACTTCCGTACCCTCGCCTGCTGTTGATCGTCGGACTTGGCTTTACACTCGGTCTAGCAGCTTCCATCTTGCCTGCCCGTCGTTCGACCAGCCTCGACGTGCTCGATGCGATCGCAGCAAGCTAGCAAAACAGGTTTCGTGCCTCATGAGTCACACAAGGGGCGGCCGCCGATGCTCTAGCGCCGCCCCTGAGGCTGGCTCTGAGTTGGACAGAGGTAATCATGGCCACAGACGAGGTAGATCTACAAAAGGCCTCGATAGGGCTGTCGAGTGAGGAGGTAGCTGATCGGATCGCAAACGGTCAGACCAACCAGGCCTCGGCAACCCACAAACGATCCGCCGGCCAGATACTGGCAGCAAACGCGCTGACACCGGTCAATGCGATCATGCTTGTGCTCTTTGTGTTGGTAATAATCTCGGGCAATTGGCGGGACGGTCTTTTTGTTGGCGTTGTTCTGTCCAACACCGTGGTCGGGGTGAGCCAGGAGGTGAAAGCTCGAAGAGAGCTGGAAAGGCTCCAGGTTCTTACTGAGCCGAAGGCAACGGTCATAAGGGATGGCTCCTCTGCGGTGATCGATAGCGAAGGTGTCGTGATCGATGATGTCATCGCCCTCGCCCCGGGCGGTCAGGTCGCGGTCGATGGAGTCGTCCTAGCCGCAACAGGTCTCCAACTCGACGAGTCAATGTTGACTGGCGAGTCCGAGTCGGTTCCTAAGGACGTCGGGGACGAAGTGCTGTCTGGCAGCTTCGTCGTTGCCGGGTCTGGAAAGATCGAAGCCACTGCTGTCGGAGACGCGAGCTACGCAAGCGCCCTAGCGAACGAGGCCAAGACGTTTAGTGCTGCGGAGTCCGAGCTGCGCAAGTCGATCAACAGGATTCTGCGATGGCTGACCATCGTTATACCAATAGCGTCGATCATGCTGCTGCTTTCTTTGCTTGAGGCTGAAGATAACTGGCGCGCTGCGCTCCAGGGCACAGTCGCCGCCGCGGTGGCAATGGTCCCCGACGGGCTCGTGTTACTGACAAGTCTGGCTTTTGTGGCCGGCGTGCTAGAGCTAACTCGCCGCAACGCTCTGGCGAAGCAGCTATCGACGGTCGAGGTGTTGGCGCGGGTGGACGTGCTGTGTTTGGACAAGACTGGCACTATCACCACCGGGGAAATCGCGTTCGCTCATATCTACCCTCTCGGAGAACACACAGCCGATGACAGCCGCCAAGTTTTAGCTGCGCTTGCCTCGGCCGATGATGCGCACAACGCGACTATGGCAGCCATCGCGTCAGAGGTTGGATCTAACTCATCCTGGACAGTCCAGTCCTTCGAGCCTTTTTCGAGTGCCAGAAAGTGGTCGGCCGCATCCTTTGCGGACCGCGGATGGTTCTATATCGGGGCTCCCGATGTTCTGTTGGCCTCCGATGCCGACGGCAGAGAGTTGACCGAACGGTTGAGTACCGCAGGCCAGCGATTGATTGCTGTAGCAAAGAGCATGAGCCCTCCCTCTGCTGACCAAGCTCCTCCCGAACTCACCCCGTTGGCCATCGTCGAGCTTCACGACGAAATCCGTAGCGACGCAAAGGACATCCTCAGCTATTTCGCAGACCAAGACGTGACAGTCAAGGTGATCTCAGGAGACAACGCGTCGACAGTCAGCGCAATCGCCAAACGGGCAGGCCTGCGACCACAGGGTTTGGCAGTTGACGCCCGGACGATCCTCGACGACGATGCCGCACTGTCAGAGTCGCTGCAGAAGAACGACATCTTCGGCCGTGTGGCTCCACGACAAAAACAGGCCATGGTGCAAGAGCTCCAAGCCAACGGTCACGTTGTAGCGATGACTGGTGACGGGGTTAATGATGTCCTAGCGCTGAAGGATGCCGACCTTGGAATCGCCATGGGTTCGGGAAGCGCAGCGACTCGATCGGTCGCCGATCTTGTTCTAACCGACGATGCGTTCTCGACGCTGCCGGTGGTGGTGGCCGAGGGTCGGAAAGTCATCAACAACGTCGAACGGGTTGCAAACCTCTTTGTCACCAAGGCGGTTTACGCGGTGTTTCTCACTCTGGTCATTGGCCTTATCGGAAGTCCATTCCCTTTCCTGCCTCGTCAGCTCACCTTGATCGGCACCTTCAGCATCGGCATCCCGGGGTTCTTTTTGGCGTTGTCACCAGAAGTGAGTCGAGTAAAGGCCGGCTTCCTGACCCGCGTTCTAAGATTCTCGGTGCCCGCAGGCTTGGTTGCTGGCACGGTAACCCTTGCCGTCTATGAGCTAGCCCGACAAAACCTAACCTTGGCCGAATCACGCACTCTCGCCACAGTCACACTGCTCGGCGTTGGCCTCGCGGTGTTGGTTGTGGCAAGCCGCCCGCTACGCCCATGGAAGGTCGCGCTCGCAGGAACGATGGCGGGACTGTACGGAATAATACTTGCCACACCCTTCACCCGGGAGTACTTCCAGCTTGACCCGTTCGACCCGCTTTGGTGGACACCGGTAGCTGCAGCAGTCGCGGTAGCCGCGGCGCTGATCGCATCAATCCCCCGGCTAATGCCTGCGCTCGAGCCTCCGACCGCGGCTAGGGCCAAGGCCAGCTAGCTGGCAAACAGACGCAACCACAGCTGATCAAGTTTCCTGGGGCGACTGACCCGTGTCGATCGAGACGGTAAAGTCCTGCTCGATGTACGCGACCCTGGGATCGGCCCGAAGTGTTAACCCTTCGTCGGTTTATAGGAGGGTGGCGTTTATGTTGGTGATGGTTTCGCTGTCTTCTACGCATTGGAAGGCTTCCAGATACTGGCTGCCGTTGTCGAAGATCATGCCGTCGGGAGCAACGAAGATCATCCAGGAACACCCTGCAGGTACGCCGAAGGTGTAGCGACCATCATCACCGGTAGTTACCGAACCCCGATACGTGCTTCGTGAACCGTCAGCGCCGGTCTCATAGAACGTCACCACGACTCCCTCGACCGGGCTGTCCGCTTGGTCGACAAGCCCGCCGAGCGACGCGGCTGGGGTTGGGTCGAGGACAGCGTTGACCGCCGCGGTTTCACCAGCATCGACACACACCGACGGCTGGAACCAGCCACTACCGGCGAACGTGGTGCCAGCAGGAGCGGTCACGGTCAACACATAACAACCGTCGGGAACGTCAAACCCGAAGGAGCCATCAGCCCCGGAATCAGCCGATCCGAGGAACTGGCCTCGGTCTCCGTTGTCGGCCTGTGCGAACAGATCGACACCAACCTCTGCGACCGGGCCGTCATCGAGTGTGACCATGCCACCGATTCGGCCAAGATCGCCGTCGACGACCAAGGCCACGTCGGTACCGGACACTGTTTCTCCGGCTTCGACACAAACACCGACATTGCGGTACTCAGATCCGTTGAACGACCAGCCGTCGGCGGCGACAAAGGTCAAGACGAAGCAGCCAGCATCGGTGGTAAACCCGTATACACCGTCGGCTGCGGTGTCGGTGCCTTGCAGCCAGGAGCCCCGGGCTCCGTCAGCGGTCGCGCTGAACAAATCAACGTGCACACCACTAACCGGGCCCGCAGCGTCGGTAGCGGTGCCAGCTATACCGGTTTCGGAGTTATCGACTTCGAACAGGGTGGCATCGTTACCGGAGCTGGTCTCGCCAGGCTCGACACATAAATCAATCTCGGCGGTGAGTGCGTCGTCGGCGAACGTCATCCCGTCCGGCGCATTGAGCACCACCACGTGGCAGTTGCCGGTGGTGGTGAACGAGTAGCTGCCATCAGCGCCGGTCTGCCCGCTTTCCAACAGTTCCTGTCGGACACCGTCAGCATCGGCGGCGAACAACTCAACCTGCACACCCAAAACCCCGGCACCGTTAGAGGAGACAACCCCACCAATCACCGACTCCACAGGAGGAGGCGGAGGTGGTGGCGGTGGTGGTGGGGTTGATCCGCCGCCGGTGATGTTCTGGTGTCCGGCACCGGCAACACAGGGCGCCTGCTCTAGGCCATAGCCAGGTGTCTGGGATGCGCCGTGAAGCGTTAGACACTTCATCGAGTGTTTGAACTGCAACTGGTTTCCGCTGCGATACAGGATCGAGTTCCCACCGCTCCCACAGGTCCACTGGACAATGTTGATGCCGTTGTCATGAGAGCCGAAGTTGACGGCCATGCAAAGACCAGACTTAGCGTTTTTCAGGTTGAACCCATCACTGTTGGGGACCGCCGTCCAATACTGACTCAGACTGCCCCCGCACGCGTACTGCACAAGATAAGCCCCATTACTAGCCGACTCATTCTGCACATCAACACACTGCCCACTATGAGCGATCTTCAACTGAAAACTCCCCGCAGGCGGATCGGTGATCCGAGGAGGCGGCGTAGCGCTGGAGGCGACGTACATCGTCAGCCCCCATGCACGGGCGATCGGCCCCAACGGCTGGTAGCTCGAGACCGAGGCCCGACCGCTGCCACAAAATGCGGAAGTTGTCGATGTCATGCCTTGGGCGTGGTAGCTCCACAGCAGCGCGCCGCCAGAGTCGCCAGCAGATGCGCAGGCGGTGGTCGTGATCTGGTTATACCAAAATCCTAACCCGGCATTGATTGTGGCGCTACGAGAGGTGATGACACCGCAGTGGAAACCGGACGTAGCACCCGACCGGCACACACCGGAACCAACCGGCGCCTGAGCCGCCCCATACACCGGGATGAACCCACCGTTGTGGGCCGAAACGTAAGGCTGTCCGGCATTGCCCGCCTTGAGGGCAATAAACGCTGCATCGACACCCGTCACGCTGCTGGCCGTGAATTGGCCGACCTGGCGACCGGTGGCTTGATCGGCCACCGGAGAGCCGACTCCGCCGCAATGCCCGGCGGTCAAGATCCCGCCAACAACCCCGAAAGCGAAGGAACACCCTGCAACACTTGTCCAGTAGCGTTCGCCACCAAAGACGTTTGTGCCGGTCCTCATATGCTCCACAGTTGGGGTGAACCCGATGGCATCGAGATCGATGCCGAGTGTCTCCAGATATGCACCGATCGTTGTTGGGTCATCGGTCTCGACCAATACCCGGTTAGAGAAAAGGTCAACCGACCAGCCGGTAACGCCGGCCATCGATTCCATCTCATCGTCGGTCAAGAAGTTCAGCCGGTCATGAATGGCCAACAGTTCAGCCTCGGTCCGCTCAACCAGAACCGCCTCTGCCCCAGCGGCCCGAACCTCGGCCGCCGCAGACTCGGTAGTCACGCCGACCTGCAGGGTGCCGTCTTCGGCGATCCAGGTTCCGCCGTGATCTCGTGCCACCGACGCCTCAATCGAGGCGGCAACCGCGGTTTGTTCGAGCTGGCGGGCCATAAACGCTGAAGCCTCAGCAACCGGCACATCAAGATCGCGCTCCATAGCAGTAGCCAACCCGGCCGACACCGCGGTACTACGAACGAGGTCATCCATGGTCTCGGCCTCGGCCACGGCATCCACCGCCGCTCCCGGCACCGGATAGAGCTGGGTTTCGACTGGGCCCCAAAGATCACCAGTGCTAGACCGAAAATCTACCTCCGGCTGTTCCTCAGGCCCCGCCGCCGAGGCCCCTGATGCCATGGCCGACTGCCCGACAATCAACAAACCGAAAACAAGCGCTGCTTTCGAAAACAGTCTTATTGGATCAGCTATGGTCCGCACCGTTGCTCCTAAGTCTTTCCGCCGATATGACGACCGAGGCATGCAACGCGGCTTGCGAACCGTCGAAGCAAATGCTGCGACGCTTGGTCGATAGCGTGCCAAACTAATGGGACTTACCCCCGGTCTGCTATCCGTTAGGTAGCTCTGCCTCAGGCGATTTTCGCATCCGGTTCAGCGAAATTTGACGGAATCATTACAAGTCCTAAAGGCCCACAACTCTGGGGCCGCCCTACACGTTTATCTTGCTCGAAGTCTCCCGACAGGCCTCAAAACCCGCTAGATTCAGGCAGTTTTCGGCCAACGTTCGGGCCGCTCGGACCTCGGCGGGGTCAACCTGGGGCGATTTAGATGCAAAAGACCCGAATTGGGCAGATCCGCTTGCAACAGAAGGCGATCCGATTTCGTTACTGCTTCTCGCGTGTGCAATCAATCCTTTGGTTGATGGGATCCACTGTTTGGTCGATGTTGCGGTGGGGTCATTTGGAACATGCTGAGTTCATGAGCTTCTTTGATGTACTCTTTCTGTCGGTCGTGGCATGAGCGGCGCTGGCGATATTCGGTTTGTTGGTGTGGCGAAGAGCTACGGCGAAACGGTTGCTCTGGCCGGTGCCGATCTCATGATCACCTCTGGCGAGTCGGTTGCGGTGATGGGTCCTTCTGGATCTGGCAAGACAACGCTCGCGTTAGCTGCGGCTGGGATCGTGCAGCCAGACGCCGGGCAAGTTTGGGTCGGATCCCAGGAACTAACCGGGATGTCGGAACGGGCCCGGACCGAGTTTCGCCTCCGCATGATCGGGCTGGTGTTCCAGGCCGGTCACCTGATGGGTGACCTAACGGCGGAGGAGAACATAGCGTTGCCGTTGATGTTTGCTGGGCAAAGCCGACGCAAAGCAGTTGGCGAGGCGCGGCAGTGGCTGGAGCCGTTGGGCTTGGGTGGGCTTGGTGCTCGTCGGCCTGGCCAGCTGTCTGGCGGTCAAGCCCAGCGGGTGGCGATTGCCCGAGCCATGGTGGTTCGGCCGCCGGTGCTGATTGCTGATGAGCCGACCGGAGCATTGGATCAGGAGACCGGCGTCTCGGTGATGGAGATGCTCAGGCAAATGTGTGGAAGTATCGGCGCGACGCTGCTCGTCGTGACCCACGATGTCGGTGTGGCTGGCAGGCTGGCCAGGCGCATAGATGTAGTCGACGGACGAATCGTCGCCGACCGTCAGGCGGCAACATCATGAAGTCGAGCTTTCGAGTGTGGCGGATGTTGTCTGGCAGCCGGTCCGATTTCATCGGGCAGGGCTTTATGGCGTTGGGGATTGCTGTGGCCACTCTCATCGTCGTGTTGTGTGTCGGAGCCAACGTTGGCCTAGAGAATCGAGACGCCAGAACGGCTTGGCGCAATCCGACGTTCGACCACAACTTCGGATCGGACTCGTTGCCGAAAACTGAGTCCCTAACCGGTGGCGGCCTGCTTGTGACCGTGCTCGACCAGCGCGGCGGGGAACCGATCATGCGTTCCACATACGCCGCGGTGGGGCCAGACGCCCCGGTCCCACCCGGACTGGCCCGCCTGCCCGAGCCAGGTGAGGTGTGGGTTTCGCCGGCATTGCTGGCGCGAGCCAACGCCAACCCGGAGGTGCTCAGCGGCTTCACTAACCCGACCGGCCTGATCGGCGATGATGGCTTGGGCCATCGCAATGAGCTTGGGGCGATAATCGGCGCCGAGCCCGACGATGTGGTTTTCACGCAACAACCGTCTGTACCGATCTGGCGGCTAAATGAAACCTATGGGCCGGCAGTGGTGACGGACTGGGCGACGAAGTCGAACGGATCCGATCTTCAGCTCTATCGATTAATGACGGCGCTTGGCTCGGTCATCTTGATCGTTCCCGCGTTGTCGATGATCGGAGGCGCGGCCAGGATGCTGACCGGCCGCCGGTCGGTCGAACTGGCCCGGTTACGGCTCGTCGGCGCAACCGGTCGGCAGATCACACTGTTAACCATTCTCGATACCGCCCGCGCCAGCGCCATTGGAGCGTCGGCTGGCCTGGCACTATCTCTGCTTGGGTTGCGGCTCTTCGAGTCGATCGAGGTTGGGGGCGGATCGTGGATTGCTGGTGATCTCATGCCAAACCCGGCGGTTTTTGTCTTGATTTGGCTCGGAGTGATCGCTATCTCGTTTGGGTCAGCTGTGCTGACGCTACGACGGGTGAACACCAGTCCGCTCGGTGTCGCAACGAACGACCAAGCAAGAGGCGCAAAATGGCTGCGAGCCCTTGGCCTAGTCGGAGCAATGTTCTTCTTTTATGCCACGGTGAACTCTCGGGACGCATCACAGCTGATGATCCTCCTGGCGTGGACCGCGGTCCTATCCTCGACGATGGTTGTCGGACCGCTGCTCGTGCGGTTGATCGCCAGTGTGTGGCTATTTGTGGCCAAGCGACCCGTGAGCCTGCTCGCCGCGAGGCGGTTGTTGGATGACCCAAAGACCGCGTACCGCCAAGTCGGTGGCCTTGCGTTGGCGACCTTGATTGCCGGACTGTTGGCCGCAGTTTCAGGACCGGTGTTTGCAGGCACGGCCGCCGACGAGGCAGGCCAAGTCGACTTTGCAGTCCCGGTCGACATCTCGACGGACGAGTTGGCCCAACTGACCACGGCGCTCGAGCCACTGGCCAAAGACATCACGATTCAGGATGAAATGCTCGACTACCCGGCCACGTTCGTAGTCGTTCCCTCCGACGGTGTGACGACCGAGGAGATCAGATCCACGGTCACAGAGGTCGTACCTGAGAGTCTTGTCGCATCCTTCTCAGAACAGACGCAACGCTTGCAGCAGTTGATCGATGACTTCCAGCAGGCGTCGCTGCTCATGATTGCGGTGGCCGGAATCGCCGCCGCCGTCGGAGTGGCCGCTCACCTCACAACGTCGATCATCGATCAACGCCGACCACTCACCGCTTTACGGTTGACGGGGGTGCCGTTCCGGTCCCTGGCAGCATCCAGACGTCGAGCGATTCTCCTACCTCTTATAGCGGCAACGGGCAGTGCCGGAATGCTGGGTATCTGGGTTGGCCTGATCTTCAGTCGGTCCTCGATAGGCGTCCGACCGTTCGTTCTGGTCTTTGTCACGGTTCTGGCAGCTATAGGCTTGACCCTGGCAGCTGAACTCGTATCTCGACCAATGTTAAAGCGTTACACGACCGATCGGAGCGTCCTTGAAAGCTGACGCCCCCACCGCCAACCTAAGAGCGCCGGTTCAGCGGCTGGAGCGAAGCTTCTTTGTCTTCGCAACAGCCGGCCTTCTTGCCGCCATGCTGCTCGATTTTGCGGCAGATGCCAACGCTCTGTTCCGGGTGCTCATCGGCGGCGTGGCGGCGATCGGTTCCCTGCATTTCTCGAGACGATCGCCAAACCTCGCAGCCGGACTTCTGCTCGTTGTGAGTTTTGCACTCTCAGCCGGTGGTCTACTCACCAGACACGCCGACTCCTCACCAGGCCTTGTCATGATAGGCGGGCTCATCTTGCTGTGCGGGATCATCAGCCGCACCGGCGAACGCCCGCTCGCTGCACCGTTGATCGTCACGATCTTCGTTGCCATCCTGGTGGCCGACGTGGTCTTCGCCGGACCGTTTGCCGGACTTGTGGCAACGATCGTCTTCTGGGCTACCGCAGCCGCTGCCGTTGGCGCCGGACTCTACCTACGCCTCGGGGCCGAAGACCGTGAACGCAGTGTCGCTGAGGCCCGCAACGGCGAGCGGATCGAAATGGCGAGGGAGCTCCACGATGTTGTTGCCCACCATGTCACCGGCATCGTTGTCCAGGCCCAGGCCGGGCAGTTCGTCGCCGAGGCAAACCCCGAACACGCAAAACAGATCCTCAGCGAGATCGAAGAAGCCGGCACTCAAGCGATGGTCTCGATGCGCCAACTGGTCGACACGCTCCGCACCGGCGACAACCCGCTTGACGCGTCCATGCATGCCGAAGGCGACCTCGACGAACTGGTGCAAACGGTCAGAGAATCCGGTATCGATGTGAACCTGACCGTCAATGACTTCCCAACGTCGCTGGCGCCAACCATTGTGCGACTCACCCGTGAAGCGCTTACCAATACTCGACGACACAGCCCGGAAGCCACGAGCATCAACATCATGATCAACTCCGACGAAACCAACCTTCACTGGGCGGTCAGCGACAACGGGCAAGCGAAGCCGCCAAACAACAACCCCGGCTACGGCATCGTCGGCATGCGTGAACGAGTCGAATCACTCAACGGGCAGCTCGGCGCGGGCCACGACGGCGAACGTTGGACCGTCTCGGCCACCATCCCGCTAGACACAGCCCGGTGACAGACCAAAAAGAGATCAGCGTCCTCATCGCCGATGACCAGCCCATGGTCCGAGCTGGCATCAAAGTCATGCTCGAGGCCAGCGGGATGATCGTTATCGCCGAAGCCGAAAACGGGCGGGATGCAATCGATCTCGCCAACCAACACCGGCCAGACGTCTGCCTCATGGATATTCGTATGCCCGGCGTCGACGGGCTCGAAGCCACCCGCCAACTCGCAGGCCCACACCTCACAAATCCGATCCCGGTCGTCGTTGTCACCACCTTCGACCAGGACGACTACGTCCACCAGGCCATCCGCAATGGCGCCAGTGGCTTCATCCTCAAAGACGCAGGGCCAAATCTCCTCATCGAAGCGGTCAGGGCTGCCATACGCGGTGATGCGCTCATCTCGCCATCCATCACCGTTCGACTGCTCGGCAACCTGGCGGGAACCAACCTTCCGGAACCAGCGAAGCAACCGGCAGAGCCGCTTAGCGAACGCGAGGAAGAGGTCCTCAAACTCGTCGCTACCGGCAAGACCAATAGCGAAATCGCCGACACTCTCTACATCTCGCTGGCCACCGCCAAAACCCACCTCAACCATCTCTCGAACAAGATCGGCGCCCGCAACCGCGTCGAACTCGCGGCATGGGCCTGGGACACCGGCCGCATGAATCACCAACCCAAGAATCGGTAGGCGAGCACGCCAGCCCTCGGGCGAGCGCCACCCGCTGCGCCTGACCGCCCGAGACCGCAAAGGGGTAGCGCCGAAGGAACTCCTCGTCGTCGGGGAGGCCGACCGATCGAAACAGCTCCGCAACGGATCCACCATCGCGATCCGAACCGGCCGACAGTCGTTCTGCAACGGCCGGTCCAATCCGCATCGTTGGCATCAGGCTGCGCTCCGGGTCCTGATCGACCACGGACACCGTGAGAGCACGAATCCGGAGTTTGGTGGCGCAGGTGTCCGAATCGGAACCGTTCGCTTGGCCGGAACTCAGGTGCCGCAGTAGGTCTTAAATGTCTTGTCGAACGACTCCGGTGCAGGCCCGACAAACCGCTCTAAGGCGTCACGCTCAACAAAGGGATCGGTAACCGCCTCAAGCAGTTCGTTGAAGGGTCCGATATCGCCCGCCGTTGCCGCTTCAAGGGCGGCGTCGACGAGGTGGTTTCTCGGGATGTAGATCGGGTTGACCGAATCCATTTCGGTAGCGACCAGCTCCAGATCTCGACCTTCGGTATCGAGTCGTGACCTCCATCGCCCAATCCACGCTTCAAGCGAGGTCTGAGTCTCGAACAGGCCTCGAAGGGTCTTGTCGTCGCCACGCAACGAGCTTGCGAGAGCCCGGAAGGTAGTGGTGTAGTCCACCTGTTCGGATTGCAGCATGTCCAGGAGGTCGGCGGCAAGGACCTCATCGGCCTCGATCGCTTCGACCAGGCCGAGTTTGGTTCGCATGCCGCTCCGCCAGTGGTACTGGTACCGGTCGGCGTATGCATTGAGTACTTCGGTGGCTGCCGCGACCGCCGCATCGAGGTCCTCGTCGATCAACGGTAGGAGGGTCTCGGCTAGGCGGAGTAGGTTCCACTGGCCGATGGCGGGCTGGTTGCCGTAGGCGTAGCGGGCACCGTGATCGATGGAACTGTAGACGGTCGTCGGGTCGTAGCGATCCATGAACGCACAGGGGCCGTAGTCGATGGTCTCGCCGGAGATCGTGACGTTGTCTGTGTTCATGACACCGTGAACAAAGCCGACCAGCATCCAATCGGCGATGAGTGCGGCTTGGGAGTCAACGACAGCTTCTAGGAATGCCAGGTGGCGACCATCGCTGGCGGCAACCGCCGGGTAGTGGCGTTCGATTGCGTGATCGGCGAGGCGTCGTAAGACCGTCCGGTCTTCAAGGCTGGCGGCGAATTGGAAGGTTCCGACTCTGATATGGCTGGACGCCACCCTGGTGAGAACCGCTCCGGGGACGAGACCCTCCTCGCGACGGATCTGTTCCCCGGTGGTGGCTACTGCCAGCGCCCTGGTGGTTGAAATGTTCAGGGCATGCATCGCCTCAGCCATGAGGAACTCGCGAAACATCGGGGCTAACCCGGCCTTGCCGTCGCCGCCTCTTGCGAATGGAGTGCGGCCAGAACCCTTGAGGTGGATATCGAGGCGGTGCCCGTTCGGGGAGATGACCTCACCGAGAAGCACAGCCCGCCCGTCGCCAAGCAGCGGAGAGAAGCCGCCGAACTGGTGTCCGGCGTATGCCATGGCGATCGGTCGAGCATCTGCTGGCGTTGCGCTGCCCGTCAGTGTTGCTAACCCGTCTGGCGACTCCAGATCGGCAGGGTCGATTCCCAGTTCTTTCGCTAGTTCGAGGTTCAACGCCACTAGCTCAGGGACTGACACCGATTGGGGCTGCCAGTCAGCCCCGAGTTCGGGAAACTCGCTGGCGAACGTATCGTCCAGCTCCAACACTGTTTTGTTTGTTGTGGTCATGCCTGCGTTCTCCTTCTGCGACGGCGACAGGTATTAGACAACCAAGTCAACCCCTTGTTACAAGACATTGTTTCAAAGACCCGGTTCACGGCACGGTTACAAGACCGTCGGTCACTCAGGTTCAGTTGCTCGTTCAACCAAGATGGCGGTGAGTTCGTCAAAGTTGGCCGGCATGACCTCAACGTGTCGGCGGGTGGTTGCGCTGGTGAGGGCGATCGTCATCTTGATTTGGTCCACAAAAACCGTGCACCCTTCACAATCGGCGAGGTGGGTTTCGAAGTTGGCGAGGTCGTGGTCGTTGAGAGCGTCGTCGAGATACTCGGTGACGAGTTCCACCGCATCAGAGCAGCGGATTTTTAACTCGTTGGCGATGAATTGGTCTGGATCAGTCATTGGTGAGGTACCCCTCGAGCGTCGCTCGCACAGCAACCCGTGCTCGATGCAAGAGCACACGTTGATTGACTGACGAGATACCTAGAGTGTTACAGACTTCTTCGGCCGAGCGACCTTGAACGTCTCGTAACTCGATGATTTCCCGTTGCCCCATCGGCAAACCGGCGATGGCATCAATGATCATGTCGAGGACCTCAACGCTTTCGAGCTCTTCGGCTGGCAGACCCTCCCAGCGGGGCGGGGTGTCAGCCCAGTGACCCGGCCCAGATTTTGTATTGAGCAACCGTTCCGGATCGACCGTAGGAGAGTCGCCAGAGCCGGAATGGCCCATGGCGGCGAAAGGAATGATCTTTGACTCTCGTTTTGCCAGCGTCCGGACCTTGTTCATCAGGATCCGATAGATCCAGGTCATCAGCGAAGATCGTTCCTCGAACGAGTCGAGCGAGCGGAGAACGGCCACCCACGTCTCCTGGACCACCTCGTCTGCCAGCTCAGCGGACACGTAGCTGCGGGCCAAGCGCACCAGCCCGGGGTTGAAGTCGGCGACAACGTCTCGAAATACGTCCTGATCACCGGCCCGTAAGGCCGCAACGACCTCGGCGTCAGCCCTCACGTTTGGCTGGGGGGAGTTTTGTGCAACAGCCACAGAAGTCCCTTGTCTAGTACAGGTACCAAGGTCTTGCCTCACCCTCGTCTCAAGTCTCCTCCGGAGACAGTGTCGAGGGCCGGTCAGGGTGGGATCCAGTCGGTCGTCGAACTCGACTTTTGGCGGTGAAGCGGCTCCACTGGTTACTGGCCGGGTCTCCTAAAACTGCCATCGGTTGAGGTTACGTATGAAGCGGTTCAGCGATCTGCGAGTTATCGAAATCGGCGGTTCCGTCGCCGGTGCCTATTGCGGAAAGCTGTTCGCCGACCGAGGTGCCCAGGTGATGGTGGTCGGCCATGACAGCCTCAACGAATACCAGCGTGTCTATCTCCAGTCGAGCAAGGGCCGAGTCAACGCGAATGACAGGGCCAGCAGCTTCGACCCCGCCCAGGCCGATGTCATCATCGAAAGCTCGGGCTACGAACCTCTCGACGCACTAGAGCTTGAGTGTCCTCAGGCGATCCAAGTTCAGCTCAGCCACTTCGGCGCCGAGGGACCCTATGCCCAATGGCACGGCACCGATCTGACCGACTACGCGCTCGGCGGTCACCTGTATCTCTCCGGTGATCCCCAGCGGGAACCGCTGCAGGGTCCAGCCAACCAGCCTGCCTACGCTGCGGGACTGTACGGACACCTCGGCGCAATAATCGCCCTCTTCGCCCGGGAGCAAACCGGCGTCGGCCAGACCGTCGAGGTCAGCCAGGTCGAGGCGATGGCTGCTCTGCATCAGTTCACGCTGCTCCGCTACACCATGGCACAAGACGTGCTCTGTCGTATGGGGAACCGGTTCGCCGGACAGGGTCAGCCAAACGGGCTGTATCGCTGCGCCGACGGATGGGTGGCTATCGCTGCACCAAGCGACCAGCAGGTCGAGGCCGTGCTCGACGCAACCGGCCTGACCCATTTGCTCGACCACCCGTCGATCGACTCCCCCATGGACTTCCAGAGCCATCGTTCGGTACTCGATGATGAACTCAAGCCCTGGCTGGCTGAGCGTGCTGCAGATGAGGTGGTCGATCTGTTTCAGGCCATGCGCATCCCAACTGCACCCGTTACCACGATGACCAGCTTGCTGGCCGACCCCCAGCTTGCGGTGCGGGGCTACTGGGAGGATCGACACGGCTACCGGGTGCCTCGTTCACCGACCCGGTTCAGCCACAAGCAGTCGAGTGGCGGACGGTCATGGCAACGCCAGAACCCCGACCTCGGGCCGCTGGCCGGACTGCGGGTTCTCGATCTGACCAGGGTCTGGGCCGGACCGCTGTCCACCAGAATGCTTGCCGACTTCGGAGCCGACGTCGTAGAGATCGAAGCGCCATGGGCTCGGGGTCCACGGAAGATTCCTGATTCACTGGTCGAGGCGACGAGCTATTTCCCGAACAACGACCAAGGCGACTGCCAATGGAACCGCAACTCCCACTTCGCTAAATACGCCCTCGGGAAACGTTCGGTTGTGCTCGACCTCGAGCAGGAAGCTGGGCGAGAAGTTCTGGCCGAGATGATCCCCCACTATGACGTGATCATCGAGAACTACAGCCCGCGAGTCATGCCGAATCTTGGTTTCGACGAGAACCGCATCCACGAGCTGAACCCCGACATCATCTACGTCACGATGCCGGGTTACGGTCGCAGCGGGCCCGCCGAGGACTGGTTGGCCTACGGGGCGAGCGTCGACTCTCATGCCGGGCTTTCCAGTCTGATCGGCTACCCCGATGCCAACCCCTGGAAGGCCGGGGTGGCATGGCCTGATCCGATCGCCGGACTTCACGCCACCGGAGCCATCCTCACCGCCATTTGGAATCGAGAAGCAGACCCCGAACATGGCGGCGTGACCATCGAGAATCCGCAGATCGAGGCCACGATCGCGGCCATCGGCGACCGACTGGTGGAAGCGCAGGTCAACGGCGATCCGACACCGAACGGGAATCGGGAGCCTGCCTATCTGGCCCAAGGCGTTTACCGCTGTGCTGGCGACGATCGCTGGATCGCCATATCGGTTGTCGACGGCGACAATTGGAGCGCTCTCCAGGAACTCACCGGGTTCGAAGTCGACCTGATCGAAGACCATGACCGCTTCGATACGGCGATGAACGCCTGGACGGCCAACGGCGATCAGAACGAGTTGGCAGTGATGCTTCAGGAGACTGGCGTCGCCGCGGGAGCGGTGCTCGATGCTGCAGGGGTGATGGCAGATCCTCACCTCAAGGCACGAGATGCCTTTCTACAAATAGAGCAGCCAGAAATCGGGCCCTTCGTTACTCCCCTTACGCCAGTGATTCTCTCGGAGACGCCGGCGATGGTACGCCGACCAGCACCGTTGCTGGGCCAGCACAATCAGGAGGTCTTGAAGAGTGACCTCGGCATCGGTGATGAACGGTTGACCTCGCTACAGGAAGCAGGGGTCATCGCCGATCGGCCGCCGGCCTAGTTCGACGCTCCTCGCCTGCTTCTTCGGTTCCCGCCGGTCGATAGCTCCATAGCCTTACGGTAGGTACGCCAGGGCGGGCGGGCCAAGCTGGGTTGCCAACACCTTCTGGGCGTCGGCTACGAACTCGGCCAGCATCAGACGGGTCTCAGCGGGGTCGATGATGTCCTGGCCGGTCGCTTCGGCGGTCCGGAATGGCGAGGCCAGGGCGTTCAGACGATCCTCGATTTCCTGCTGCTTGGCTTCCGGGTCGTCGGCATCGGCGATCTCCCTGCGGTAGGCCGCCGAGGCGCCACCAGAGATGTGCATCGAACCCCACCGAGCCGATGGCCAGGCATAGCGGCGGAACATGCCAGTCGGCCGATGATGGCATTGTCCAGCAACGCCGTAGAGCCGTCGAAGCACCACGGTTAGCCACGGCATCCTGGTCATGCAGGTCATCGCTACCATGCGAGCACCGGCCCGCTCGATGCCCTGCTTCTCAGACTCGATCCCGACGTGGAAGCCAGGCTCGTCGGCTAGCGAGATGAGCGGCAGGTGGAAGGTGTCGCATAGCTGCATCAATCGCATGGCCTTGCTCCCTGCGGCAACGTCGGTGGCTCCACCGTGAAACTTGGGGTTGTTGGCCATGATCCCGACCGGACAGCCGCCGATTCTGGCCAGCCCGGTGATTCTGGCCCTGCCAAAGTCCGGGGCGATCTCAAAGAACGAATCGCGGTCGAGTACCGCTTTGAGCAACCTGCGGGTGTCGTGAATACGACGAGGGTCGGCTGGCACCAAGTCGCGCAGTTCAGGCTCAGTCCGGTCGATCGGATCGTCGCTCGGCACGTAGGGAGCCATCTCGTTGACGCTCGACGGTAGGTAAGAGAGGAACCGGCGAACCTGATCGAGGGCGTCTTGTTCCGAGGTGGCTAGGTTGTCGATGCAGCCGCTGATCCTGGTGTGGATCTCCGGTCCACCGAGCTCTTCTTTTGTCACGTCGTAGCCGAGTGCCGCTTTCACCACCGGCGGCCCGCCGGGGAAGATCTGGCTGG
>JBOEHD010000070.1:0-7544 GCA_050633745.1 Acidimicrobiales bacterium
CATCGACGGTGAGCACATGGGGTAGCTGCTCATAGGTGACTTCGATGGCCGCAGCCGCCATTTGGGCCTGCTTGCGGGTTGTGGCGGCCACTGCGGCAACCACATGGCCCTCGTAGAGCACCTTGTCGCGGGCCATGACGTTGTGCGACATCAGCACGTCGTCGGCCCGAGCTCCGGCTTCGGCCAGGTCGGGGAAGTCGGCTCCGGTGATGATGGCTTTTACGCCGGCCATCCCCGCGGCGGCCGAGGTGTCGATCGAGACGATCTTGGCGTGGGCGTGCGGTGAGCGCAGCACCGCGCCTTCGATCATGCCGGGAAGGATCAGGTCGGCGCCAAAGCGGGCCTTACCTGTGACCTTTTCCAGCCCATCGGGTCGAATGGGTCGAGATCCGACCCACTTGTAGCCCGGGTTGCCTGCGGTTTCTGTTGGTTCTTCGGTGACGGTCATGGGAGGGCTCCTCGTTGGGTGAGCGGCTAGGAGGCGATTAATAGGCGGCTATACAGCCGAGTTCATTTGGCTTGCGGCCTCGAGGACCGCCCGGATGATCTTGTCGTAGCCGGTGCAGCGGCAGAGGTTGCCCGCCAGCGCATATCGGACTTCGGTTTCGGTTGGGTTGGGATTCTTGTCGAGCAGCGCCTTCGCTGCCACCAGGAATCCGGGGGTGCAAACGCCGCACTGCAGCGCAGCCCCCTCAAGGAAACATTGCTGCAGAGGATGAAGCTCGCCGGCATCGGCCAGCCCCTCGACGGTCACTACGGTGGCACCGTTTACTTCGGGAGCGAAGATGAGACACGAGCAGGTGACCCGATCATCCATCAGTACCGAGCAGGCACCGCAGTCGCCGGTACCGCAGCCTTCTTTGACCCCGGTCAGGCCGACGTCGTCTCGCAGGGCGTTTAGTAGCGTTTCGTCCTGGTCGACCAGGAACTCAACGTCATCGCCGTTCAGGTTGCATGCAACATGGGTTCTGGGCATTACTGTCCTCCTGCTCGCTCGGCGGCGGCCTTAACCGCTCGCTTGGCCAATACGCCCGCTACCTGTCGGCGGTAGGCGATCGTGCCTCGTTTGTCATCTATGGGATTACATGCCGCCGAGGCGGCTTCGGCCACTGCGGCCAACGTTGTGTCGTCGATGGCGTTGCCAATCAGCGCGGCCTCGGCATCGGGTACCCGAACCGCAGTTGGGGCCACCGCGCCAAGGGCGATGGTGGCTGCGCTGCATTTACCGTCGGCATCGAGGGTGATCCTGGCGCCAGCGCCAACGACCGCGATGTCCATCTCGGTTCTGGGGATCATCCGCAGGTAGGCATCGCCGGTGTTGGCCGGTCGAGCATCGAGTTCGAACTGCACGATGAACTCGCCATCTGCCAGTGACGTTGAGCCGGGACCGGTCACGATCTCCGACACCGGTACGGTTCTTGTGCCACCACCGGACGCCACGACGGCCCGCATGCCATTGACGATCATCGCTGGCACCGAATCTGCTGCAGGCGATGCGTTGCAAAGGTTGCCACCGAGGCTGCACCGGTTCTGGATCTGATCGGATCCGATAAGACCGGCCGCTTCGACCAGCCCAGGGAATTCTGCTGACAACTCAGCGTTCTCGGTGAGGTTGGCGGTGGCCACTGCGGCACCGATGACCCACATGTTCTGTTCGTGGCGAACACTGGTTAGCTGTTCAATACCCTTGAGATCGACCATTGCAGCCGGCTCAGGCCGACCGGATCGAATCTGCGGGATGACGTCGGTCGCTCCGGCGAATACCTTCGCCTCGGGCGATTCCGACAGCATTCGAGTGGCTTCCTCGACTGTCGTCGGTGCCAAATAGTTCACACCATCTCCTTAATGAAAGCGGTAGATAAAATTGTTGCCGCGATTGGTTCCCCCGGACACGGCTGTGACCGTCTCCGAAATGTAGCCCGAAACAGGCGATTGAATCGAAGTGAACGGTCAGACAGCCAGATCGCGCGCTGATCGACGCCAAGAGCATGGGAACCGATCGCCGACCGGTGGGGTAACAATCGTACGAGAACACCTATGACCGAACGCCAGATCCGGACCAGCGAGGAGGGCGGCAACGCAGGGTTTACCCCGAGCGATGCGGCGCTGGTTGACGCGGCCAAAGACGGAGATATCGAGGCATTCGGGGCGCTGGTCGCCCGCCACCAGAAGGCGGCGATCCGGGTTGCCGCAGTGGCGATGGGTTCGGCCTCCGATGCCGACGACGTGGCCCAGGAAGCGTTTGTAAAGGCCCACCGAGCGCTCGCAAGCTTCCGAGTCGACGCGGCATTCCGACCGTGGCTGTTCCGCATCGTTACCAACACCGCCCGTAATCGGCTGCGGGGCGACAAGCGACACAGAGCCCTCACACTACGGACCGCGGCGTTGAACCCAGAGTCGCACGACGGTGAAGCCGACCGGGCGGCACACCTTGCCGATCGGACCGCGCTGATCACGGCGATCAACCGCCTGCGGGTCGACGATCGGCTGATCCTGGCCTACCGGTGGTACGACGAGCTGAGCGAAGTCGAGATGGCAGAGGCGCTCGGCTGTCGACCAGGCACGGTCAAATCCCGCCTCAGCCGAGCTATGAAACGCCTGCGGAGCGAGTTAGAGCTCGAGTCGGGCTCAGCAGGCGGAATCAGTCTCAAGGATGCGATATCCGACTCAGAAAGGACCGAGCCATGAGCGATCTTGGACAACGGGTTGCCGTGACCATCGATGAGCTAGAGCTCCCCAGCGACGATCTGGTCGCCCGGGTACTCGACGACCTCCTGATAAACCCCGAGCAGGCGACGACAAACACGGGGCGCCTGATCCGCTATCGGGGCCGACTACGCAACCACGATGGACGGCGGTTGACGGTCGCCGTTGCTTTGGCCGCTGTGGCCTTTGTTGTTTCGCTGGTAGCGCTTGAACCGGCTCGCAGCGCAGTGGCCGACATACTCGGCTTCGGAGCCACCCGCATCGAGCAGGACCGAACCACGCCGCCGGCAACCGCAACACCGCCGGAGGCAACACCGCAGGCCACCACGCCGTCGACAACAGCTCCGGCTGCAACAGACGACCCGGCTCCGCTTGCCGCGGATCGGTTGAATCCGCTGCCGTCGCTCGGACAACCATTGGTCAGCGACGGCGCAACCGCCAGCCGTCGAAGCTACTTCTGGCCTGCCAGCGAGGAGTTCCCGCGACTCATCGACTCCGAGTTCGGTGTGGCGTTGGAGGTGCGAGATCTCTCCGGCCCTCCAGATCTCAAGCGGCTCGGCGCTCAGCCCGGCTCGGAGTTCATAACGGTGACGGTGGAATCGGGAGAAACCCTGGCGCTGTGGATTCCATTCGAGCACCAGCGGGAACTCGACGAAGCCGCCGGTCCGACCACGGTCGATTCGACACTGCTGTGGACCGTCGACGAACTTCAGTACCGGTTGCAGGCCTCGGTGGACTTGGAACGGGCCGTCGAACTGGCGGCCGAGGTTCAGGGGGGAACCGAACTACTGGCTGCGGGGTAGATCCAGTATGAGCAAGCGATTGCAGTTCATTATTGGTCTGGCGACGATGCTATTGATTGCGGCCTACGTGGTGTCGACCGGCGCACAAAGAGTTACCGACTCGGCCGGTTCAGCGGTCTCGCAGAGCGATGCCTCAGCGGTCAACTACGGCGTGGTCGCCGACCCGCCACTCCCCCGAGCAACCCCGGTCGCCCCGCTGGCTACAACAAACACGCTGGCCGACCACGACGGGTCCGTGGTGGTCACCCTTGCCGACTCGTCACTTCGGTTCTCGGAGAGCAAGCTCGAAGAACCGGGCGTAGGGCTAGGCGAGGAATCGCTCAAACTCGACGTGGGGCCGAACGCCGAGTTGCGGGCGGTTTCCGCAGATGGATCGCAGGCCGCTCTGTTTGAGAAGTTGCCCGACAGCAGCCGGATCACCGTCGTCGACCGGTCAGACGACCCCGCCGCGCTTTCGGTGTACGAGTTACCTGGTCTGGTAGAGCCGGAAGCCTTCTCGACAGATGGAGGTCGGCTGTTCGTGATCGATCACCAGGTTTCCGGGGGCCCGGGTGCCTATCGGGTGCGGCCGTTTGACCTGGCCACCGGTGAACTGCAGGACATCCTCGGCCCGACCAAAGTCCCCTTCGACGACGATATGAACGGCGTCGGTCGTCGCCAGGTCTGGTCACCAAACGGCGATCGGCTCTACACGCTGTACATCCGTCAAACCCACCATCACCACGGCGAACCTCAAAACGGTGAGCCCGAAGATTCGGAGCTGCAAAGTGGGGAATCGGAACCTGCTGAAAGCCACGGCCATCCCGAGCCCGGCACCGATGGGTTTGTACATGTGCTCGATCTCCGAGAAGAGTGGGCATTTTGCCTCGACCTTCCACCGGCATTCGGCGGCGGCGACCTTGCCACAACTGCTCTAGCCGTCTCACCCGACGGCGAAACCGTTGCCGTAGCCGACCTCTCGGCCGGGTCCATCGCGGTGGCCTCTACGGTGGAATTGGCGGTGACCGGGACCCAACCGCTGCCGGAAGCGGCCCTCAACCTCCAAACCACCAACGATGGCAGTAGCGACGAGCTCCACCTCGCCATGAGCGGCCGGTCGACCAACCCGGCGCTATTTCTGGCCTCTGGCACTCAGGGCCAGTGGTACGACGGCCTCACTCTGGAAGGCATCGGTTCACAGCCTGCGGAGTTTCAGCAGCCGGTCCGGGGCCTCACCTCGCTGATGAACGAGGTCTTGGTCTGGACGGCCGACCTCAGCCGAGCCCCCATCAGCCTCGGCAGCCCAGCGGCTGACTAGCCCAGCCGAGCAGGCCGACTACCTATTTGTGTTCAGCTGAGCAAATGGTGCGCCAAGCGGTCGGTTGAGTCGGTATTGTCGTCTGGTCGGGCGTGATCTGTGGTCTGCCTAGCCCGCAGAGCAGCACGACGGAGGACCGATGAGCGACTGCGAAGATCGAATCGGCGTTATCGCCGCGCCCACATCATTCCGGCGAGACCAGGGTGACCGGTCGCGCCCTAGGAGGCTGAGTCATGCGTAGCGGTGGCACCGATCGTCGCATGCTCTACCTGGTCGGGTTGGCTGCAGCCCTTGGCGTAATCTCCGGCGGAGCCGCCTATCTGTTGGTCCGGACCATCGGCCTGATCACCAGCATCGCCCTGCTGGGCGAGTGGCATTGGGGGGAGATCCCGCCGCTGAGCGACCTGGAGCCGTCGCCAAGGCTGGTAATCGCCGCGGTGATCGGGGCCATCATCGTGTCGACCATCGCAAAATGGGAACCACTGATTCGAGGTCACGGCATACCAGAGGCGATGGAAGCGGTACTGCGGCGCCAGAGTCGAATCCGCCCAAGAGCCGGCCTGGCCAAACCACTTTCGGCCGCAGTGGCCATCGGCACCGGCGGACCGTTCGGCGCCGAGGGACCCATCATCGTCACCGGTGGAGCCATCGGCTCGTTGCTGGGACAAATCGTCAAGGTCACGCCGTCGGAACGCAAGATCCTTCTCGCCTCCGGCGCCGCCGCTGGTATGGCCGCCACCTTCGGAGCACCACTTGCCGCGGTGCTGCTGGCCATCGAACTGTTGCTGTTCGAACTGTCGATCCGCTCATTGATCCCGCTGGTGGTTGCGGCCAGCATCGCCAGCGGCATCCACGCCGCGTTCTTCGGCGCCGGACCACTATTTTCGGCGCCACCCCACGACTACGCAGGTCTCGATCTGCTGCCGCTGTACGCAGTGCTTGGCATCGCCTGCGGCATTGTTGCGGTCGTGATCGCCAGGGGCCTGTTTGCCTCCGAAGAGTTCTTCCGCAATCTTGCAGTCCCGATCTTTTGGCAGCCGGTGCTCGGCGCCCTCGTCTTCTCAACCATCGGCCTGTTCGTACCCCGAGCGCTCGGCGTCGGTTACGACGTCATCGACGACGTACTCAAGGGCGAGCTGGCATTGGCCACGCTGGCTCTCGTGCTCGTCGCCAAGTTAGTGGCCTGGTGGGTAGCGCTGGGATCGGGTACCTCCGGTGGAACCCTGGCCCCGATCTTGCTGATGGGAGCAACCTTCGGCGGGTTCTTCGCCGCCGTCACACTTGAAATCGCCCCCGAGCTAAACATCTCCCAGGGCGCCTTCGCCGTTGTGGCCATGGCCGCGGTATTCGGCGCCGCGACGCGAGCCCCATTCACCGCCATCGTCTTCGTGTTCGAGATCACTCGCGACTTCAACGTGATCATGCCCCTCATGCTGGCCACGGTGCTGGCGGCGCTGGTCTACTCCTCGCTGTCGAGCGAAAGCATCTACACCGAGCGGTTGTCCCGCCGAGGAATCCGGGTCGGTGGGGATCTCACAGTCGATCCGCTGCGGACAACCGCGGTGGCCGACGTCATGAACCGTATGGTCGACACCGTCGACCCGGCCGAGCCTCTCAGCGAAGTGGCCGATCGCATCACCCGCGGCGAACGCGGCGCTTTCCCATTGGTCGATGAGGGCGGGCGCTGCGTTGGCATCGTCTCCCGAAAAGACCTGCTGGCCGCAACCCACCCTCCAGATGCCACGGTCGGCGAGGTCGCTTCCAGTGACGTCGTGTCGGTCTCCCCCGACTCCAGCTTGGTCGAGGCGCTGCAGATCATGGCCGAAGAGAACATCCATCATCTCCCAGTGGTAGAAGACGAGATTCTTGTTGGCATCTGTACTCAGGCCGACATCGTGCGGGCCCGCAGCGATGAGTTAGCCCTCGAACGTCTGGAAACCGGCTGGTTGGCGCCGGTGCTGCAGATGCTCAACACCACCGACCGTCAGGTGCTGGTTGTCGGCAACCGCTCGCTCGGCGGTCCGGCACTTATGAATGAGCTGACCTCCCAGGTCGCTCAGACCGGATCGGTGGCGTTCCACGTCGTGGTCCCGCTGCCGACCGGGGGCAGCCTTACCAAAGCCCGAGAACGGCTCGAAATGCAGCTCAGCAAGATCGAAAGACTGGGGGCAAAGGCCAGCGGCGAAATCGGGCCAGGCGACCCGTTGGTGGCCATCGAACAGACCATCGGCCGCGTCCCCGCCGACGGCATCATCGTCTCCACCCTCCCGCCCCGCGAGTCCCGATGGCTGCAATCGGATCTGCTGGAGTCGGTTCAGAAACTTGTCGATGTCGACTGCGTCGTGGTTCACGATGATGATTCGATGACTGACTGACCGACTGACTGACTGACTGACTGATTGACTGATCGGCGAGGCACTCGGCTAACTCAGCGAGTGCCTGGCCCCCTAAGCTCTACAGATGCAGCAGAGCGAAGACCCGCGGCCGATGACAACCTTCCCGATCGATCAGCTCGATCGGGTCGAGATGTACAAGCTCATGACTGGGCTGATCGTGCCCCGGCCCATCGGTTGGATCGGTACCTACGGCGCGAACGGCGTGGCCAATCTGGCCCCGTACTCGTTCTTCCAGGCGGTGGCCACCAATCCTCCGGTCGTGATGTTCTCCACCGGGATGAACGAGGGAGCGGTCAAGGACAGTCTGGCCAACTGCCGGGAATCCCAAGTATTCACCGCCAA
>JBOEHD010000071.1:0-64159 GCA_050633745.1 Acidimicrobiales bacterium
CCACCACCAGCGAGTTCGGTCGGCGGCTCAAACAGAACGCTCGCGGCACCGATCACGGCTCGGCATCCAATCTGATCATGATCGGCCCGATCGAGGCTCGACGCTACGGTGCCTACCCGTCGCTGACCAACGTCGATTCCGACGGGAACCTGAAGACCGAAGTTCCATTCGATCAGTACTACGCCACGCTGTGCAAGGACTGGATGGGCGTCGAACCGTCACTGGTCCTTCCCGGCGACCCCACTCCCCTCGGCTTGACCTAATCAACGGCCCCGGGGGCAGACATCGGTTCGGCTTCTGCCGCTAGTGTCGAGTGCATGACCTCCGTCATCACCACCTCCTCAACCATTGAGCTCGCCGCTCGACTGCAGCGGGCCATGCCCGCAGGCATCGATGAGGCAACGCTGCGAGTCCTCGACGAAGAATCGGAGTGGCTCGGCGTTTCCCGAGGCACGGTCCAGCCGGTCAACTCCTCGTTCGACCTAGGGGCCATGGTCACCGTCTGGTCTAACGGTGGAACCGGCGTCGCCGCCACCGCCGATACCAGCGAGTCGGGCATCCGGGCCGCGCTCGCCGAGGCCAAACGCTGGGCCGAGGCAACCGCTGGCCAAGCGATCCCCGTCAACGCACCGAACCTCACCACCTCCGGCGAATACGCCAGCCCCACCCAGGTGCCGTGGAGCGAGATGAACCTCGCCGATCGCATCGAGATGCTGCGCAGGCTCGACGCCGAACTGAAGATCGATGAGCGAATCGTCGACACAAACGCGTTCCTCGGGCGCCGTCAGGTGCGGTCGTTGCTGATATCGAGTAGCGGCGGCCAGATCGAGCAGACCTTCGACTTCACCTACCCGTCGCTTCGGGCAACCGCGGCGGCGGGCGCAGATGCCCAAACCCGAACCTACGGGGCCGGCTCGTTCTGCGGGCAAGGTGGCATCGAAGTACTCGACCGATTCGGTTTCCGCGACGCCGCCCCCCGGGTCGCCGCCGAGGCGATCGCTCTGCTTGAGGCGCCGAACTGCCCAACCGGGGTGATGGACATCGTGGTCGCCCCCGACCAGATGGTGCTGCAAATTCACGAGTCGATCGGGCACCCCCTCGAGCTCGACCGGATCCTGGGCGACGAGCGCAACTACGCGGGCACGTCGTTCGTCACCCCCGACATGTTCGGCAGCTTCCAGTACGGCTCAGAACTGCTGAACGTCACCTTCGACCCAACGGTCGCAGGTCAGCTGGCGTCGTACGCCTTCGACGACGACGGAACTCCCGCCACCCGCCAACATCTGATCCGCGACGGCATGCTGCTTCGCCCACTGGGCGGTGCAACCTCGCAGGCTCGAGCCGGTATGGAGGGCGTTGCCAACTCCCGAGCCTGCTCCTGGAACCGACCCCCGATCGACCGCATGGCCAACCTCAACGTCGAACCGGGATCGGCCACAACCGAAGAGCTGATCGAAGAAGTTGAACTCGGTGTGTTTATGCACACCAACAACTCCTGGTCGATCGACGACTCACGCAACAAGTTCCAATTCGGCTGCGAGCTCGGCCAGATGATCCGCGACGGCGAGCTGGCCGAAACGGTGCGTAACCCCAACTACCGAGGCATCTCCCGCAACTTCTGGCGCAACCTCACCGGCGTCGGTAATGCCGACACCTTCGCAGTGATGGGCACCCCCAACTGCGGCAAGGGTGAACTCAACCAGATGGTCGGCACCGGCCACGCCTCGCCGGTCTGCCGGTTTAGTGAAATCGAAGTCTTTGGAGCCGAGCAGTGAGTGAGAGAAGATGATCGACGAACAGTATTTCGACAATCTGGTAACCGCCGCTACGGCAAAGCTCACCGGCGATGAAGTGTTGCTGGCTACCGCCCAAACCGAGTCAACCGACTTCGCCCGATTCAACAACGCTCAGGTTCGCCAGGCCGGGTCGGTCGATCAGACCACCATCAACCTCGACCTGATCGCCGGACAACGTCACACCGAAGCCTCGTTGCAGCTGTGTAGCGAACAGCAGGTCGACGACGCTCGGGTACTGGCGGTGCTGGAGAGGCTGCGCGAGCAGCGTGCGGTTGTGCCAGACGACCCCCACCTGATCATCAACACCGAACCTGTCTCCACCCACCACGTCGGCGAGAACCGGCTGCCCGAACGCGACGATGCCCTGGCCGCTATCACCAAGGGTGCCGCCGGTCGCGACCTGGTCGGCATCTACACCGCGGGCGGGGTGGCTAGCGCGTTCGCCAACTCGCTCGGCCAGCGAAACTGGTTCGAAACCTCTACCTTCAACTTCGACTGGACCTTCTACCTGCGAGCCGACAAAGCGGTGAAGAGCGCCTACGCCGGATTCGGTTGGGAGCAGCCGGTCTTCGACCGCAAGCTAAGCGATGCCTCGGCCAAGTTGGAAGCGCTGAGTCGCGACCCGATCGACCTGAAGCCCGGTGAATACCGCTCGTACCTCACGCCAGCAGCGCTGCATGAAGTCATCGATCTGCTGGCCTGGAATGCCTTCAGCGCCCGAGCCCAGCAGACCAGCCAGTCGTCGCTGCTGCAGCTACTTACCGGCGAGGGCGAGCTCGACCCGGCCATCAAGATCAGCGAAGACACCGCCAACGGCGTCGCACCGAACTTCCAAGAGCAGGGCTTCATGCGGCCAGATGAGGTCCGGCTCATCGAAAACGGCAAGCCGGTCGACGCCCTGGTTTCACCGCGATCGGCAGTCGAGTTCGACCTGACCCCAAACGGAGCTTCAGGCTACGAGTCGCCGAACTCTCTGGCCATCGCTGGTGGCGAACTGAACGTTGACGATGCCATCGCCGAACTCGGAACCGGGCTGTATATCGGCAACCTTTGGTACACCAACTTCTCCGACCGACCTGCCTGCCGGGTCACCGGCATGACCCGCTTCGCCACCTTCTGGGTCGAAGGGGGCGAGATCGTAGCCCCGGTGAATGTGCTGCGGTTCGATGACACGATCTACAACATGCTCGGCGAACGCCTCAGCGCACTAAGCGCCGAGCCCGAATTTGTGTTCGACAACTCCACCTACTCCCAACGCAGCAGCGGCAGCGTGCGCCTCCCCGGCGCCCTGCTGGAAGGCATGCGGTTCACCCTGTAGCCGAACCTCGCTCGGCGGCCAGCATGACGTACAACCGGCCGCCCATTTCGGCCATAATGCTCCGGTGGCTGATCGAGATATTGAAAAGAACGTACCGACCTCCCAGTTTGTCGAGACCCTGAGGCGACTGGCCGACTCTCTGGAAGCAGGCGAGTCGTTCCGAATCCAGGTTCAGAACAAACGCTTCTCCGTGCCGCCGGATGCCGAAATCGTTATCGAACACGAGATCGACGGAGGCCGAGAAGAACTGGCCCTCGAGCTGCAGTGGGCATCGACCGAAGCTTGAGCACTGGGGGGATTGGAGTCAAAGGACTGAATTTTGCCGGGGTCGATGTATCAAGCTGACTTGGCGGTCATCTTGTATGTATGAGGACCTACGCAGCCCAGTCTGCAAAGCCACGAAACGCTAGATGTGGAAAGAATCTGTACCGCCTGAGTCTTGACGGTTCAGGTTCCGATTCGACTGACCTGGGAGAAGTAGCCGAGCGACTCGGCCCGTTTGGCGTGCACGTGGTCGACACCGGCTGTAGCGCCCGATCTTCATTCGCCGCCCGCGAGATCTTGATCGACCTGACTCGGCCGATCGATCTCCCCCTCATCGAGCACGTCCTACGGCCAACCGGCCGCAAGATCCTCGGTTTGTGCAAGATCTAGCCGTCGAGGTCAAAGCCAGGGCGGCCTGCTGAAACCCAGAGGTCGAAGGCCTCGGTATCGCCGATATCTCGACCGGCCTCCGATGAGAGCTTGTAGCGATGGTGAAGAAAGTCGCAGAACGCCTGCAGCGGTTCGATGGTGTTTTCCTCGAGCTCGGCGATCTTGGCCAGCATCGGTTCAAAGACCCCCACCCGCCATTGAATGGCGGCCACCGTCTTACCGGTGGGGCTGGTCATACCTTTGCCTGCTGCGTGATGGTAGAGGTCTGAGAGAACCTGTCTGGCCTGGTTCTCCGAGGCCTGAATCTGGGTGAGCTCCCGCAGCCGACTGGTGTGGTAGTTCCGGCCGCCGACCAGGGCCTTCAACCGCAGCCGCTGCCCGTCGCCCTCCGGAGTCATTTCGACATCTTCCACTTCGAAGCCGAGGTCGTTCAGTCGATCGACGCGTTCAGCGATCCGGTAGCGCTCGTCTGGGCCGATAAGGATCTCCTGCCCCAACTCAGCCCACAACGATTCGTATCGCTCGATGATGTCGTCGCCGAGCAGCAGGTCGGCGTCTTCCACCTCGACCCCCTGGGACGCGGCGATATTGGCCATGCCACCGGCCACGTTGGTCGTCATGATCTGCAGGTCGTGCTTCCGCTGGCCGTCGCTCACGTTTTCATGCAGCTCGCAGGTTTCCGCATCGACCATCAACACTTCCACCGCTCCGGCGTCCCACCGGTAGAGCACGTTGGCCAGCGAACAGTCGCCCCAGAAGCAGCCGGCCCGATGAAGCTCAACCAGCAGACCGGCAAAGGCGTCGAGCATCTGACCCCGCCGGGGTCCGAACGCTGCGCCGCTCAACAGCTCCTGGTAGGAGAATGAGTAGTCGGCGTAGCGGGTGATGATGGCCCCAGCCGACTCCCAACTGCGGTCAACCCATGGGCGCTCAACAAAGCCAACCGGGCTGACCACCGGAGCCCGAAGCTGTTCGAGGCGGCGTAGGCTCTCCCATTCGTGGCGAGCGAGCCCGCCCGGCAACTCTTTGATGGCGTAGATGCCAGACGGGTAGGTCACGAATACGATCTCGTGGCGGTGGATACCGGTCGGCAGGTCGACGAGCCGTTCGTGTTCCCATTCGGTGATCGACTGGTCCCACGGAAGGTCGAGAAAGTCCGGATGTCCCGCTCGGATCTGGAAGTAGGGGGTATTCATGTCTCAGGCCTCGCTGAATGACCAGCCGGTTAGGCGGTCTACATCGATCCGAAGCAGCGCCCCTTCGGGTCGATCGGTTCGGTACTGGTCGTATTTTGCCGCCAGGGCATCGAGCGCAGCGTTTCGTTCCGCCGCCGATTCCACCTGGTCGACGATGGTCGCCACCCCATCAGCCCTGACCCACCAAAGCTCGGCCCAGTCGTCGGCGTAGTGGTCGGCCACAAGCGATGCGGCCGGGGTCGACAGGACATTTTCCAGTCGCTTGAGCGCTGCGGTCGACTTCGGTTTGCCATCGACGACCGAATAGATCCGGTCCGCTTCGGCGCTGCTGGAGTCGAGAACAAAGCAGCATGGCACGACATGAGGAAGCCCGGTGTTGGTCACCGTGGCCAAGCGGGCGACCCGCGCCGCTGCCAGACGGGCTCTGCAGGTTGGTAGATCGAGACTGGCCATGGTTCGAGGCTAACGTGCCGATCATGACCAACTTCGATGCCGTGCCCCTGTCACATCGGTCAGACGAGGTTCTGTTCCTAATCGTCTCGGCAGGCCGACCGGCGCTTGGCACGGTCGAACGCATCGTCACCGAAAAACAGCAGGGCCACCAGGTCAGAGTCATCGCCACCCCACAAGCCGCGCAGTGGCTCGACAGGGCGGAGATCGAGCGGCTCACCGGCTATGACCTTGAATCGGCGATGTTGACCCCGGAGAACTCCGCGCTATCGCCTGTCGGCAACCGGGTATTGGCCACTCCGGTCACCCTCAACACCCTGACGAAGTGGGCCGATGGCCACTCGGACAACCTGGCAATCGGGCTTCTGTGCGAAGCTCTGGGGGCTGGCATCCCGATTGTCGCCGAGTTGAGCCTGAGCCCTCAGTTTCTACGACATCCGGCCGTGCCGGGGGCGGTTCAACGGCTGAAGGCGGCCGGGGTCGAGTTCCGCAGCCATCCGATGTCGACCGTGCCGATCGACTGGACCGTACTCGACGGTTAATCGGGCTCGATGGGTAGCTGGGCTCGACGGGTAGCTCAGTGCTCAAGTGACAGCTCGGTCGAAGTAGCATCTGGCGGATGCGCTTCGATCTGGTTCTCGACAACGCCAACATCATCACCATCGACGAGAGTCGCCCCAGGGCTGGCAGCATCGGGATCGTCGGCCAACGCATCGTTGCGGTCGGGGAGGTCGGCGAACTAGCCGATGTGCAAGCGGGCGAGGCTATCGATCTCGGCGGGAAGACCGTCGTTCCGGGGTTCAACGATGCCCACAACCACATGCAAGCCTTCGGCGCCGCGCTCAACGAGGTGGCCCTCGGCGCCGAACACGTGCGCTCGGTTGAGGAGATCGTGAGCGCTATCGCCGAACGCGCTCAGCAAACCCCTGAGGGGGTGTGGGTCATCGGCACGGGCTACGACGACAACAAGCTGGCGGAACGCAGACACCCCACCCGTTACGAACTCGACGCTGTCAGCCCCGACAACCCGGTGTTACTGAATCACACCTCCGGCCACTTCTGTGTGGTCAACACCGCTGCCATGCGCTTGGCCAGAATCGGCGAGGTGGAGGTGCCGGAGGGTGGCGTTGTGGCCACCGGCGACGACGGGCTACCAAACGGCCTGCTGGAAGAGCAGGCCCAAACTTTGGCCCGAACGCTGCTCCATCCTCGGGCGGTGGCCGACATGGTGCAGAACCTCGGCGCGGCGTCTGACGTGTATCTCAGCGAGGGCATAACCAGCTGCCAGGAGGCCGGCGTTGGTGGCATCCTGGGGATCGACGAGCCGCTAGAGCTGGCTGCCTATCAGCGAGCCAGGGCGGCCGGGCGCCTCCGGGTTCGGGTCACGTTGATGCCCTCGGTCGAAACCCTGCACGGTGGTGGCCACCATCCAGACGACGATGAACCGTTCGCCCTCGACCTCGGTCTTCACAGCGGCTTTGGTGACCAGTGGCTCAAGTTCGGACCGGTCAAGATCTTCGCCGACGGTTCGCTGATCGGCCGAACCGCGGCCATGTTCGACGACTTCGACGGCGAGCCGGGCAACAACGGCTACTTCCAGATGGACGAGGCCAAACTGCACGGCCTGATCATCAAAGCTCACCGGTCCGGTTGGCAGGTGGCGACCCACGCCATCGGCGATCGGGCGGTCTCCTCGGTGCTCGACGCCTATGCCGAAGCCCAGCAGCAGCTACCCCGCACCGATACCCGCCACCGGATCGAACACTGCGGCATGTGCCGCAGCGAAGACGTCGCCCGCATCGCCGAGCTTGGCGTGATCCCGGTGCCCCAGGGGCGGTTCATCAATGAGATCGGCGACGGCATGCTGCGGGCCATCGGGGAACGTGCTCCCGACTGTTATCGCCAGCGTTCGTTCCTCGATGCCGGAGTGGTGCTGCCCGGCAGCTCAGACCGGCCGGTGGTCGCTGGAGCGCCGCTGCTCGGCATCCACGATCTGGTGAATCAGCGCACCGATTCCGACCAGCCGTTCAACCCTCATGAGGCCATCACCGCCGAAGAGGCGATTCGCTCGTTCAGCCTGCATTCGGCATACGCAGCATTCGACGAGGCTGACAAGGGTTCGATCGAGGTCGGCAAACTGGCCGACCTGACTGTGCTCGACCGAGACATCACCAACATCGACCCGAGCGGCATCGCCGAAACCGTCGTCGAGGGGACCATGGTCGGCGGTCGCTTCGAATACGAACGAACGACGTAGAAAGCCCTTAGACCGGCTGGGAACGACCGCTTCGAATCAGGGGTATCTCAGGGTTGGATCAGGGACAGACCTGATACTCAACCGCTCTTCCTTGGCGCAAGATAGAGACATGGAAGAAACCACACGCAACGACAACAGCAACTTCGGCACCCACGACAGCAGCGCTCACAACACCAGCGCTCACAACACCGCATATGACGCTGGCGCAACGCCCCCGCCCCCCTCAGCCTTCAACCAGGCTCCTGTTCGCAAGCTCTACCGCACCGAGGGCCCCATCAGCGGAGTGTCCGGCGGAATAGCCGACTACTTCAACCTCGACCCTTCGGTCGTTCGTCTGGTGATGGTGGTCGGTGCGCTGATCACCTTCCCGGCGATCCCACTGGCCTACGCCGCAGCGTGGCTGATCATCCCCGAGGCCAACCCGGCACCGGTTGCCCCGATCATGCCGCCAGCCCCCACCGGCACCACCGGTAACCCGGTCCCACCGGCGCCAGTCAACCCGGTTGACGATCTCGCAGTAGACGACTCAACCAGCGAGGTCGTTTCGGCCAACTGATCCAACCCACCGTTGCAAAGGTCTGATCGCCTGTCCGTGTTGCGCCCCCTCCGTGGGCAGGCGGTCTCTTCGCAACTAGTTCTTCGCAAGTAGATCTGGGGTCCTCCCGGGGCTTGGTTCAGTCCACAACCTTGAGGCCCAGACGACGCAGCATCGTAGTCGCAGTATTGCGACCGGCCGCTCCCCACACCCCGGCACCGGGGAAGGTGGCGGCGCCGGTGAGGTAGAGACCCGAGATCGGCGTCTCGTAGCGGCTCAGCTCCGGGTCACGGCCCAGGAACGCCGCTACCGGCCCACCGGCATAGGAGGCGGCATGCCCCTTTGGCATGTTGAAATCTCGCTCGTAGGTCAACGGTGTCATCGCCCGCCACTCCTCAACCGAGTCGAGCAGCCCGGGCTCAAACAACTCAGCGGCCTTATCCAGCCACCGCTGCGGTTCGGCGGAGCCAGGCCAACCCCCCTCAAGTCCGTAGGGAGTGAAGAGCACCTCGATGCTCAGCAGGTGTTTACCGGCCGGAGCGACCGACGCGTCAAGCACCGACGGCATGTTGATGAACAGGATCGGCCGCTCGCCGACCCTGCCCTGACCCATCAATCCATGGGCTTGATCGATCTCGGCTAGGCCGGGAGCCACGATGGTCGACGGCGAAAGATGGTCGGTAAAACCGACCGCCTGGGCCAAACGTTCATCGGTGCTGTGTTTCCAGCGCGGCGCAACGCTCAGCCGAGCATCGATCTTCGACTCGTAGCCGCCGCCGGAGTCTCGAGATCGCCACCGGTCGATCATCTTGGCCGCCGCTGGTGGGGGATCTTTCAGATAGTCGACCAGTGCTCGCTGCGGATCGCAGGCCACCACAACCGACGAGGTCTCGATAACTTCAACCGATTCGACTTCGACCGAGTCGGCGCTGCTGATCGTCACCGCTCGGACATCGTCACCTTCGCATTGGATCCCGGTCACCCGACTGGAGGTTCGTACCGTGCCGCCACCTGCAATGATCCGAGCAGCTAGGGCGTCGGTGAGCGCACCGCTGCCGCCGACCGGTCGACCGACCGGAGCCACATGTTTGAAGGCGTAGGCCAGCGCCCCCAGGCCGCTACCGGGGGTTTCGGAGTTGAGGCCCCAAACAGCGGGCCCGCCAGCCATTGCCGGACCGAGTAATCCATCGGACCGAAAGTAGGAACGCAACACATCACCAACCGAGCGTCGAGACCACCTCAGCAGGCGAGCCGAAACCCGACTCTTTCCAAGCGCGGCCCGGCTGACCGACGCAGTGGTTGGCACCTGGGCCGCCATCTCTAGCACCATGCGGGCCATGGGGACCGCCTCGGCGGCGTAACGTCGATAGCCCTCAACATCGTCGGGAAAGTTTACGGCGATTGCCGCCAACGTCTTTTCGACATCCCGAAACAGGGGAACCGGGCCGGGGGCATCCCAGCCGAGGGCGACCTGGCCGGGGTCGAGATCGATGTACTGCAGCCCGTGGGATGCCAAGTCGAGCTCGTCGATGAGGGGCAGGGTCCGCAATAGCGAGTGGTCGCAGTTGCAGATGTTGACCTTGGAGCCAAAAACCGAGTCGCTGCCGGCACAACCGCCGACTTGATCGCGAGATTCAACAACGCAGACCGAGAGCCCCGCTAGGACCAGATAAGCGGCGCAAACCAGACCGTTATGGCCGGCCCCGATTACGACGACGTCATAGTCGACCGGCCGCGAATCGGAGCCTGGCACTGCTGCGGTATGTTGTGTGGCGATGACCATCGCCTCCCGTCGACTAGCCGAACTCCGAGCATCGGACCTCGGCGACAAACTTAGCGCCGACTCGATTCTGGTACTCCCACTTGGGGCCATCGAGCAGCACGGGCCCCATCTCCCGTTCAACACCGATCTGGTGATCGCCGAGCGATGCGCCTCTGCGGTGGTTGACCAGGCGGGCGAGGCGCTCGATCTGTGGCTGATGGAGCCACTGGCCTACACAAAGTCGAACGAGCACGCCGGAACCCCTGGCACGGTGTGGTTGGGGCCAGAAACGATGCTCCGAGTCCTCGACGACATCGGCCGCTCGGTTGCTGCCACCCCGGCCCGCAAACTGGCCATCCTCAACGGCCACGGCGGTAACTCGTCGCTGCTAAACGTGGCCTGTCGAGAACTCCGGCTAAACCACAACCTGGAGACCTTTCTGCTGCACCCAAGCCTCCCACCTGATCAAGGAGGAAGCTCCGACCCAATAGAGCGAGGAGCATCCGACCCAATAGAACGAGGAGTGGATGAGAGTTCCAGTTCTGAGCTTGGCATGGGGATTCACGCTGGTATGGCTGAAACCTCGATAATGCTGCATCTCCGCCCGGAGCTTGTTCGCATGGATCTCGCCACTCGAAACGTTCCCGAACATCTCGACCAGAACGAACACGTGCGTTTCGGCGGAACGGTCACGTTTGGTTGGCTGGCTGCCGACTTCGGCGACAACGGGATCATCGGCGACCCGACCGGCGCAAACGAGCCGGCCGGAGCGGCGTTGTTCAAGCAGGCGGTGGAACAACTCATCGCCGCGTTTGGCGAGATCAAAGAATTCCGATTCAAATAGCTGCTGAACTCCGGTGGACTTCCCGCCGGACAGCGACGGTTAGCCACCTATGAGCCCAACAGCGGCACAGCAGCGCAAACAGTTGAGCATTCTGGCCGGCGCCCTGGTGTTGTCGATGTCGACCTGGTTCTCGACCGCCGCGGTCCTTGGTGAGCTCAAGCAAGTTTGGACGCTAAGCAGCTCGGCCGGCGCGTGGCTGACGATTACGGTCCAGCTCGGCTTCGTCGCCGGGGCTGTCATCTCGTCGATCACCACTATGGCCGATCGCATCCCAGCCCGGCGACTGCTGCTATTCGGCACCATTGGCGCCGCGGCGGCAAACGTCGGCGTCGTGCTCGGCAATGGCTACGGGCCGGCGCTGGGCTTCCGCTTTGCCACCGGGGTGTTTCTCGCTGCGGTCTATCCGCCGTCGTTGAAGGCCATGTCGAGCTGGTACCGCCAAGGGCGAGGCTTCGCTCTCGGGGTGATGATCGGTGCCCTGACCCTCGGCTCCGCTCTCCCCCACCTGATCAACGCCCTTGGCGGGCTGGGGTGGCGGGCGACCCTACTCACCGCCTCAGCCCTCACGATGGTCGGCGGGCTGATCGCCGAGTTCGTCGCTGACGACGGACCGTACGTGACCAAGTCGGCCGGTTTCGACCGAAGGCAGTTGCTCACCATTGCTTCCAACCGGCCTTTCCGGCTGGCCACGCTCGGCTACTTCGGCCACATGTGGGAGCTGTACGCCATGTGGGCTTGGGTGGCGGCGTTCTACGGCGATGTATTCGATTCCGAACGTCAGGCCAGCTTGATCGCCTTTTTGGTGATCGGGATTGGCGCCGCCGGATCGGTGTACGCCGGGCTCATGAGCGACCGGGTCAGCCGAGCTCACGCCGCGGCGACGGCCCTTCGATGGTCGGCTTTGCTTGCGCTGGTCACCGGCTTCCTGGTCGATGCTCCGAAACCAATCGTTGTAGCGGCAGGGTTGATCTGGGGGTTCTGGGTGGTAGCAGACAGCGCCCAGTTCTCGACCATCGTCACCGAGGTGACCGACCCCCGCTACATCGGCACGTCGTTAACCGTGCAGTTGGCCCTGGGCTTCGTGCTGACGGTGTTCACCATCTTCCTGGTGCCGGTGGTGCGCGACAGCTTCGGCTGGGGATGGGCATTTCTGATGCTGGCCCCGGGGCCAGCGCTTGGCTGGTGGGCCATGCGAACGCTGAAGAGCATCCCGGCCGACTTAGCGCCTACTCAGCCTTAACGGTGACCGACCCAACCTCGTTGCTGATATCGATCAACTCGCTTGAGATCTGAGGCGGAATCAGGTTGATGGTCTGTTTGCTGTCATCGGCGGCTTCGAACCTCATGACCAGCTCTCCGCCACCCTGCTTATCGGCAACGGTTTGAGTTTCAACGATCTGGTCGGCGGAGTCGCCGTTGACCTGATCAGCAGAACCTGAGGCGACGTTTTCGACGGCATCGGTTGCATCTTCAGCCGAGGCTTCGGTCACGATGAGGCGGGCCGCGCCCGGGGCTCTGGCGGCCAGGGCCAGCATTTCCTGGGCGACCCGCACAACCATCAAACGCCGGGCCGGAGATTCGATCGGCGCCGCGTTCCAGTCGATTTCGATGAGTGCACCGACGTCTTCACGGAGTGCGGAGGCTTCGATCTCGACTGCGGTTCGAACCGGGTTTTCCGATGCCTCGAACGGACTCGGGTCATCAATCGGGTTGATAGCCACGCTGTTGCGCCATGCCCGTTCACTTCTCGCCACTTCGAGGTCCCAGAGCATCTCGGCGTTTGAGTCTTCGGTCGACAGTTCGCCGACAACAACTCCGGGCCGAGCGGCCAGCGTAACTATTCGTTCTTCGGCTGAAGTGAGTTGCTGCTGCAACTCATCGCGGGCGCCGCTCAACGCGTCGATCTGCATGGCCTGGGCATCGGCCAACTCGGTGCGCTTTCGAAGCATCGTCGATGTTTCATCGAGCTGACCGGACAGATCTTCCTTCTCTGAGACCAACTCCTGGCGACGCGAATCGAGAGCCTTGATCTGCCCATCTGCCACTTCGAGGCGTTCGTTCGCTTTGCCGATATCGACCGTGGCTTCGCCGAGCAGTCGGTTCGCTTCGTCACGCTCCGCGGTGATCTGCGTGGTCTTGCGCTGGCCCATCACGAGGAGAACCAGCAGCCCGGCTGCGATTACAACAACGATGATGAAGGGAACCAGCATTCTCCGAACCTTACCTAACGTGCTTCGGTCTCGCTCTGCTCGATGTCGAACATACATGAAGCGGGTTGCCGAACGCACTCCCGAGCCCTCCCCCGTCACCGGGCTTCGGCGTCGTTGAAAAAGCCCGCCAAGAATTTCTACCACCGTGAGCAAATCGAGCAATCGTCGGGAAATCCGCATTTCCAGCGGGTTTCCCAGTGAGAGATTGTCGCTTGCAACCGGTTGCGCACTTCGCTCACCGGCTCAGATCGGCCTTGGAGAGTCGCTGGAGAGGTCAGGACAATTCGACGGACAGCGTCTCGGTTAAGGCTCAGCGTCATGTTCGACTGGTTCCGAACCCGGGCCCTCAGCACCTTTCTCGGCATCGCCGTGCTCATCGGTGCGGCCTGTGGCCCCGCTGCGATCTACATGTTGTGGACCGCCGAAGAGGTAACCGGCCAGCAGCAGCTCGACCTGTCCGACAGCCGAGCCGGCGTCGCCGGAGACTTTGCGTCACTCTTCGTCGCCAGCTGGCTCCGGGGCGACGACCTTCGTTTTTTCAACCCGACCTTAAGTGCGAACGACTCAGGTCTGCTGGTTGAGAGGGTCGCTCCGGTACGAACGATCGAGCGGGCACCGGGATTGTTCGATGTTGTAGTAGCGGCCGATCTGGTCGAATACCTGTCCGGTTCGGAGGAGCAGTTTCGTAACCTCGGCCTCCGGTTCTACGCCGTCGGAATCGCTGTGCAAGCCGACCACAATCTGTCGGCGCTCGGTCTCCCAGCGGTGGTGACAGCCCCGACTCCGGCCGACATATTGCAGCCATCGATCATCGAAATGCGGCGCCCCACAGCCCCCGACATGGCCCCGGTGGCCGAGACGCTCAACGGCTTTTTCGACTCATACCTGACCGGGATCGGCGACGTAAATCTGTTCAGTTCACCCAACTCGGTGGTCACCGCGGTGAACCCAGCACCGTTCGCCCGGGCTGACGTATTCGAGATCGGTTGGGGCTCGGTGCCGGGGATTGACGACTCGTCGGTCCGCCTGGCTCGAGTGCTGGTCGACGCCCACTCCGTAACCGGCCAACAACGGCTGGAGTACTCGATCGTGGTGGCGGAGCGCGACGGACGATGGGAAGTTTCCCAGGTCCTGCACGCTCCGGTAGTTCTCAGAAAAGGAAACGCTGAATGATTGGAACAGCCATGTTTGGAATAACCGATGCCCTTGTCTACGAGGCCGGACGGCTAATGAGCGTGGCGGTGATCCTGCTCGGATTGGTCATCGCCTGGAAAGTGGTTCGCGACTACATGTTCAGTGGCTTCAAAGCGGTCCTGGCATCGATCATCGTCGGCGGGATAGCGCTGTGGGGAATCGTCGCCGGCCCAGATTTCTTCCGCGATCAGGCCAGCAAAGAGGCGGACGCCATCATCAATCAGGGGGCCACGAACACCCCGGCCATCACCGTCCCCAACGACTGAGCCTCCGACCCACCTAGCTGATGGATCGCAAACAACAAGCACTGCCCATCACGTGCCACAACTTCTCCGATATCCGTCGACGGCCCCTGGTTATCGGCAAGCTGGATCAGGTCAGGTTGCCGTTCGTGGTTACCATGCCCCAGCTGGCTATCGGCGCCATCGTCTTCGCTCTGCTGTACCTGAGCAAGCCGATCTGGGGTGCGGTGATGAGTGACCGGCTCCATATTGTGGTCTTCGTTGCCGTGCCGGTACTGGTGGCCCAGCAGGTGTCACGCACCACGGTCGAAGGTCGGCCGCTGTCGAAAGCGATTCTTGGGCTGTTTCGCTTGTGGACCGCTCCTCGGTACGGGACGATCAACGGCCGCAGGCAGGGTCCACCCCAAGACTCGGCCGTGCGCTTGCAACCGCTGCTAGACGAGCCGGACCGCCGACCGTATATCCCTCGAGACAATACGCCTAGGGGCAGGGCCCGCCGGACAGGTATCCGCCGCCTGCAGCTCCGCCCCCATCGCCGCCGCCCTCGAGATCGCCACGCGAGCGCTCATCACACAAGTGCTCCAGACGCGGGAGGGCGCCGCACCTTCCGCGTTGGCGACCGGGGTGGCCAGCCATGATCAACCTGATGCCGGTCGAGACATTCGACAACATCGTCATCAACGCCGCCGGAAAGCCATGGGCGGTGTTTCAACTGATGGCCCCGAGCGGCATGGCTTCCTATCGCTTTCATTCCGATAGCGCGATGATCAACTACGCCGCTCAGACGATGACCTGGATTCGAGGTCTGCCGTTGGAAAGCCGGCTGCTATCGGTTGCCACGCCGATCAGCTCCACCGAACTGGGAGAAGCGGTTGCCTCGGCTCCCCACCTGATTCAGTCGGTGTCGAGCCAACGACACGAAGCCCTGCAAGCCCAGGCCGACGAAGCGGCCAATCGAATACTCGACCTGCCCGCTCATCGCCGCAACCACTTTCTCTGTGTCACACTCGATGCCGGCGACACCCTGCGATCCGGCTTGGCCGAATCTGTGACCCAGGTCGCCCAATTGGTTGGCAAACGCCGACCGTCATCGTCGCAGGCCCGCCGAGACGAGCTACTCACCGCGGCCGAGCTGACCATCGCGTCGCTTGGAACGCTGGTCCGCCCCGCCACTGCGGAGCAGGTCCGTTGGTTAATGCAGCGCACGGTGAGCCGGGGTCTGGAAGACCACCCGCCGCCGGCCAAGCCGCGGCGGAGCATCTCGGCCAACCGGGCTGGAGAACACGGTCCGGCAAACGGGGCAAAGCGCAGGCCGACCAGTCGTCCGGCACGCCCACTGCTCGATTGCACGCTGATCGAAGGTGGAGCCAGACGCAAGGGCGGCATGCCGTCGGATCGCCACCTGCTCCGGGTCGAGTCGGCCTACGGCCAGTCGTTCCAGACCACGCTGGTCTTGGCTTCTATGCCATCGGAATGGCAATTTCCCGAAAGCGGCTACTGGATGGCCGCGGCCGACGAGTTCGATTTCCCGGTCGATGTGACGGTGCGGATCTACTCACCACCGCAGCACGAAACCAAAAAGCAGTTCCGTCGACGGCACAAAGAGTTGGCCGGCCAGCCCGAGCAGTACTCGGGTACCACTACCGGAGTTCCCGATTCGGTATTCGAACTGATCGACCGGTCGAACGCCGCCCAGTCACGGCTTGAGGGTTCCCGACTGAATCGCATCCACAGAACACTGACCTGCTACACCGTGTCGGCGGACAGCCTCGGCGAACTCCAGCGCAGGGTGGCCATCGTTCGAGCCGAGATGGCAGCCACCGGCTACGAACTTCATGCCCCGACCGGCGATCAGCAAGATCTGTTCTTCCTCGGCGTACCGGGAAGCGCAGTTCGACCCGGCGGCGTGGTCGCAGATTACGACCAGGATCTCACCGCCGAGGCAATCGCCTCCGGCCTTCCCGGCTATACGCCCGAACTCGGCGACGAGCGGGGCGCCTACCTCGGCCACCGGCTCGATGTTGGGCCGGCGATGCCGGTACTGCTGGCACCATCGGTGACCACCAGCGCCTCGACCATGGGATTCGGCGCCAGCGGCGGCGGCAAGTCGTTCACCGCAAAGACCATCGCCATGCAGGAGCTCATCGGTGGCGCCCAGGTGGTGGTCATCGACCGCACCAACCGCGGCGAGTACGTACAGTTTGCCGCTGGTCTGCCCGACCTGCTGAGCAGCGAGGTGGTCGACCTTTCAGCCGAGGCCCAGATCTCGCTCTGTCCAATGTCGACCTTCCCCCGAGGCGAACGGGTCGAAATCACCTCCAGCTTCCTGTGCCTTTTGGCCGGGGTTGGAGCTCGAACGATGGAGAGCGCCCGGATTTCCCAGGCTGTCGAGTACGTCGACCAGCATGACGGGGCGACCCAGGACGTGCTCGACGTGTTGCGGCTCTGGGGAGAACGGGGCGACGACGACCTCAGCCGAGACCTCTTCTACCGCATCTCACCACTGGCCAGAACTCGCTTCGCCCAACTGGCCTTCCAGCCGGGTGCCGGTATCTCGGTGAAGGGAGCCGACCTGATCGTGCTTCACGCCAAAGGTCTTGTGCTTCCCTCAAAAGAGGAGATGCAGAGCGGCGACGACCTCGACGCCAGCAAGGCGGCCAGCATCGCCATGGTCTACCTGTTGATGGCACTGGCCGACGCCATCGGTAACACCCCCGAGCGCCTCAGCTCGATCATCCTCGACGAAGCCTGGGCGTTCCTCAACTCATCGTTCGGCCTCGACCTGGCAAACCGAGTCCTGCGAGACGGTCGAAAAGACTTCAAGAAACTACAGCTTTGGTCCCAGCATCCAGCCGACGCTCCAACCGACCTGTTGAACATGGCTTCAAACGTGTTCCTCACCAGGCAGGTCGAAGGAGCGGGGGCCGCGGCCCTCACTATGGTCGGCGCCGAACCAACCCCGGATTCGATCATCATGGTCGAGCAACTCGGGGTTGGGGAGATGGTGATGCGGGACGAGTACGGCCGCCTGGGGGTTATTCATGTAGCTCCACCTGCTGACCCCCGGGTGGCCCGGTCCTTCGACACAAGACCCCGAGCCGGGGATGACTTCAATCCCGGCCGGGCCGTCGACGAGCCGCGAGCCGAACGAGACCAGGATCTCGATCAGCAGGTCAAAGCCGAAGCCCGGATCGAACCGGAGCCAATTGCTCCAAACGAAACTGCTGCCCCAGCCGAGATCCCACAGGAAACCGCCGCAGAGACCAGCACCTCGGACAGAACCGAAGCCGATACCAGAGTCTTGGCTCGAACCGGCGGTGGGCTACGCCCCGAGCCGGTTAACGATCGACCCCGAATGCGCAGCGATCTGTTCGAACGGTTGGAGCAGGACGAACGGGAACGAGCCGAGACCAAGAGTCGCCAACCGATGGATGTCACCGCATTCGTCGTCCCAAAGGACTAGCTCCGGTGGATCCGGACTCCAAGGCCCGCTCGCAGCGCAGCCGCTGGCCGACACGACTCCTCGCCGGGCTGGCGGTGCTGGTGACCGCACTTGGGGCCACGCTTGGCGTCATTGCCGGCACTGCCCGGCCTGCCGACGCCCAGAGTTCGTCACAGCCTGTGCCATGTGAAGTGGCCATGGTGGTCGGTTGCATCGCCACGGTCACCGGATCCGATGGCACGGTTTCGATGACCCTGCGGGTCTCCGATACCGGTGGTGAAACAGTCGCCACTACCGCCATCGGGAACCAGACCACCGGGGTGTCTCCGATCGGCGAACCAGAAGCGGAAGAATCAGTGGTCGGAGAACCCGTCGCCGGCGAGCCGGAACCCGGCGGACTGGATCTTGGACAACCGGAACAAAACGGTCGGCCGCTGCAATCGACGGTTGATCCGTGGGAACAGGGTGGGCTTGCATCGAACTTCGGAACCCAGTCGATCCCGATCAGCCACTACCAGATCGGCGCTGACACCACCGGCTGGTTGGGAGTGCCCGATCCACTCGATTCGTTTGTGGCATCGCAGACCAACTGGGCCTTCACCACCTCAACGTTTATGGTCATCCTGGCCACAAACGCGCTCGACTGGGCATTCGAGTTCCCGATCGGTGAAAGCCTTGTCGGCCGGGCAGGGGTGTTGGCGCAAAGCTACACGGTCGACTTTTTCGGCTTCGGGCTCAACACCTCGGTATACGGACTAGCGCTGGCCGTGACCATGGTGGTGGCCGGATTCAAAGCGATGACCAAGGGGCTGATCGCCGCGGGATCCGAAGTGGTGCTGTCGTTCGCCGCCTATGTGATCCTGATCGTGCTGACGCTCAGTTCCGGCTTCGGGAACGCCGGGCTGGTTATCTCCAGACTCAGTTCAGACCTATCGGGCAGCATCGCAACCTTCGCCGCCGGAAACGAACGGCAAGAAGCGTGCGCCCTTGAGCTGCAGGTCAATCGCAGCTCTTTGGCCGGAGCCGCAGCGGAGGCCAACGGCGACACATCAGCAAGCGCCACATCTTCGGCCTGTAGTTTCGGATACGCCATTCAACGCAGCATGGTCGAGTTGCCGTACCAGAACCTGCAGTGGGGCCAGGTACTCGACGGTGTCGACGGCAAAGAACGCTGTGCAGCCGTCAACCTTGAGCTGCTGTCCGAGGGACCTTGGGGCAACGACGACGAGCCACGGGACAGGATGCGCTCGGCATCGGAATGCGAAGAGAACGCCGACTTCAACCACCAGGCCACCTACATACGTCTCGGGATAGCGTCGGCAAACGCGGTCAGCGCCGGGGCGGTGACTTTTCTGATTCTGGTGGTGGCCGCGATGTTGCTTTGGCAGCAGATCAAGCTGCTGTTTCTGACCGTCACCATGCCTCACGCCCTGGTGATGGCCATCCTTCCCGGACGGTCTCGCCAACTGGCCTGGCGCTGGATCGAGTTACTGATCGGCGTGGTCATCCGCACGGTGATTCTCTCGCTGGGTTTGGTGGTCTGGCTGTCGCTGTTCTCGCTGATCGTCTATGAGCAACTGACGTTCCGGGGTATCTTCCTTTCGCTATTCGCATCGGTCGCCATGGCCGCCAGCGGCTTCTGGGGTCTCTACAAACTGAGCGGGCTCTCCAAGCGCATCAATACCAATCCGGCGGCAACAAAGCTGGCCGCCGGCGCCGGGGTTAGCGAGCCGGGGGGCGAGACCGTGAGGCGCCCCAGCGGTGGAGGGGCCGAGCGTGAGCCCGGTGGCAGACGCCTTGTCGAGGGAGCTCGCTCAACCATGCGTACGGTGAGCCGCCGACACCTAGCAACGGCAATGGGATCGTCGAACACGAACTCCCCGGGAACAGACTCCTCGGGCCCCGTCTCGTCAAGCACCATCATCTCGACAACGAGACCGTCAGCCACAGGCTCCTCATCTACTTCCCGGGCGGGCGGCGGGTCTGCACCTCTGCGAGTCGGCCAAACGAATACCGCCGGTGGCAGAACGGGACCTTCGACGAGGAGCCCGGTTATCAACCGGCCACAGAGACTGCAGGGCTTCGTCGGCGGACCGGGCGATCACACTCAAAGTGGGGACAAGGCACCTGCGCTCGGCTCGGCCGCTCCGGCGAAGAAAGACCCGGTTGAGATCGGAGCCGGACGACCATGATCGATCAGGTCGGCAAGGTGGTGGCTCGAAAGGCTAAGGGGTTCAATCCCTACGCGGCGATCGTGGCGATTGCCCGCCACAATCCAAAGGCTGCCATGTTGATCGGGGCCATGTTGGCTACCGGTTGCGGCACGATGCTGTTGGTGGCGATCTCTTCAGCGCAGGCGTTCATGATGATCTCCCAGCAGAGCTCGAACAATGCTCAGAATAGGTTTTCGCTTTCGGTCAACCGAAGCGCCGCCGATCCCGAGGAACTAGCCCTCGGCGAGGACGAGTCGGCCCCCGTAGACGGTGCCGCAACTACCGATCCGAGCAACCCAGCAGGCAACACTGCGAACAGCACTGCGGGCAGCGCTGCTCCGCAGACGGTTGCTGGGCCTACCGGTGTCGTTGGGCCAGACGATGTGGTTAGTGTGAATGGAATCCGAGTCCATCATTCGATCGCAGACGACATCACACGGCTGTTTGCCGCCGCCGAGGCCGACGGCATCGTTCTGAGCGGTTGGGGTTGGCGAGATAGCCGGACTCAGATCCGGCTCCGCAAAGAGCACTGTGGCACCACCGAGTACGCCATCTATCGCATGCCGTCCTCGCAGTGCCGACCGCCGACGGCACGACCCGGTCGGTCACAACACGAACGAGGTTTGGCTATCGACTTCACCTACAACGGTGGTTCGATATCCAGTCACAGAAGTCCCGGATACAAATGGCTAAACGCGAACGCCGCAACGTTTGGCCTGAAAAACCTAGCGAGTGAACCATGGCATTGGTCAACAACAGGAAACTAACAATGGCGGAAACGCGAGAGAAGAAGGTCTTCCTCGTTGCGGCCTTTCGCAGCGAGAAGGCGTCAACCGGGCCCGGCCCTATCACCGGGACCGCCGAAGACGTGGTGGCGGTGATCGGCATGTCAGGCGATAAACAGCGATTTGAATGGGTTGGGCCGAACCAGCAGGAGTCGATCGCCAATCCGGCGCTGGTCACCCCGGTAAAGGTTCGGCTGGCTGTGCCGTCGCCGTGGCACGCCGAGGTCGATGGCGTGCTCACCGGCTTGGTTCAGCTGGACACCGCCCAGCTCGGTGATGGCACCGTCGACGAAGACATCGATCATCTCATCGGCGAGCTTAAGAAGAGCCGCGGCACGTCCTAACCAAGCGCTGACCTAACCAAGCGCTGAGCCATGCGATTCAGCCGCTCGGCAAGTGGCTCATGCCCCGCTCGTTCTAGTCGTTAACCGCTTGGATTTCGCCGACCTGGACTGCGTCGACGGTGGTGCGCTCTATGTCAACAAACGGGCCGTAGCTACCGGGAGCGTTCGTTGTGATGTCGACGTTGAAACGCACGGTGGCGGCGATGTCGAACGCATCACCGGGGGCACCGGCTGAACTGGTGCGGTAGACGTGGGAGCAGGTTGCGGCGGCTGGATCGAGTCCGGCCTGCCAAACCGTGCCGGGGCCTGCGCACGTTACCTCGTTGCCGTCGCCCATATCCCAACTGGACTCGACCGGAGTAACCGTGGCGGTTACCGCCACCCGGCCAGCGGCTGCGGTGGCCTGTCGATCAGCGTTCCAATAGCTGGGCTCGACCGCCAGCCATGATTGCAGCTGGGTGAAGTGCAGCGTTTCCGGGGTGACGGCTAGTTCGGGGTCGGGCGGATCGACCTGATCGAGAGCCTGCTGCATCAGGGCGGCGACGGTTACCGGCGGACCACCTTCGGCGACGATGGAGATGTCGCCATCGCAGCTCACCGCATACCAGCGACCGGTGGGTGCAAACTGCCTCAGGTAGGTCGGCAGACTCGACGGCAGGTCGGTTGACGATGCCGTAAACGGAATCGAACCGTCTGGTCCGAAGCTGCGCCACTCCCCGTTGACCGGCTGGCGGAAGTCGTCTTCCACAACGATTCGCACCGATCGGGTCGTACAACTCGACGACGATCCCGACCCCGACGAACCGGCTGGTAGCCAGTTAGACCGGGCTCGGACCTTCACCACGCCGTTGTCGACACCGGACTCGCCATATTGCCTTGGCGGCGGCACATCGGGTGTTTGGGCGATAACCGGTTCGGCCAACATCGCTAGCAGCGCGGCAACCAGAAAGGTCACCCGAGCCATTCGAGTGGTAGATCGCCGACCCGTTCCCCGATCCACTTTCGGGAATCGTTCTATGAAACTAGAGCTTCGCATTGTTCATACCCATCTGATTCGCTGGTGGCCCGGGCTACGCCGTCGACCCGCCACTCTCCGTCTTCAAACTTCAAACTGGCATTCATTAACTTCGCTTCTTTGGTCTCGGCCACAACTCTGCCGTCGACCGTTTGCTGTATAAAATCGTCGATCCAGCAATCCTGGATCAGAACCTCTGCCCCTTCGACCTTTTCGAGAACCGATGCGTTAGGAATTCGCAGAAGGTGTTCGGCGATGGAGTTCGGCGGCAGCACAAGAACGAGGCCATCGTCGGCAAAACCACTGAGCTGGGTTTGCAACGACCGCCAATTCTCTTCGGTCGATAGCAGCCGCAGCTGCTCGAATGATGGATCGGCGTTCGGTAGGGCGTGGGCTGCGGCGAACGCCTCCCAGTAGAGGCGGTACCGGCCGAGCAGTTCCTCAACCTCGCTTGGCCATGATGAGGGAAAGACCACCTCCGGTCTCACCGGAATGGTGACCCCTGACGTCTCAAGCACAACCTCGGCCGTGCCGGTCGCTTCATCGTCGCCAGCTCGGTCGGCCACTACCTCATCGGCGAGCGCACCTTCGCCTTGGCCCGCCAGACCACAGCCACTGGTCACCAAAGCGATGAAAGCGGTGAGGAGCGCGAGGTACAGCAGGCGATGCTTCGAGGTGGCGGGCCGACGGATCATGTATGGCGATCCTTGGAACGGCCTTCGTTCGACAGCTCGTTGTAGACATCTTCGAGGTCGGGGTGAGAGCTGAGGTCGGGCATACCTTCTTCGGGCGCTCCGCTGTACTCCAGCGAAACCTGCAGATCGGCGAAAGCTCGAACGATCTCTTCGGGGTCCTGCAACAGCAGGGCCGCTCGGCCTCGCTTGACCAGCAGTTCGTAGTAGCCGGTTTCGGTCAGCAAACCCTGCTTCGTCGCCCAGACCGCAAGCTCATAGTCTTCGAGTTCGAAGGCGATATCGCTGAGGGCGACCGCCGCCTCTTCGACCTTGACCACCGTGGCTTCGATTTCCGGAAGAGCCCACTCGTAGCCGCCGTGGGGCAGGGTGAACGGACGACCGCTGACCAATTCGAGCGCCGCCTTCCACTCCTGTTTCTGCACCTCGATGTCGTCGGCCTGCTTGGCGTTTGCACAGTGCTGGGCAAAGTCTCGTAGGTCGAGGCTGACCGACGGGAGCAGCTTGTAGAACGGCTCGGTCGGCGATGCGTGGGGCAGGTGATACTCGCCAGCGGCGTTCTGTCCTAGCGCCTTTGTGCGAGCGTCGCTTACCAGCTGGTTGAGCCTCGGCCTATTCGGTGGTTGCTCGGGGAACAGCTGCTCCATCAGCAGGTCCTGGCTGGCGCCGCTGGGGTGCAGGAGCAGATAGAGGATCAGCTCCGGCGTCTTGCTGTACTTCCACGGCTTTGTGCGGTCGCCAACGTGATGATCTTCGATGGTGAACTCACCGAGTACCGAGATGCGAACGGCGGGTTCGTCGACCAACGGTCGAGCCGAGGCTGGCTGTTCCGATCCCGCAGCGTCGGACATCTTGGCCTGGCGGTGGGCATCGAGCGATTCGACACAGTCTGGCCGTTCGGCCTCAGGCTGCGAATCCTCAGTCTCCACGTCGGCATCTGGTTGTTTGCCCTTGTCATCGGCGTCGACGAGTTGCAGGTGGGAACGTCTTGCCAAATCGTCATCCGACGACTCGTTGGCAGGGCCACTCTGTGAACCGGCGAAGAACAGCTTGTCGATTTCAGCGTCAAGCGAATTCTCTTCGTCTGGTCGATGCTCGGTCGAATGCTGAAGAGTCGTCAGCTCCGGCACGCCAGCATCGGGCCAAACGTCGGCGTCGACTGGGGCCAGACTGTCCCACAGGTCATCGGGGTCGGACTTGGGTTCGACGGCGCCGCGGTTGACCACAACCGCCAACGACATGTCGTGATCTCCGCTGGAGGAGGATTCTTGGCTCTTCTCCGGCTCGGTTACCGAACGCATCGGCCGCCAGTTCGTTTCTTCAGAATCGAGGAGGTGCCAGGTGTGGGCCGCCTCGACGGGGTCCATGGGCTTCCAGAAACTCTCGTCGAGATCGACCTCATCCCACGGTTCATCGAACAGGTCGGGGATCAGTTCGACCCCCTGCAACTCCGGTCGTTTGAAGTCGTGGCTCGCTAGGTCGCCCGGCAGGTCGGGGCACGATACCCGGTCTCCTTGAACCTTCAGAGTCCAGCCCATGGTGGTCGGATAGCCGCAGACCGCGGTTACCCCGCCGGGTGTTCTGGATGCCAACTCCACCAGCGTTTGGGAGTGTGGGTCGTAGGCGTCGGCGTGGAAGACCACCACCGGGTTCCAGGTATCAGCTGCTCCGTTGCCGACTCTCGTTGCGAACGGGGTGGCATCAGCGGCGGCATATACCGCTCGACCGGTGATGGTCTCTAGGTCGCCAAGGACCTCCGAAACATCCTCGACAACGGTGACCCGATCGAAGGTGGCCAGACGGTGACCGAACCCGACGCAGACGACCTCGGCCTGATCTGCGGTCTCGGTGGTTGCCAGTTCGAGAGCCATCATCGTGAGGGCCTCGATAGTGGAAACATCGTCGTGAGCTTCGACCGATATGACTCGCCCAGCCTCAAGATCGATGGCGAAGAGCAGTGAACTGGCCAGTCCATAAACTTCGGCTGGCGCTCGGCTGTTGGTGGTGAGCGCAAGGTCGAGCGCGGTGGTCGTTCCGACGGTTGTCAACAGTGGCAGGGGGCCGTTCGCTCCCTTCGCCAAACTTCTAGCTTCGGCGAAGTCATCACGATGCAGGCTCCAGCCAGAGCCGTCGGCGAACTCGGTGAACGGCGCCGGGGCGCTCGATCGTGGTGAGTCATCGGCCAGGGCAATGACCAGGCGGTCATGGCTGACCCAGACACCGGAGATTCGTGGCAGCTGCTCAGGCTTGACCGACTGCAGTTGGCGGCTCAGCGCCCGCAGGCCGATGTCGACAAACTCGGGATGCTCCGGTTCGGCGGCCGCAGACAAACGACGGGCAACTCCCCTGGTGCGGCGCTTCGGTGGACTAGGCCGACGTCCGGGGTGACGGTGACGCATGGCGGTTGCCCGCCGACGGCCACGGGCCCGATAGAGCGAGCCGCCGATCAGGGTCAGGGCAGCCAAACCCAAGAACACTGGAGCCCGGCTCGATTGGGTGTCGAGCGTCTCGCCCGTTCCCGGCGACTGGCTGGCTACCAACTCCGATTCGGTCAGCTGTTCGGTCGCTCGCTCCGGTACCGATTGCCCCGGCGATTCGGAGTCGACCGGAGTGGTGGCCATCACGTTGAGGTCGGCCGTCTCTGCCGTTTCGTCGAGCGGAGCGGCGCCGGGGCGTCCATCTTCATAGGAGTTTCGGATCTCGGCGTCGTCGAAGTCGGCTCCAACCGAGACGGGATCTCGCCGCTCAACGTCGCTCAGCGATTGCTGCGCTGCCGATGTCTCAGGCACGAACGGTCGAGGAGTGAGCGTGATTCCCTTCGACTCGGCGGTAGCACCAGCTAGAGACACCGACCGATCGTCATCACCGGTCTCGTCGGTGTCATCATCGACCACTACCGAAGCGCCGCTGCCTGTCGACAGTGTGGTCGGCGGAAGAGGTGGCGAACCCTCGATTGGCCGCTGCTCAATATCGCCGACCGGCGACGAACCATCCGACGCATCGGTAGTCGGGAGGTTGACCGTCGACGCAGGAGCAACCGTCGTGGGAGCTGCGGTGGTGGGCGCTGCAGTGGTCGTGGGTGCAGCAGTCGTAGTCGGAGCGGCAGTTGTGGTTGGCGCTGCAGTTGTTGTCGGAGCGGCAGTTGTGGTTGGTGCCGCGGTTGTTGTGGTTGGTGCCGCGGTTGTCGTGGGTGCCACTGTGGTCGTGGGTGCAGTAGTCGTGGTCGGCGCCGCGGTAGTCGTCGGCGTCGCAGTCGTGGGTACAGCGGTCGTGGTCGGCGCTTCGGTGATGGTCGGCCCCTCGGCGGCCGGAGCGGACGTCTGCGGTGTCTCGGGTGCTTCGCTGGGCGGTGTGGCCGCTGCCTGCTTGGACTCGACGGTCGGCAGCGGCGGCAGATCGAGCTGCTCGCCGGGATAGATCAGGTCGGGGTTGCCATCCAGCCGACCTCTGTTCAGATCGGCGATGTCGGCCACATGTTCGGCCACGATCGCGGGCGAGCTTTCATCGAGGTCCTCCTCGGCGATCGCCCAGATAGTGTCGCCGGGCTCGACCATCACACTGCGAACGCCATCAGCCGACGCTCCCACGCTGACCGCCTGCCTGGCCGGGAGCAGGAGCCGCCACTGTGGCTTCAGCAGGTCGGTATTTGCGGAGATGACCGAGCCGTCGGTCATCGTCCGACCGAGATTCAAAGCCCTAACTTCTTTCCAGCGGGTACCGGAACCGAGATGATCCTCAGCGATGCCCCACCAGGTGTCACCGGTCGCGGTCACATACGGTGTCGTCTTCACCTGCTCGTCGTTCTGCAATCCCAGGCTGCTCTGGATGTTGCCATAGGGAGCAGCGGCGACCTCCGCATCGACGAGTTGTTCTGCGGCGACCGGCACCAACGGGCCCGCGGCGGCGGGGCGCATGGCTATCGATGTGGTGGCCAGGAACGTGGCGGTGGTGACCAACTTTGCCACACCAAGCTGCACACCAGGCAGGAGCAGCGCCCGGTCGGCCAGCCGGCCCCGAAGGGTCGCTGCCACTTCGATAAACGTTGCCCAGGCGATCTGAATCCACAGCCCCCACATCAGCAGCGCCAGAATCGAAATGAGGTACTCGGCCGGAACCGGCGATCGGCCAGCGAACAGATCTCCCAATTCGGCGGTGGTCGGGAGCGGCGAAGGAACCGGCCAACCGACAAGAAGAACCAGCGCCAGCGGTATGCCAATCACCACAGCGACCAGCGCCAGCATTGCCAGAATGGGAAGAAGGATGCGGGAAGGACGGTTCATTCGATAGCTCCCGTTACGCCCTGAAGGGCTGTCGCTGATTCTGTTGCCGTAAAGGTTCTGGTTGCTCCGACAGCACCGATCGGAGTCACGGTTTCGGCGACGGTGACCGTGATGGTCGCCCCGTCTACCGTGACCGACTGCACCGAAACGGTTGGCAGCCTCGCTGCGTAATCGGCGACCGCTTGGTTGGCCAACGCCTGATCCAGGCGGACCTCTCCGGTGCCCAAGAGATGGTCGGTGTCTATCTGCTGTGCCCCAGCTCTGGCCGCGTTGTCTGCCGCTTCCCGGGTACGGGAAAGCGATCCGAGACTCTGGCCCTGCATCAAGACCAAGCCGACCAGCACGAAGATCCCGATTCCGAAGATTGCCCCGGCGATACTGAGCGAACCCCGCTCGTTGTCGTCAATCGATATCGAGTGCAAGGTGCGGTTTGGTGCGAGAGGTTGCCTGCTGCTTTTCTGATTCGTCACGGTGCCTCGCCCTGGCGGTATGTGTCGACGACCTCATATGCGTTTGCCACAAAGGTGGCTCGCCGGCCAGCCACCAACTCGGTGTCACACGTAACCTCAACCTCGACGACCGAACCGGGTTCCAGATTGGCGGCCGCGATTGCTGCGGTGCAGGTGAGACCGGTGGCATCGCTGATGTTGCTGTCGAGCGCTCGCCGACCGGCGGCAACCGCGGCCCCCGGGGTCTGCTCGAGGGATGCCGCCCGCGCTGCTTCCTGGGCCGCCGACTCGGCCTGGTTGTGAGCCTGGATCGAGCGTCCGGCAACCATCAATCCGCTGAACATCAAGAAGAACAGCACCGGCGCAATCACCGCCGCCTCGATCGCAAAGTCGCCACGATCATCCCGGGTCACTGGCGTTCCGTTTTGCCGGGTCACTGGCGTTCCGTGTCGTTGGGTCACTGGCGTTCCGTTTTGCCGGGTCACTGGCGTTCCGTGTCGTTGGGTCACTGGCGTTCCTCGCTCGACCGGAAGTCTTCGATGCTGGATTCGGCGACTCCTACGACGTTCCAGGCCACGGGGAAGAACTGGTATGCCCTGGCTCGAAGTTCGACTCTGACGGTGCCATCAGCGATGTTGATGCTGGAGTCGGTCACCGTGGCGTAACCGGTACTGGAGAGCACCCGATCGGCCGCGGCCTGTCCATCGGCAACCGAGCCGTTCCGCGCCGATGCGGCGTCGGCCGCATTCTCCGCTGCGGTCTGCACCGCGGCCGCAGCCATCCACGCGAAGGTGAACTGCAGCGACAGAATCAGCACAAAGAACAGGGCGGGCACTACAACCAGCGCAGCCTGAATCGACACCGATCCGGTGTCGGTGGCAATCCTGCGGCGAGTCAAGATTCTCAAGGTGTCAGGACCTAATGTCCGTCGGAGCCTGCGGCGGTCTCTAGCCGCTCACGTCGCTAATCGAGGCGGGGATTTTCTCCACCGCGTCGTCGCCGAGGCTGGTCAGCGCTGCGGCGATGGCACCGGCGATGGCCAGGAGGGCGATCGCCACGATGACGTATTCGATGGCTACCGCGCCAGCGTCATCCTTTAGCCAGCGCCACAGTTGCGCCCGCCTTGAGACATCGATCTGATCCGATCGATGTGTTTGTTCGACTTGGTATTCCTGCTGGGTTAAGCGCACGTGGCGCTCCTCTCTCGGTTTCTGTTTAGCGGTTCACCGCGGTGTATCGAGACGGCGTATGGAGTGCGATATCTTTCAAAGTCCCTGAGCGGCGCGAAGGATCGCGGTCACTGCTGCTATCCCGAAAAAGGTCAAGAGTGAGGAGAGGACGATCATCAACGGAAAGGTCATTTTTTCCGTAACGACGTCATCGGCCACCTTGACCTCACGGGCCTGATCCTTCGCTAATGAGTCGGCCAGAGACCGGAGAGCCGGTCCGATGGCTGCGCCTGTCGACTGAGTTTGTTCCAGTCGACGGGCAAGATTAGATAACTCGACGACACCCAGCTCGCCACCGAGATCCTGTAAGGCCCTGTAGGGGGCCAATGTTGCGCTGGAGGCTGAGGAGATAGCGAACCGAAGTTCGTCCCACACCCAGCCATCTCCCAGCTCGGCGGCGAACTCGAAAGACGAATCGATCGAGTTACCACCAGACACCATGACATCGACGAACGACACATAGTGCGAAAGAGCCGCCGCGAACTCCTGACGTCGAGACAGAGCGTCCTGACGCAGCGTTTGTAGCGGCAGATAGAAACCGACGGCGCCGAAGGCGATGCACAAAGACAGCGCCACCAGGGGCGGCACCGTCATCCCAGCCATCGGCATGATCACGATCATGAACACCAGTGGACCAATGAGGCCGACAAGCGTCGTCACGATCTGGCGATAGATGACGTACTCAACGCTGTAGTCGACAATCCTCAGATCGGTCGACAGGTCACGATAGAACGAGCGGTTCCCCGCGCCGACGAGCAGGTCTTGTTGGAAGGTGCCGCGGTTGGTTAGGCGGCCCACGGCCTCCGGTGGAGCGCCGCGGCTGTATGCCACCGAAACTCCAACCCTCGGCGCAGCAGCCGGCGATGCCAAGCTCGGCGGCGGACGGCGCAGCGCGCCGACCGATAACCACAGGCCTGAGGCGACAGCCAAACCACAGAGCAACGTCAGCCAAACCATCAGCGGCCCTCAACCCCATCGGCGCGAACCGGGCGTAGCCGGAAGCGATACATGGACTCGACCATGTTCATCTTGGTAAGCCACCACCAACCAAAGCCGAACACCACCACCGGTATCAGCAGGCGAAATTGACCGACAGCGGTGGCATCGTAGGCCGATGTCAGATCAGGAGAGACCACGATAGACAGCAACGACACGCCCACTACCAAGAGCGAAAGCACCTTGGTTTGAAACTCGACCTTGGCCCGCTCGGCCTGGGTGTGAGCCCTGGTCTCGGCGAATGATCGACCCTGCTCGGCGATCCGCTCGAACAGTTGGCCCATATCGCCGGCCGCCCCTTTCAGCGCGGCCAACAGCGAGCCGACCAACAGATCGATCGCCGGCTCGCCTGCGTCGTTCGCTAGATGCCGGAGCGCTTGCTCAGTCGAGATCTCCGGCTGGCGGCTGTACTCCACAAATACCGCCAACTCGTCTTCGAGTGCCTCCGGTGGACGCATTGCCGACTCGACGATCGCCGCTTCCAAGCCGCTGCCGGCGCCGAGCGAACCACGAATGGATTCGACAAACTCGGAAGCCGCTCGCATCTTGGCGATGGCCCTAGTCCGTGCCCGCTTGGCTTGGATCACCCGAGGGATCATGATGACCGCCAGTCCTGCCGCCCCGGCCACCACCACCAGCCGGGTGGTCGCCAAGATGGCAACCGCAACCAGTCCGCCGACCAAGGCAAACAGAGCGGTACTGGAATCGAAGCGAGGTCCAGATCGGCGCGTTGCGGCATTGCTGGAACCGTCGTCGTTCGAAGAGCGCCCGGCGACGACCACATTGTTCAACGCCGCCTGGATTAACAGCCACAGGCCGACAGCAACCGCCAGCCCGCACAAAACTGAAACTGCAGCGCTCATATTCGCCACCCGTTCTTGGCTAGCGCCGCGGCGCGTGCGCCAGACGGTCGGCTGACGAGCCGGGGCTGGCTCACGCCGTCACCCTCCCAGATCTTGGTGGTGTGAACCACGCCATCGACCTCGGGCAGATGATCGTCGACCTCGAGCACCGAGGTGATACGAGGACCGCTGGGTGAACGCACAAGGTGGACGAACAGGTCAACGCTGTTGGCGATTTCGAGACAAACCTGGTTCGGCTCACGATCGGGGATGCACTGAATCAGCCGAGAAACGATGTTGCCCGCCGAACGAGCATGAATCGAACACATCGACCCTTCGTTGCCGGTACTCATGGCCTTGAACATCTCCAAGGCTTCGGACCCTCGGACCTCGCCGACCACGATGCGATCGGGGTCCTGGCGCAGCGACTCCCGCAGCAGGTAGCTGGTAGTCACCTCGCCCTGACCGTCGACGTTCGGTTTAACCGCCTCGGCCGACCAGACATTCGGATTGCGTTTCGGGAAGCGCGACAGATGCAGCTCTCGGAGATCTTCGATCGTCACGATACGTTCCATCGGATCGACCTCGTTCAGCAGCACTCGAAGCAGCGTGGTCTTACCGCTACCGGTTCCGCCGGCGATGATGATGTTCATGCGCGCCGCCACCGCGGCGACAAGGAAGCGGGCCATCTCGACATCAATGGTGTCGTTGTCGACTAGGTCGTTGATGCTCTCGATGCTGAAGTCGGGGATACGGATGGCCAGTACAACCGGTGGGTCGACCACGTGCCGCATGGCGTGAACCCGTTCGCCGTCTGGCAGCTGAATGTCGACAGCGGGGCTACCGGCGTCGAAGCGAGGTTCGCCGGGGGCGTAGGCTCGGATCAGCTTTTTGACCAGATCGATCAGCTCGTCTTCACTCTCGACGATCGGATCGAGGGCCACCATGCGGCCGGTGAGGCGCTCCTTGGCGAAGACGTTCTCGGCACCGTTGATATGGAAGTCGCTGTAGCGATTGCCCTGACGCAGTAGCGGACCGAGCTGGGCCGTGCCGAGCACCGTGTCGCACAACGCCGAGGTGAGCTCGGTCATCTGCTCATCGGTGAGCAGCGTGCCCGAGTTGTTCATCATCGCCACCTGATAACCCTTGGCTATTCGGGTCGAGGTGGCGATGGCCAGCTGCTTACGGTCGTCGGGGGCCAGGGTCTCGAAGCGAGTCCTGGCCAGGGCTTCACCGACGTCAGCCGCCAGGCGCGGAATCACCGTGGTGTCGATCATTGGGCCGCCGCCTGGGAGGCGTCATCGAAGGTAAGGTCGTCGGCCACCGGAGCGTCATAAGGCAACACCTCGGCTTGAGCTACCCATTCGGGTTCGGCGGTTTCAGTCGACTCGGCAGACGAGGCCTCGTCTTCGAGGTAACCGAGCGGCCTAGAGATGGAAGCGATCCGGAGATGCTTGGCCAGATCTTCGGCGAACGACTGGGCGCTGCGGGCCAGCGGGGAATGTTTCCGCAGCCGTCGTAGACCGGCTACCGCTTCGGCACCGACTCGATCTTCGGCCACGACTCCGAACACCGGCACGCCGTACTGCGAGATGATTTCGTCGTGCGACCATGGGCAGTGGCCGACCAGGATCCAACCGACGGGTAGCGGATCTGGGGTGAGCTCGTTCAGCTCGTTGATCGTGGTGGCGGCCAGCTGAAAGCTCTCGCGGGTCGGGCGAATTACCAGACCGATCAGGCTCGACAGCTCAAGGATCGGTAGCAGGTTGGTCGCCGGAGAAACCCGGCCACAGTCGGCCACGATGGTCGCAGGCGTTTCTTGCAGGTAGCGGGCGAGGGGCACGGCTCTGGCGTCGAGCAGTTTGGTGGTCTTGGAACTCGATGGTGGAGCGACCACGACCGGAACTCCGCCCGGAAGCTCCTGGGCATGTTCAAGCAGATCCGGGTAGTCGTTTCCGATGGCCAGGGCCAGCGACATCAAACCCGGTTCCGATGGGAGGTCGTACTGGCTGGCCAGGACACCGCCGCTGGCGGCCATCTCTATCATCACGGGCTCGTGAACACTGGTTGCCGTGAGACCAGCCGTCGTTGCCAAAGCGACCGTCGTTGCCCCTGGAGCGCCCGAGCAGGAGAACAGCGAGATGATGGTCATCGGCGGCCCCTATCCTTCGCCTCGCAGCGAGAGCCGCACGCCTGAACTCTCGGCGGCATCAAAGACCGCCGCAGCTTGCTCTGCGCTCACCACCACCGATATCAGTAGATTTCGACCATCACTCGACGATTCGACGACCTCGAATACCACGAGATTGGGAGCGAGTGCTCCGGGCTGGAACTGCTCCGAGCCGGGAGCGAAAATATCGACCCGATCGCCAGCCACCAGCCGCTTGGTCGGATACTCACCCGGTTCGAGCAGCAGGCCGATCACCGACTCGCCTTCGGTCAGGAGCTGGTCTTCAGAGGCCAGGTCGCCTGCGGTGAGCAGTTCGCCAGCGGTCAGATCATGGGCCGCATATTTACCGACGGCTTCGGAGATCGAACCAATGGTGGCGACATCGCCATCGAGGGCCACCTCGGCGACCGCCAGATCGGCCCGGGTCAGCGCTTTACCGTGGGCTACGTTCCCGGCTACGACCACCGCTGAGCTGCGCTGGTTGTAGCTGTTGAACAACAGCAGCCCACCGAGACCGCCGCCAGCTATAAGTAGTGCCGCCAACAGAGCCTGCGGCACTCTCGAACGGGCGGTTCGTGAAGGCGCCAAAGGAAGCGGTTCCGCACTGGATGCAGAGCCGTTTATGAACCCATTTTGGGATGGCTTTGATTGGCCGACCTTTTCGGTCGGTGGTGCGAGAGTTTGTTTCATTCGGCGGGGAAAAACGTCAGGAAACGCACCGAGGGTTCGGGGCGTCACAGAACAGACACAGTACAGCGACATTGTGACATATTCACTACCAACAATCCCACTCCATATGGAATCCAGCGCCACGCAATCCGGATTCGTGGCGATCTTTGGCCACTGAGGGCCAGCGAAGCGCCCGCAAAACGACGAAAACCCCCGGAACCAAGCGGGTTGGCTCCGAGGGCTTTGGTTTTAAATCAACTGCTTACGATCTGTAAGATAGTAAGTGTTTCTTAGATATTTTTACCCACATAGCTGGAAGCAGCGGGTATTCGTACCTAGAGCCCGATGCTCGAATCGATGAACTCGTTTGTGACGAGATCCTCTGCAGTGAGGCCTTCTGGCACGCTGACCGATGGCACCTGGTCTGCGGTGATCTTGATGACCTCGTTGACCCGATCGATATCAAAGTCGCCGATTGTCTGGTTCGGGCCGTTGCCGACCACGTTCAGGGCACCCATCTGGACGACGGTGTTAGCAACGCTGGCTTCGCTGAGCTGCCAGAAGCTATCGAGATCGACGACGGCCTGGAGGATCGCAGCGTTTGTCGCTACCGGATCCTGCTGGAAGTCGACAATCGACTGCTGGAAGACCGGGACGAAGGCCTTCAGACAGGAGCGAGCGGTGTCGTCGAGGTTGCTGTCGAGAATCGCCAGCGGACCCTGGTAGAGCTCGTAGCCCGAATCGTGAATCAGTAGCGAGTCGACGGGCTTGCCCCACTCGGTGAACACGTTCTCGAAGCTGAAAGGCTCCTGGGTGACGAAGGCCTGCTGGATGATGGCGCCGTCCTCGGCGATGAACCGAGTGGGGGAACCATCGTAGGTACCGTCGAGCTGGCTCTCGTTTACCAAGCCGGACCCGATCAGGTACTCGGTGTAGGAGGCTCCACCGAAGTGGAGGATGACCGCGTCGGTTCCCTTGACGTCATCCCATGACTCGATGTCGTAGGTCTCCGGATCCCAGAGAATGATCTGTGGGTTGATGTCGAGCGGGGCAACCACTGCGGTGGTTGGGAACTCGGCGTAGTTCTGGATGGCCTCATCGGTATTGACGTAGCCCATGAAGATGTCCGAGTCGGTTGCCATCAGAGCGACGGTCGGCTGGAAACCAATGAACGGTCCACCGGCACGAATCTCCACCTCGATCGATGGGTCGGCGGCCAGTGGTCCGGTGAATCGACCGGACTCAGGATCGACGCTGCCCTCGCCTGCAGTCAGGTTGTATAGCGCGCCGTGCTCCGGCTCTGGGAACCAGTCGGTCTGGAAGACCATCGGATTCGGGCAGTCGGCGAGGCTGCCCGCGGCCTCATCGCCATCGCTAATCTCGGCATCACCGGTGTCGGAATCAGCTGTGTCAGCATCGCCGGCCTCGGTGGCGTCGTCACTACCGCAAGCGGCGGCGACGAGAGCCATTGCCATTAAGGCCGCCAGCAGGCGAACCCAGGATTTTGTGCTTTGCATGTCTAATTATCTCCCTTGTACCAAGAACGTGTGAGCCGATTGCCGGCCCAACCAAAGAACTGAAAGAACACCACGCCGAGCAGGGCGGAGAGAATCACCGCAGCGATCATCTCCGCGGGCCGCAAGCGATTCGAATACAGCAGGATACGAGCGCCGAGATCCTTCGGGCCCCGACCAAAGAACAAACCACCGACGATGGCCCCGATCACCGACAGGCCAGCCGAGATCTGGAAGCCGGTGAACATTGCGGGCAGGGCGGCTGGCAACTGGAGCTGGGTTAGCCGGGTAAAGCGTGAGGCCTGATGCAGGGTAAAGAGCTCATGCTGAGCCTTCTCCGCCGACTTCAGCCCGAACAGGGTGTTGGTGATGATCGGGAACAGCGAGATGATCACGCAGACCAGGATGCGGGCCGACATACCGAACCCGAACAGCAGCCCGATCAACGGAACCAGGGCCAGGATCGGCACGGTCTGCAACAGCACCGCATAGGGGTAGAACGACGTCTCGATCCACTCAGCCTGGCTCATCAAGACAGCAAACGTGACCCCGATGATCATGGCGATAACCAGCCCAGCCAACGCCACCAGAAAGGTGAGCCAGGTGGCAGACAGGAGCTGCCATGGTTGGTCTTCAGCGCCGCCGAAGAACGCCGCCACGACCTTATGGGGGTAGACCAATGCGGTCTTTCGACCGGCCTCATCGAGAATAAACCGGGCGTAGAGATACCAGATCGCCACGAACCCGAGGAACACCAGAACCGGTGGCAAGACCTTCGAGCGAAAGCTCAGGCCGCCAGCCCGGGTGGCCACGACATTAACTACCGACTCCGCGACTACCGACTCCCCGGCTACGGACTCGCTGGCTTTTGAAACGGGAGAGGTCATTCGTGAGCTCCCCGTAGCGAGTGGCTGATCTGCCCGCTCAGCTCAGCGAAGGCTGGGTCGAAGCGAAGGTCTGGGTTTCGGGGGTAGTCGAACGGGATGTCGTAGGTGGCTACGATCCGGCCCGGCCTGGCCGACATGACGTGCACCTTGGTGCTCATAAACACCGCCTCGGAGATCGAGTGAGTAATGAAGAGGCCGGCAAAGCCCTCATGGGAAAATAGCCGGAGGGCCTCTTCGTTCAGCCGCTCCCTAGTGATTTCATCCAGAGCGCCGAACGGTTCGTCGAACAGGAAGACCGGCGGCTTCATCACCAGCGAGCGGGCCAGAGAGACCCGCATCCGCATACCGCCGGAGAGCTGGCGGGGGTAGTGGCGTTCGAAGCCTGACAACCCAACCAGCTCTATGGCCGCCGACACCGCCTCGGTTCGTTCGGCCTCCGGCATGTCATGTAGCTCAGCGAACAAATCGATGTTGCGCTGCACCGTCCGCCATGGCAGCAGGGTTGCGTCTTGGAACACGTAACCGATGTTCGACCGGTCAACGCTGCAGCTTCCACTTGTGGCCTCGTCGAGGCCGGACGCTATGCGCAACAGCGTCGACTTACCGCAGCCCGATGGGCCAACGACGGTGACGAATTCACCTGGCTCCACCGAAAACGAAACGTCTTGGAGCGCCTCGGTGCCGTCCGGAAAAATCTTCCCCACACCATGAAAACTCAGCTTGCGCGCTTGCTCAGCCAACGCGCGCTTCTTCCACCGGCCCACTACCCATATCAAGACCTTACAGGGCGTGCCTTCCCGACGTGGATTACGCTGACGGCAGTTGACACAATGTTCACGAAGAACGTCCACGAAAGCCGGTTCACGAACCACCGGAGCCGGCACAAGAGGTAGCGAGATGGCAAAGCCAGCGAAGCCCAAAACCGACTCAGCAAAGCCTGACACTCCGGCCTCTGCGCTGCTGTGGGACTTGGTGGTCGAGCTACAAGCCGAGGACGACCGCATAGTCGAGGGCACGATTATGAGCTCACCGTGTCTTCGGGTTGGTAAAGAATTTCTGGCTATGAACCACCACAAAAAGGAAGGTCTGGTTGTGAAGCTGCCTGCCGACCGAGTGGCGGAGATCATCGATTCCGGCGAGGGCGAATCGTTCGCCCCAGCGGGCAAGGTGTTCAAAGAGTGGTTGGCCGTCACCACCGTCGACGAGGCTCGCTGGCGAGAGCTGCTCCGCGAGGGTGTCGAGTTCGTCGGCTAGCTAACGATGCGGCCGCGGTGGATGACCAGACGGCCACCGGGAGCGGCGGCCACCGCTTCGCCGACCGAGTCGGCGTGGATGGCCATCAACTCAGCCGGAGCCCCCGCCTCGACGGTTACCGCCGGAAGACCAAGAGCATGGCGAGCGGCAGCCGAAACAGCGTTGTAGGCCGCAGCCGGGGACAGATGGCCGGCCATTACCAGGAGGCTCGCTGTTTCCATCGGGTCGCCTCGGCCGACCAGACAGAACGGGTCGCGCAGATTGTCGCCACCGCCGGCGACGTTCACTCCGGCCCGGTCGAGAGCGGCAAGCGCAGTGAGACCCCGGGGAGCGGCGGTCTCGGCGCCGCGAGCTTGAAGGTAAAGATTGGTTTGGGGCAGCGTCACTATCGACACGCCAGCCTCAGCCGCCACCTCGGCGACCCTGGTCTGGGCGTCGGTTTCGGCCATACCGAGGGCTACACAATGGCTGGCGACGACGCCGTGTTCGAAGCCGGTGACCAGCACTCGATTGGCCAGCGTTTCCAGGTCGGCCGAATCGGCGTTCAGATTTTCGTCGGCGTGCAGATCGATGGGCCTGCCATATTCGGCGGCCAACTCGAGCAGCAGGTCGATCGCTCGGGCCGGATCGGCCTCGATGTGGGGAACGCCACCGACGACGTCTAGCCCCATGTCCAGCGCCTCGCGCAGCACCGCCACCGCATTGGCCGAGTCGGGCGATCCTGGCGGGCCGGTGACTCCGAATACCAAGCCAACCAGTTGAATGTCGATCAGCGGCTCAAGGTCGGCCTTGACCTGAAGCAACGCCTCGACCCCGGTGGTTCCGATGTCCGGTCCGAGGTCGACGTGGGTGCGAAGCGCCGTGCACCCGTTGGCCGCGCTGAGCTTGGCCGCGGCGGTGGCCCGCTCGACGTAGTCGGCCACCGTGATGGAGCCGCGATAGCCGTGCCAGGCAACGATCGCCCCGGCCAGGTCACCGTCTGGATTGGGAACCAGGTCGGCGGTGAGCGCCTTGTCGAGATGAGCGTGTGGTTCCGCCGGTGCGACCAGCAGGAGCTTGCCGGTCAGGTCGACGCTGTTGTCGGTGTCCCTGGAGTCAGAGCTGGCCGGGCTCACCTGGGCGATCCGGTCGCCGTCGATGGAGACGTCGACAAGCGAACCGTCGGCCAGGGTCGCGTTTGTTAGGAGTAGTGACATATCGGTGAGGTTGGCGGCCGGATTCAGGCCAGCTTGGGGATGACTTCTTCGGCGAAGCGCGTCAGCTGCTCTGCGGTTTTGGCGTAGGGGTCGCCCGGCATGTTGGGGAAGATCACCAGGTTCTCAAGACCACCGAGAGCGTCGCGGTAGAAGGCGATCTCCTCGGCGACGTCTTCGGCGGTGCCAACGATCCAGGTTTTGTTCTCGAGCGACTGTTCCAGGGTCGGGATCATGCCTGCGGGCATCGGCTTGCCATCGTCGCCCATGTAGCCACGGCTCCAGCCGTAGGGGCCGAGGAACTTCCAGAATTCGTCGTGACCGTTGCGCACCTCTTCCATGGCCTGTTCCTTGGAATCGGCAATCCACGGGTTGAGCACCAGCAACCGCTTCTCCCCCGGCTGGAGTTCGCTTCCGTGGGCCTCGGCGTAGTTGTCTGCGAAGGTGTCCCAGAACTGTTTTGCGAAGACGTGGCTCTTGAGCCAGAACACGCCACCCCAGCCCTTGCGAGGCACGTAGTCGAGGGTTGGTGGTGAGGTGATGGCCTGCCAGGTTTCGTAGGGGTAGATCGGGCGGGGCACCAGCGTGAGCTCTTCGACGAACCCACCCCGGTCGGGTATGCCCGGTGGCGGGAACTCGAAGATGTCGCCCTTGAAGGAGAACGTTTCCTCGTTGAGCGCCAGCTGGATGACGTCCATGGCCTCATCGAACTGCTTGCGGTTGAGGGCGTCGGCCGCGGCCTGGTCTGGGTTGTCGAAGCTGCCGATGTCGGTGCCGAGGGCCTGGGCTTCGCGGGGAACGGTGCCCCGTCCAACGCCGAGGATGCCTCGGCCGCCGGAGATGTTGTGCACGGTTGCGAAGTCTTCGGCCAGCTTCAGCGGGTGCCACTGGCCGACGATGTTGAACATGCTGCCGATGCGAATGCGCTCGGTGCGTTCAGCCAGAATGGCGCTGAACAGCAGACCGTTCGGCACCACCTCGTAACCCTCGTATTGGAAGTGGTGCTCGGTTAGCCAGTAGCTGTCGTAGCCCAGCTTGTCGGCCAGCACACCCATATCGAGCATCTGCTCCGAGGCCCGCCACATCGCCTCGTTGCTATACCGACGATCGGTGGGAGCAGGCGGACCCGCTCCCGCGTCATCCATCTCGACTCCACCAAAGAGAAACGCTCCAACTCGCATCATTCGATGCTAGCCCCCGGCTGGTGATCGCAATGGGCCGAGCGGCGCCTCAATCGAACCCTAAGAACTTCTTAACATGCCAGAAACTCCTTCGTCTGGGGAACAAATCGTGGTCTGATAACGCTTTGACGTTCTGCTAAGCCCACATAACTGAGGAGCAATAGAACCAATGAAGCTGAAACGACTGACAAGCGCGGCCCTCGCCGCCACCACGCTGGCGGGACTCGCCGTCGGCGTCACCCCGGCATCGGCCGGCGAAATGACGCCCGACCGGGCAGCCCGAGTATTTGAAGTGACCGTCGAGATCACCAACCTGGCCCCCGAGGGTGGCACGTTCCAGACTCCGGTCTGGGTTGGCTCGCACGACGGATCGTTCGACCTCTACGACCGCGGCGCACCGATCTCGCCCGAGCTCGAGCGCCTGGCCGAGGACGGCAACACCGGCCCGCTGGTCGAGGCCTTCGGCGACTCCGGCGCAGGTACCGACTCTGTTGCCTTCGGTCCCAACGGTGCGATCTTCCCCGGCGAGACCGCTTCGGTCTCGTTCCTGGTTGACACCACCCGTGGCCAGAACCAGTACTTCAGCTACGCCTCGATGGTGATTCCGTCAAACGACGCCTTCGTCGCTAACGGTGATCCGATGGCTCACAAGATCTTCAACGACCGCGGTCGGTTTATGCCAGCATCGTTCATCGTGAGCGGTGCCGACGTGCTCGACGCCGGTTCCGAGGTCAACGATGAGATTCCAGCGAACACCGCAGCGCTGGCCCAGATGGCGCCGGACACCGGTGAGGTCGAAGAGGGCGTCGTGATGGCGCACGAGGGCTTTATGCCCGAGGGCAACATCCTGGCCGCCATCCCCAACGGCGACTTCACCGCCGACGGCTACGAAGCGCTCCAGTTCGACGTGACCGCCAAGCGCATCAACAGCCGGGCATCGGCTGCGCTTCGTGGCAACCTCGAGGTTCCCGCAGTTCAGACTCGAGCCAGCGGCGTCGCCCGTCTGGTACTTGAAGAAGACGGCGATATCGACTGGACCCTCAATGCTCGTCGTATCGACGGTGTATTTGCTGCCCACATCCACATGGGTGCGGCCGGTGAAAACGGCGGCGTTATCGTCGGCCTTTCACTTGAAGGCGCCAACACCGACAACAGCCGACTGATGGCTACCGGCGAGCTGACCGACGACGATCTGCCCGAGGGAATGACTACTCTCGACCTGTGGCAGATGATTCAGGACGGCGAGACCTACATCAACGTCCACACCGAAGCGAACCCCTCAGGTGAGCTTCGGGCCAACCTGCCCTAACTCGCTAACCCGATTCGGCTACCCAAACCGGGAGGCCAACTTTTAAGCGGAAGAAACCGGTGGCCGACTCCTCGGAGTCGGTCACCGGCGCGTCCGGCAAGCGGCGATTGCTACTGTCGCCGCATGATTCGACCCAGCACTCCTCAGACAGTGGCAAACGAGCGGGTAGGGACCGCGACACTTGAAGAGACAGGGACACTTAGAGGCCGGGTGGCATTGGTGACCGGAGGACGAGGTGGTGCGGGCCGCGCCATCTGTCAGCGGTTCGTGGCCGAGGGGGCTCACGTGTACGCCGCCGGTCTCACCGATCATGGGAACGATGACCAAGCGACCGGGGGCCCAGCCACTAGCGACGGGCAGTTCCTGCGTTTCGACGTCACCTCCGAGGAAGAGGTCGCGGCAGGCATCGCGGCGATCGAAACAGCGCACGGTCGACTCGACATCGTGGTCAACGCCGCGGGGATCGAGATCGAGAAGACCATCGACGAAACGACGCTCGATGAGTGGAACCGTATTTTCGCCGTCAACGTCACCGGCACGTTCCTCACGTCGAAACACGCGTTGGCCCTGCTGCGGCGGTCAGACCATGCCTCGATCATCAACTTCGGCTCATACGACGGCTATCTCGCCGACCCTACCCTGGCCGCCTATTGCGCAACCAAGGGCGCTATTCATGCTTTGACCAAAGCCATGGCCTGCGACCACGGCCCGGAAGGTATTCGAGTCAACGCCATCTGCCCCGGGTACATCGATACACCGATGTTGGAGCGGTTCTACCCCGACGACGTCGAACCCGCTGAGGCCAAGGCTGAAGCGCAGCGGGTCCACCCGCTACAGACCATCGGCACCCCGACCGACGTAGCCAACCTCGTTCACTGGCTGGCCTCCGACGAAGCCCGCTACGCCACCGGCCAACTGTGGGTGCTCGACGGCGGGCTCTCCGCTCAGGTTCAACAGATGCGGTTCGACTGACAGCTGTGAGTGAACACCTGTGAGTGAACACCTGTGACGGAGTACCTGCAGCCAAAAAGCAGATCGCAGCCCCGGGGAGGGCGTACCTCAGGGCTGCGTCTGTTTGGGCAGCTACATGAGGTAGCTGCGATGTGTGGCTACGTGGGGGGTAGCTCACTGTGAGGGTCAGGCCGAGTAGCTTGACTCCTCAACATCTGCGGTGGCGTCGTCGGCGGGAGCACCGAAGCGGCCGCCATTGCCTCTGCGGCCTTCGCCACGGTTGCCTTGACGGCCCATACGCTCACCGTCGAACTCTTTGGTCAGCATCTCTTCGACCTTTTCTTCGATGTTCTCTGCCGCTTCGGCGGCCCGATCGGCGTCGATCTTGCCGGCCTCGACCGCCTGGTCGATGCGCTCTTCGATACCGGCGGTCAGCGTGGCCGCGAGGTCTTCGACCGATACGCCCTGCTCGGCTGCCAGGTCGGAAAGCGACTTGCCTTCTACCATCCCGGCTCGGATTTCTTCGCCGCTGAGGCCAAGGGTTTCTTCGAGGGCTTCGAGGTTGCCACCGGCCAATCCGCCTCTCTTACCCATGCTCCGGTTGCCCTTGCCGTGACCTTCACGGCCCTGGAAGTCTCCGGGGTTGGCGTTGACCATCTCCGCGATCTTGGTTTCGATTTCGGCCAGCTTCTCGGCCGCTTCGTCGGCGTCGATCCGGCCTGCTTCTACCGCTTCGTCGAGGCGTTCGCTGGCCTGGGCGACCAGGGCGGCCTCAACGTCGGCCACGTCGACTCCCTGTTCTCCGGCGAGATCGGCCAGGCTCTTACCGTCCTGGAAACCCTGGCGGATTTCTTCCTCGGTGAGGTTGAGGGTCTCGGTCAGAACCTCTGACCGCTCGACGTGGTTGTGGGCCCGAGCGTGCCGTCCTCGGCGTCCTTCGCTCTCGGTTTCGGTCGACTCGGCGTCTGTGGATTCGGTGCTGTCTGCATCGGAGTCGGAGTCGGTTTGGGCTGAGGCGAAGCCGATGGGCGCCAGGAATGATCCTGCGGTAATACCGCCGACGACAAGTGCGCCGGGGATTCCGAATTTCTTAAACTTCGAGGTACTCATCTGAGGGTCTTGCTCCTGTGTTTCTGGGGGATGAATACATCTTCGGCCCCCAGTGTTAGGGGCTTGTGATGACCAGCTAAGCGCTTCGGTAAGAAAACGGAGCGAAAATGTGATCCCAGAACGACTATCGCAAGTCCATTACTGACTGCACGGGGCGGCCGGAGGCGTCGGTGATGGGTTTTGTGACCGCCTTGGTCGAATCGCCGAACGTCGGCAGCCAGCTCGAGTGACGGCCGAACCCGCCGATGACCACGATGATCAGGTCTTCGGGGCGGGCGATGATCGGCACGTGGTCGTCTTCGGCGAACGGGTCGTCGACCATTTTGGCCATGCCACCTCGTTCCCAGATGGTTCTGGGCACTCTGGCCTTGTCGAACACATACTGGCGAACGTCGTTCTTTGTTAACCCTTCGGCGGCGATGATGGCGGCGTGCTCGGGCCCAAGGGCAAGCACCGGTCCGCCGTGAAGGTAGGCGTTGTTCGATCCCATGTTGGCCAGTGATCCGGCAACCGTTGTCAGCACGCCCTCGGCGTCAAGAGAAACATGGTCGTTGATGTTGTGGGGGTTCTCGCAGCCGACGACGGTGACCGTCGAATTCCCAGGGGCGAAGCCACGTTCGACATGTAGCGGTTCCCATGGGCTCTCGGCTTCGTTCTCGGCAACGCAGAACGAATACTTCGATGGTTGCCCCTGCGTCGAACGGTCGAGCACCCCGGGGGATGCTCCCCCGATGTTAAGCAGCGCCAATCGGACGGCCCGACCGATGGTGGCGTTGGCTCGTACTCCTGGACCGAACGCCCCGTAGCGGGCGTTGACCCCCAGCTCGGCGGCAACCGGACCGTTGATCAGTATTAGTGGACTGCAGGGGTGTGTGGTGGCCTGGACGGCGAACAGGTTGAACGCCGGCTCCAACATCGCTTCGGCCGCGGTCAGCACCACCGGGAAGTGTTCGGGGCGGCATCCGGCCATCACCGCGTTTATGGCCAGGGTTTCCACCGCGACGATGCCCTGTCTGGGTGGCATCACGCCGAGCTCGTGGTCGCCTTGGCGGTCGGCGCCAGCGATCATCGCCGCCACTCGCGCCGGGGTTGGGGCGACCACCGGTAGCCCGTCGCTCCATCCCTGCTCTTCTAGATAATCATCGAGGGCTTCCTGCTCACCCTCGGCCAGTTCGATCAGCTCGGTGCTCACAGCGCTGCCTACTGAGTTCCTGCAGCCTGGACTCCGGGAGCCAGAGCCAGGTCGACGGCACAGACATCATCGAGGCACAGTGCCCCGGCTTCGAGCCGCCGCTGGGTCAACCGCTGGAACCGGTCGCGGTGAGCCGCTGACACCTCGGCCGCGTCGCCGGTGAGGGCCAGCTCGACCTCGTCGACGATGGCCGACGCTTTAGCCCTCACCAAGTCGGGCAGATTGTCGGCCAGCGGGTGAGGTATTGCCACCAGCGGTAGGCCGGGGGCGCCCAAAACCTGGGCTTCGGCTCGGCCAAGTGGACCGAACTCGTCGCTGCAGAGCACCACGGTTGGCACGCCAGCGTGTTCTAGTTCAACAGAGTCGTGGACACTCCACGACGTGCAGCTGCCTCAATCGGCGATGGCTAGCACCACCGCGTCGTAGGTCCGCATCCGTTCCATCACCTGCGGCGGGGATGCCGAGGTGGCGATCTTTCTTTCGGTGACCAGGGTGACGCCGGGGTGACGAGCGGCCAGCTGGCGGCCGACCTCGTCAAGCAACATGCCAGCGTTTGCCTTCTGGTTGTCGAGCAACCCGATGCGCACCTCACCCATCGAAGATCCGGCGCCCGTGGCATCGAGCCGGGCGGCGAGTGGGCGTTCATCGATTCTGCTCGGCGCGACCGGACTGCAGATCGTCAGCGCACTTGAACCGGCGGGGCTGGTGTTAGTGGTAGCCATAACTCAACGGTAGATCGTGGAGCCGCAGTCCACCAAGGTCGCATCCTGTGCTCAACTGCTGGCTTCGCCTGACCTTGGCAACTAGATTGCGGTGGCGGGCAGGAGGAGCGGAGTCGGAATGGCGAGGTTGATTACGACAGTTTTTGTCGCGCTAGTGATGGCGACAACCGCGGCAACTGCGGTCAGCGCTGAGCAGTTGACGGCGACCGTGGCTGGTGATGTAACGCTCTATCTCTCATCGAACTCCCCTGGAGTGGCCGGTGGCGTTCGGTTTGGAGACGAGGACATCGTCTCTCGAAGCGAACGCGGCGTTGGCGGTGAACAGTGGTCGATGGTGTTTGACGGATCGGCAGCAGGGTTGCCGCTAGCGGCCGACATCAACGGGTTTGTGATCGAAGACACCGCCGACGCAGAGACCAGCAACATCTTGATGACCTTCGACCGGCCGCTGAACATCGCGGGTCTCGGTCGGGTCGATGACTCCGATGTTGTTCGCTTCGACCGGTCGAGTGAGTCGTTCTCCGAGGTGGTGTTCGATGGTTCAACCGTTGGCTTGACCGCGGCGGCCGAAGATGTCGATGCGATCGCCATGGTCAACGGTGAACTGGTGATATCGACGTTGGGCAACGCTAGAGCCACCGCCTCCTCGGGCGGCACCGTGCTGGCTCGTGATGAAGATCTTCTTCGAGTCGCCGTCGATGGCAGCGGACTGGAGTTGGTGTTCGATGGGTCCGACGTCGACCTGGCCGCCGAGGACATCGTCGGCGTGCACATCGACTCCAACGACGAGCAGATTCATTTCGCAGTGCTCGGCCGGTTGATCGTGCCCGGACTACGGGGCGATGGCGACGACGTCACCGCTTTCGAAGGTGCTCTAGTCAACCCGACCTCCGGTTCTTTCGAGTCGCTCTTCAACGGAGACACCGAGGGTTTCCGTAACGAGCAGATCGATGGCCTCGACATCGGTCCACCGCCAGATGAGCCGGTCGATCGGTTTGAGACCTGCAACTACCCGGCTGGCGGTAGCGCCGACCTGATCGACTTCCGGGCGCTACAGCAACAGGGCTTCGATATTGACGAGCTGAACTCTCCGAGCCCGCTGTCGGTGCAGACCGTCTTCGAGCTTGATCAAGATCGAATGCGCTGGGGCGAGCAGGGCGTTGAATTGTCGTTCGATGTGGGGGTTCCCGGTCCGCTCGATTACACGTTCCGGGCGGAGCTGCGCAGCACTGTGATCGACCAGCCGATCCCCATCGGTTCGACCCAGATGTACTGCATGCGGTTTACGGTCGACGAGCTGCCCGATCTCTACGGTCCGGTCACCATCTTCCAGCGGTTCAACCGGGACAATGACGGCCCGGACATCGAAGTTGAGCTGACCGGCGCCAACCAGTTCAGCAACGCTGTGCCAAACGACATCCAGGTGGTGGCGTGGGACGATGTTCGCCACCGGACCGGGGTGCAGTTAGCAGCGATCAACACGTTGATGGTGGTGGTTTACAACCATCAGACCAACGGCGCCTACAAGGTCGTGCTCAATGGCCAGGTGCTGTACGAGGCGAGCGGTGTTGGCACAAACGGCTCGACCGACGGCAGTTGGCCACAGTTCGGTTTGTATCCCCACGGTCTTCATGAGAACCCCAATCGTCAGGACCAGATCGACTCCGGGCATACCTCGGCCCAACTCGAATACGCCGACTACAACGTGGTCCACTACCCGAATGGGTCGAGCAACCTCAACCCATTCACCGTCGACTGACGTAGTCCTGGTGAGTCAACTGAAACGCTTGGGTTGACGTGTTAGCTAGACGCGTCGATGGGCCAATCCCACAACGCCGGGATGAGATCGTCTGGCACCACCGGGGTGCCAGGACCTTCCACCGTGGCTGCGGCCATCTGCCATTCGAGCGGCGCTCGCTGTTCGTGTTCGGCCGGTGGCAGGGCGCCGGCCACGGCGAACGTCAGCGCAAAGGCGATCGGCCCGGTCAGGGGAGGGACGACGACAGCCCGCAGCGCCTCATTCAGCTCGGCGCGCTCGACCGGCTCCTCCAATGAGGACAGCAACCAGAACCGGCTGTTGTCACCGGGCTCGATGTCATCGCCGACAGGTCGAGCGATAGCGATGAGCTCGAGCATCTCCGGCTCGTTGGCCGTTGCTAGCGCCTCACTGATCGACTCGGACAGAGCGACGATGTAGAGCCCGAACGCGTCGGTATCGACTCGATCAGCCAGCACAGAGTCCGGTTGATACAGCGTTGCGTTGACCAGCTCGACATTCACCGGCACAGCCTAGGCGCGAGATATCGGCGAGATAGTCAGGGCCGCTTGTGTGAAGCACCAGAGTGATCAAGAGGGCTCAAGAGCGGTCGATCGATTCGCCATCCCAATCTTGATGAGGGTCAATGTGCTCAATCGCCACTCTGATAATGGTCACGTGGCCATCAGGACTCTCGGGGTCACATATCGCAATCACCGTTCCTAGGCCCTCAACACGGTCGTAGTACATTTTCCGCCACGGGTGGCCTGGCGGGTTGAATATCAGCCGGTCGTAGGTCCGATTGATCTCGCGAGCGATCGCCTCAAGGTATCCATTAAGGTCGGTGAGGTTCTGGCCAATGGCCTGAGCCTTTCCACGTATCTCCTCTAGAGCCTCGGGAGAGTAACTTACGGTCCGCACATGGCCGACAATAGATCCGGCTTGTTAAGAATGGTCCGACCAGACCAAGATTTCTCCCGGATTCTGACAGCTACTCAGCGCCATACTGATAGCCATAATGTCGTCTGGTGGACTACTATTTACGTCATGGCCCCAGTGACCAACGTGAGCGCAAGCGAATACTTGGCCCGCTTCGGACAGTTGACCGAGGCCGAGCAAGACGCTGAGGTGCAACGGGCTCAACGGCTTGAGACAGTTGAGCAGCTTGCTAGTTTGCCACCCGCCGAGGCAGCTTTCGTTCGCTCGGTGCTTGCGCTACCCGATCCCAGCTGACCTCGCCGCACGAGCGGATAGGCGCAGCGTGATGACGTTGATCTAACGTCATCACATGGAGTCCGAAGAAAACGTTCACAACTATGACGTTGTGGTCATCGGGGCCGGGGTATCCGGCCTGTATCAGCTTTACCGTCTGCGCGAGCTAGGCCTCAGCGCTCTGGTGCTCGAAGCTGGCACCGGTGTTGGCGGCACGTGGTACTGGAATCGTTACCCGGGCGCCCGGTTCGATTCGGAGAGTTACACCTACGGCTACTCGTGGTCGGCCGAATTGCTGGCCGAGTGGGATTGGAAGGAACGATTCTCACCCCAGCCTGAGAATCTGAAGTACCTCGAATTCGTGGCCGACAAGTTCGACCTGCGGCGCGACATCCGCTTCGAGAGCAGGGTCGGCTCGGCCATGTTCGATGCCGACGAGACCTGTTGGAACATCGAAACCGAAGACGGTTTCAAGACCCGGTCGACCTTTCTGATCACCGCGCTCGGCGCACTGTCGATCCCGGTGTATCCCAAGATCGACGGCGTCGAGCCCGACGGCACCGACCGTTTCGCCGGACCATCGTTCCACACCTCTCACTGGCCGAAGGAAGAGGTGGACTTCACCGGCAAGCGAGTGGCGGTGATCGGTACCGGCGCCACCTCGGTCCAGATGATTCCTGTCATCGCCGAGACCGCGGGACAGCTCAGCATCTTTCAACGATCGCCAAACTGGTGCGCCCCGTTACACAACGGCCCAATCGATCAAGCCGAGATGGACGACATCAAAGCCCGCTACCAGGAGATCTTCGACACCTGCAACGACACCTTCGCTGGCTTCCAGCATGTTCCCGACCATCGCAAGGCCCTAGAAACCTCCCCGGAGGACCGAGAAGAACTGTGGGAGCGGCTGTGGGGCGAACCAGGGTTCGGCATTTGGATGGCCAACTTCCGCGACGTGCTGGTCAACGAAGAAGCCAACGCTCTGCTCACCGAGTTCGCGGCCCGCAAGATCAGGGAGCGCATCAACGACCCGGCGCTTGCCGACAAGCTCATCCCAACCAACCACGGCTTCGGCACCAGGCGTGTGCCGATGGAAACCAAGTACTTCGAGGTCTACAACCAAGACCACGTCGAGTTGGTCGACCTGCGGGAGACACCGATCGATTCGGTAACCGAGACCGGTATCCGAACCGCCGGCCTCGACGGCGAAATGGTCGACCGAGAGTTCGACTACATCATCTACGCCACCGGCTTCGACGCTGTGACCGGAGCGTTCGAACGCATCGACATTCGCGGCGTCGACGACATTGCCCTCAAAGACGTGTGGGCAGACGGGCCACGGACATTCCTCGGCATGCAGATCACCGGCTTCCCCAATATGTTCACCCTGGTCGGCCCTAACAACGCCTCGACGTTCTGCAACATGCCCCGCTGCATCGAACAGAACGTCGACTGGGTGACCGAGTTCCTCAAGTACCTCGGGGAGAACAACCTGACGCGGGCTGAGGCGACCGAAGAGGCGATGGACGCCTGGGGCGAGCACGTTGTGACCTCGGGCGACCGCATGCTGTTCACCAAGGTCAATTCCTGGTTCACCGGCATCAACTCGAACCTCGAAGGCCATCAGACTCGCCGATTCCTGCTCTACGCCGCCGGCCTGCCCACCTACCGGGAGAAAGCCGACGAAGTTTCGGCCAATCAGTACGAAGGGTTTGTACTCTCGTAGCGGTGGACGCTGATTCTCCGTTGTTCGAACCGGAAGGGGCCCTTGCCACCTACGGCACCCTGGCCCCCGGTGAGGAAAACCATTTTGTGATGCTAGGTATCGCCGGTCATTGGGTCGACGGCTTGATTCGCGGCTACCGGTTCGAGGCCACCTGGGGTGGTGCCGACGGCTACCCGGCGTTTGTTCCGGCCGCAGATGGCCACCACATACCGGTCAAGGTGTTCCTCTCAGACGAGTTCGACAGCCACTGGCGCCGCATCGACGATTTTGAAGGACCGGGCTATCGCCGCACCGTGGTCGAAGTCTTACATCCCGAGGATCGCACCCCGATCGGCAAGGCCTACGTCTATGAGAATCTCACCGACAATGATTGATCGATTTCGCTGACAGAAGCGATTGGCGGTTGGTCGGTCGGGTCAGCGACCAGGTGGGCTGATCGTCCCGCTCTTACCTAGTCGTCGAGGTGGATGAAGAGGCAGGTTCTACCACCGGTGCCAGCGTTGCGGCTGATGTGGCCCTGACCTTCGGTGTCTTCGGCCAACAGGATCGTGCCGGCGCCGAGGGTGCGTTTCTCGCCCGAGCCCACTTCGATCTCTACCGACCCGGTCAGGTTGACCACCAGTTGGCGGCGAGGGGCGTTGTGAAAGTCGAGGACGTAGTCAGCACCGACCTCTCGGAACTGGACGGCAGTGGCCGACCATGGATCGGAGATCATGCCCATCAGCTGTTTGTCGACCATGTCGACGGTGAGGTCCTCGAAGTGTGACTGTCCATCGTCGCCGGTGTAGATCCTGGTTACATCCATAGCCGAACCGTAGTTCGCGCCGCGGCCCAGCATCTACACGAGCAATGTTGGGTCGTGCCACGGTGACGAGACCGGGCTGCCCGGTTTTCAGCTGGATCAGCAATGCCGTAGCGTGGTGGGTGCGGACGACCGGACGCGCTGGAGGTTCTCTGATGACTTCGCTACACCCGAAGGGCGTAAACCATCTCGCCCTATCGACCACCGATATGAAGGCCCAGCTGGAATTCTGGTGCGACGTACTGGGCTGCCCGCTCAAGGCGCTGTACTGGATGCACGGCGTCGATGGCTGCTACCACGGGTTCGTCGAGTTGAGCCCCGATAGCTACGTGGCCTTTGTCCAGCATCCGGAGAACGGCAAAGAGATCGAGATCGGCGTTAGCCACGCCGGGAGTCCAGGCGGGGCGGTGACCGGCGGGACGATGCAGCACGTGGCGTTTCACGTCGACTCGCTCGACGATGTCTACGCCATGCGGGACCGCATCCGCAGCAGAGGCATCCAGGTCATGGGGCCGATCGACCATGGGATGATCAAGTCGATCTATTTCGCCGGGCCGGAAGGGCTGAGTCTGGAAGTATGCACCGGCTCCGATATCGATGAGCGAGCCTGGGTCGACCCCGAGGTGACCGGCCTGTGTGGCATCACCGAAGACGAACTGCAGGCGCTTAAAAACCCAGCCCCCTACGAGTCGCCATACAAGGAGACCGGCGAATCGGTTCCACAGCCGGCCTTCGCTGAGGCTCCGTTCCACATGTACCCGCCCGAGGTTTGGGAGCGCACCATGGCGGTGCCGGATCAGGTCATGTGGGACAACGCCAGCGAGACCACTCCCCCAGTCGCGGTCGATTAGAGGTTCGGGTCGACTAGCGGTTCAGGTCGGCTGCCGGTCTAATCGACCGAGCTAGTCGACGAGCGGTCTATGACGCGCAGTCTCCGGCCAGGCTGCCGATCGATGTGCCGCGCTTGTGTGGTCGGATCTCGTGGCGGTCGTAGCCGTTGGTGACATAGCCCAACGACAGGCCGGTGGTCGGGTCGGCCCAGGCCAGCTGCCCGCCTGCACCGTTGTGTCCGAACGCCTGAGGCGAAACGGTGCGACCGAGGCCGCGCATGTTGGCCATGCCGTCGTCGCCAGCGAGGATCACGCCAAGTCCGCGGTTAGCCGGCACACCCATCGGGTCGGGAAGGGTGTTGCGGACTACACCGGTGGCGTCGGCCAGGATGTCGGCATCCCAGATGTCGTGGCTGTTGTGCATCAGCTCCTGGTAGAAGAGTGCGATGTCTCGAGCTCTGGCGAACCCTCCACCACCGGGCACGCCGACCTCGCGGGTCGTCGGGTCATTGAACCGTTCGATCAGGTCATCGTTGACCTCGGTCGCTGGCAGCTCTCGCACGCCGAAGGCCGCTTCGAGTTCGTCCGGTGTTGCAGGGTCGCCAACCAGGACAAGATCGGCGATGCCCTGCTGCTGATCGGCGGGGATGCCGACGATTCTTGGAAGCCCAGCCGGGCCGGTGATGCGCTGCTCTACGACATCTCGATAGTCGGCGCCGGTGAGCCGGTCGATGATTTCGGCCAGGACCCAGTGGGCCGAGGTCGGGTGGTATTCGAAGCGGGTGCCCGGCTCCCAGTTCAGTCGCCACGATGACATGCGCTCGACCCGGGTCGATGCCTGGTTCCATGCTGGCGGGCCGAGTGGGGCGTGGGGGAAGCCGGAGGTATGNNAGCATGACCTGCTCGACGGTGATGGTGGCCTTTGGGTCGTCTGCGCCGGCGCTGGAGAACTCGGGGAAGTAGTCGACGACCTTTTTCGACACGTCGACTTTGCCTTCGGCCATCAAGGTCCACATGACCGAGGCGACGAATGGTTTGGTGGCGGAGAAGATGCAGTAGCGCGTGTCTGTGGTGGCGTCGCCGAACGCCTCCTCAGCGATGAGTTCACCGTTATGGGCCAGGGCAACCTGCACCGATGGCAACAGCCCCTCATCGACTTCGCGTTTTGCTCTGTCGAGCAGCTTGAGAACCTGAGCGTTGTCGATGGAAGTGGTGTTGGAGGCCATGTGCCACACGTTAGGGGACGATCTGGCCGGAAATCGAAGCGAAACCTTCATCGCTCCCGCGTCACTGTGTAAGCCAGCGAACACTAGGGTCGGGTGAAACGGGCGAGACTGTTGTATTAGCAGACGAGGGATAGCCCTCCAGTGGGAGGTGGCCGTCGTGGCCAGCGGGACCCAACTTGGATCCAAATATTTTCTAGGCGAACCGATCGGCCGCGGTGCGATGGGTGTTGTTTACGACGCCTCAACCGTCGACGGCGAGTCGTTAGCTATCAAGCTTCTGCGCCCGGAGTTGGCGTCGGACGACAAGACCGTGGCCCGGTTTGTCCAAGAGCGACAGATCTTTCGACGCATCGATCACCCGAACGTAGTGCGGGTGCACGATCTTGTTGCCGAAGGCGACCAGCTTGGCATTGTCATGGACAAGGTTTCCGCTGGCGATCTCCGCAACCGAGTGGAGGCTCGATCGCTGCAGCCAAGCGTGGCCATGAAAATCGCCGCCGATGTCGCGGCCGGGCTGCAGGCTATCCACGCCGCCGATGTCGTGCATCGTGACCTGAAGCCAGCCAACATCCTGATCTCCGAGACGCCCGATGGCCTTCAGCCTCGGATCTCCGACTTCGGAATCTCCCGGCTGGTGAGCGAGGCCATGACCCGCACCTCCACCACCATCGGCACACCCCTCTATATGGCCCCCGAGGCGGCCGACAAACGGGGCGCTCAGGCCCCGGCCGACATCTACTCGCTCGGGGCGATGATGTTCGAGCTACTGATCGGCTCAGCGCCGTTCCACGAGGGTGGCACGTTCGCGGTTCTGCGAGCCCACGCCCAAGACCCTCCCCCGTTCATCGACGGCGTGCCGCTGGCATTGGCCGAACTGATCGACCAGATGTTGGCCAAGGAGCCGAGCGCTCGGCCGTCGGCCGCCTTGGTACGAGATCGCCTGCTGCCGATCATTCCTATGATCGACGACAGCCAGACGCCGATCGCCATCGAACGCTCGGATCTCGGCGCGTCCGGTTGGGCCGCTCCCAGCTCCACTACCAACGTGATCGAGACCGGCGAAGACCACCCAACCATCGCCATGGCAACCGGTGCCGGCCTCGCCGGTGCCGCAGGGGTCGAGTCGGCCAAGTCGGCGGGGGTTGAGCTTGAAGGGGTCGAGCCCCATATCTCGCACGAGCCGAGCGATTCGGCGGAGACGATCTTCGATCCCGGATCTGCCGCTCAGCCGATCGGGCTCGCTTCGTCCTTCCCTCCCGCTGCGTCTTCTCCTGCTTCGTCCTTCCCTCCTGCTCCCCCGCCCTCTGCCTCGGCAGCCGGTTTGGCTGGTCCAGCGGAGGCAGCCGCCGCTGCTGCGGTAAGCGGAAGTCCGCCCGTCGAACGGGCCGGTAGCGGTTCGGTGATTCTCGATGAGCGTCCGAGACGGTTGACAGAAATCGTTGTGGCCGTGGCATCGCTAGCGGCGGTGGTCGGAGTCATTGGCTATCTCGTGACCCGCAATGGTGGCGATGAGTCAGCGGCGCTCGGCAGTGATGGCGGGGCGGTCGTCGTGGAGTCGGGCGCGGAATCGCAAGAGGGAGACGCATCGTCAGACACCGTGTTGGGTTCAAGCGATGCCGAAGGCAACGGCGAGAGCGGACCGGGCCTCTTTAATGGCGGCACTGACAACAGTGGCAACAATGACGATGGCGGCAGTGACGACCAGTCGGCTGCAACCACCACTCCCGCAGCGCCGACCACGGTCAAGAAGTCGACCACCACGGCAAGCACCGCAACCACGACCACCTCGGGGCCAGCGACAACGGCGACGACCGTGGCATCGACAACCACCGAATCCATCACCACCACGACGAAGCCGACGACGACTACCAGCAGTACGTCGACGACCACGACGACAACCGCTCCAGTGGCCACACCGATCGCCATCGTTACCGGGGTGTCGGTCGACTCGGTCGGACCGAGCCAGTTCCACTTCAACTACTCAACCAACGACGTATGCGGGACCGGCAGCTTCAGCGTGGTCGAGGCATCGAGCGGAACAACGGTCGGAAGCTACACCGGCGCCAATATCTGTTACGGCCCCCGACACGGCGGATTTCCCGGACACTCGTCGTTTCCAGGGTTCAACCTGAAGCCGAGCACCACGTACAGCGTGTACATCTCGGTCAAGGGCACCGCCTCCGAAGGCGGCAAACCAGCCGGCTCCGGCACCGCAACCAAGAGTTTTCAGGTCACCACCAGCGGTTAAGGCAAATTCTGGGTGCTGCCGCCGACAGATCCGCCTACACTAATTTCCCGAGCCGCTGGGCTCGAAGAAGTACCAGCGCTTGTAGCTCAATTGGATAGAGCATCTGATTACGGATCAGAAGGTTGGGGGTTCGAGTCCCTCCAAGCGTACGAGATAGATACTGAGGTTTTCACCGCTTCGGACTATCGACCAAGGGCGATTGAGTGACACACCGAGTGACAATGGTTCGTCAAGTTGCGGAGAACCCGCACCGACTGGACGAACCAAGCAACCGCACCGTTACTCTGTCGCAGCCTCCCGTCGAAATCAGACCGCTGGTTTACACCACAGGGTGAAGTCGGCGCAGCCATGTCGATACGCCTACCCCATGACATTAAGACAGTAATTCTGAGCGAAACTCACTGCATGGATGAATCGAACCTTGCGGACGCGCTCGACGGTCTCGCCGCAAACCCACAGGACCACAACCTTGCCGGCCATATCATCGACCTGAGCGCGGAGCGCGGCGACCTCAACGCAGCAGAGAAGGCGCTCGAGACGATTAAGGCTGCTACGGCCCGCAGCAGCGACGAACAGGTCGAGATGAGATACATGCTGGGCACTGCGCAAGCCACAGTCGCTCGCCTGCGCTCGACGGAAGCGACGCCAGCGTGGGCCGAGGCGAGCCGGGAGCTACGACTCGAAGCGCGCTCCAACCTGTTCGCAGCCACTGCTTCTTCCCATGCACCGGTCCGCACCATGGCATGGACGAACCTCGGTCATGAACTCTCGCGAACCGCCCGCCTGAGCGAAGCGTACGACTGCTACGAACGTGCCTACAGGGAAAGCGATCATCATCCCGTCGGTGCTGGATGGATGGCCGTGACACTGAAGTCCTTCAACGACCAGTCAAAGGTCCCCAACTCGGCGGCGGTTGCCCTCGCTCACAAGCTGGCGCAGACCGCTCAAGAGGATTCACTACGGGTCGATGACGTCGCTCTCGCCGGTGTTTCGGGAACCTTCGCCGCCTTGCCAACTGACCGGGCTGGCGAACATCGTCCGCAGCCAGTGCCCGCCTCCGACTCCTATGAAGCGTTCATACGCGACAACCGGCTATACCTGACCGCGGCGGTCGACGGGATACCTGAGTCCATGTGGGACGACGCTGACATCTTCCCATTTCACGAGCCGGGCGGCTCCCTTGACGACGGGCCCCCGCCCATTCTCGCCATGACAAACATCCTCAAGGCCGACTATCTCCTAGCCCGGCGACTGGCCTATGGCGCGTTCCTAGACCCTAGATCCGACTCGAAGCTATTCATCGACACCAGGGACGGGGCAAGGTATGGCGCTGAGCCAGCCCTTTACCGTCTCGCATTTCGGTCCGCTCTTGATTGCTTGGATCGAGTCGGTTCAGCAGTGAATTCAAATTGGGACATCGGCATTCCCACCCACAAGGTGCATTTCCATACGATGTTTCGCATGAAAGGCGACTTGAAGAGCGATCTGAGAGCCCAGATTCAACACGAGTTCGATCACGAGAATTGGGCGATGGTCGCCCTGGTCGACCTTTCCGACGACCTGCACTCGAACGAGTCCTGGCTTGCGGACTACCGGCTATGGAGAAATACAGCGACACACCAGTTCCTGCGGACTGTCCCTGGGGTACAAGTCGCTGAGGCCGATGGGCCTCTCACGGACATCAGTTTCGATGATCTCGCAACGGGCACGATCAGATCGCTGGCCATCGCTCGTTCGGCTCTACTCAATCTCTTCAGCGCTGCTCGCAAATCAGCAGGCGACCGAGCCCGGGCTGCGACACGCGGTGGTTTCACATGGGGCGCTGGCGGAGCCATATCAGATCCAGGATGATCCGACGACTCGTCGGCGGAGCTCAGGTTCTGCCCGAACCTGCGTAGATCACCTCCGCTGAGGCCCGATTCACAACTTGCCTGGATACCTGAACCGGCCTGTTCATCGGATACCCGCCGAGCCATAGAGATCGACGCCGCTTACCCGACAAGCCGGTTGGCCGGTCGTGGCCATGAACCCCCGCAGTCCATCTATTGAGGCCCAAAAATGGGCGGGCCACTCCCCCATTCTTGTCGCCCAAAACACAGAGAGCTCTAGTGGAGATAGTCCGCTGGTACGTCTACTAACAAGATGAAGCGCCTGACTTTGAACCTATTCCTGTAGCCGAGCAACGGTGATGTTGTATGAGCCTGTTCCGATGACACCCTTAGAGGTTCCGCCGTTGCTCTCGACCACAAAACGATACGACTCATCCCGGGGAATCTCCCAAGGCGGGTAGTCCCGACAACCCCAAGTGTCGAGATGCTGCCGCAGTCTCCCAATCAGATTCCCGTCGACATCAACGAGCGTCACCTCGCCATTCCAACGGTCTGAGTCACTGCAAGATCCGTTCAACGAGTTCACAGTCATCATGAAGCGATCACCTCGGCGACCCTCGAACTCGTACACGTCGGCATCGAAAGCCACATCAATCTCACCGACAAGCTCAATGGCATCGCCGGCATCACCGGCGGTTGAGGGTGAGGTGTTCGCCACTGCCGGGAGCGTTGTCGTCGGCATGTCGTTGGATGTTGCTCGAGCGACCGTAGTCGGGGCTGCTGCTTCGTCTAAAGCTGGCGGTGAGTTATTTGAGTCACTCTCACCGATGGCTTCAGTTCCTTGGTTACTACCGATGGCACGTATCAAGGCATATGCAACCACCCCTAGAACGACGATGGCTATGACAGCCACTATGGCAACAGCAGCCCCAGAAATGTTATTGGTGACTACCTTTCCGTCTCCACTCGCGATGGAGCCGCCTCCCGAGTTGTATGTATGCGACGTCTGAACGATCGACTCTGACGGTTTCTCCGTCGGGTTGTGTTCAGAGTCACCTAACTCTGAGTTTCCTGGCGCGGGGACGTCGGTTACTGGCGGTGGGAGATCTTCATCGGATTGGTCGGCGCCGTCAGAGACGGGGACAAGCTCGCCGCCGCTCAGCCCTATTGGCTTCGGGTCGATGGCCGACGCGGATGGTGTCGCCATCCACCACTTCAGGGCGTTTTCTTTGTCTGGTTCGACCATTTATCGCGCCTCCGATTTTGTGGCGGTCAGGAACCAAGGATGTGAGCGGGGTTCGATCTGAATTTTGGCATCCCTGGCGCCGTGACGGGGGTCGGCTAGAAGCAGCAATAGCAGTGGAGCACGTCCCGGCTCTTATCCAAGATGCGGTCGGTTACGGATCGAGCCAGAAGAGGTGAAGGCCTCGGCTGCCGTCGGGTGGTTGTTCCTGCGAGCAGCCGCCCAAGTGGTATCGCCCGTCCGAGTTCCCCCAGTTAGGGTCGGGTTCGGCTGGTATGTCGACGCGCAGCTGATCCACTCGCCCTGCGAGTTCGTTGTAGTCATAGACGCCGACCGCTTCAGATTCGTGGTCGGGTTGTGAGAGGAGTTCGTAGTCTGCGCCGTTGAGTTCTTCTCTAAATCTCGAGAATTTCGCTGTGTCGGTAGGAGTCAGTCCCAGCCAACCTGTTTCACTTGAGTCCGGTACCCGGAACCGCAGCCATAGGTTGACCATAGGCGGCCCGGCCCAACACTCAAGGATTGAGTCTTGCCAGGGCCCCAGTTCCGTTTCTGTGTAGCCCTGGTACTGATTCTGAATACGGAGTTTCTGACAGTCGGCAGCGCCGTCGAGCACATCGTAGCTCGGACCAAATGGCATGACGTCGAGTTCGATCAAGCATGCTGGACCGACTTCTCGTCCTGTAAGCGGAATCGGTTCACCAGACAGAATGTCATCGGCAGTTGAGGATGAGGTGCTCGCCACTGCTGGGGCCGTTGTCGTAGACAAATCGCTGGATGTTACTCGGGTGACCGTTGTAGGGGCCGCTGCTTTGTTAGCGGCTGTCGATGAGCTATTCGAGTCGCTCTCACCGTTGGCTTCAGTTCCTTGAGTACTACCGATGGCACCTGTTAGCGCCAATGCCACAACACCAAGAACGACGATGGCTATGACAGCCACTACCGCAACAGCCACCCCAGAAACGTGATTGGTGGTTGCTGTGCCGCCATGGCTTGCCATCGGGCCGCCTCCCGAATCGTTGTGTACATGCGAAGAGTGGACGATCGGCTCTAACGGTTTCTCCGTTTGGCCGTGTTCAGCGTCGGGTGACTCCGAATCTTCTGGAACGGTGTCGTCGGTTGCTGGCGGCGGTCGATGATCTTCACCGGGTTGACCAGCGCTCCCAGAGAGCGGGACAAGCTCACCTCCACTCAGCCCCACCGGGCCGATGGCCGAAGCGGGTGGTGTTGCCACGGTGCTTCTATCAAACGCCCGAGCAGAATCAGCGACTGTTCCATACGGTCGAGTCGAATCGAGAGGTCGCTCGTCTTCGTGTGGTGCTGGAGGCCATTGAGACCAGATCTTCTCGTGATCTTTCTGACTCTGCAGAGCACCCCGGAGGCCAGCCACGTTGGGCACGCCCTTCTGCTCAAAGAGTTCGGTGGCTTCGGCCTCGGTCATTCTGAAAAGCACTGCTACCACAACCAGCCATGTCCACTTTCCACGCGTAACCGACTGCGACGGATATTTGGCATGGTCTCTGATTGATTGTTTCGCAACAAGCGTTTCTTTGCTGTCCTTCCCGTAGTAGTGCTCGTTAATGAGCGTGTGAAGTGCTTCATGGCCGATATAGGGGTCGGGGTACGACGGGAGACGCCGACCTTCGTGTTCCATCCACCACTTCAGAATGTTCTTTTCGTCTGGTTTGGCCATCTATCGCCCTTCCAAATTTGCGACGGTCAAAGCCAAAGTAGCTGGTCAGAGCATAGAACCTAACGTCGAAACGCCAGCGTAGATAGCGAGGCGAGCCATTCGGGGCATTCTGGCTGCGGCAGTTGTGACTGCGGCTCGGTGGATTCGGAGTCTGTAACAGCGTCTGGTGGGCGACTTAGCTCGGCGGGAGCGAAGGTTTTGCACGTCCTGCGAACATTGTCCCGGACTAGTTCCTCTGCTCTACGTTTTGGTGGTCGGGGTTTGCGTACCTGTTGTTGCCATACCCCGGGACGGCTTGGCTTCGTTGATCTCTTGGTTTGGGTGTGTTTGAGGCGTCCGGAGCCTGGTTCGCCGCTCTTGTGGAGCAACCCGCTTGCCTTCGCTACCGATAATGCTCGGTCGTTTAGGTCTAGTGAAGTGACCGGGAGTGATACGTCTTTGGTCGCTGATATTTGTTTGTCGGTGAACCTCACGAAGGCGGTGTCCTAACCCATTGGAAAGGCGAGGCCTACTACGTTGCCTCGATCTCCAGCCGAAGCATTTTGATGTCGCCTCCGGTGTGCCGCGGTCGTTCGTATTGCCCCACCGTCGTTTCCGTTCTGTAGTTACCCACTATCCTCCGAGGCCACTAGGGCAATCAGACCACTGCCAGCCAAGCTGAACAGGGCGACCATCACCGCAGCAAGGCTGAGAAACACGTTGCCGGTGCCGAGAATCGTGAGTACACCAAGCAGAACGGCGAAGCTGACTGTTCCGACAGGATCTCCCCCACGGAGACCCACGATGTCACACCCCGCCGGCAAACTAGGTAACTGTGAGCACAGCCGCGGCCAACCACATCTACGACCATGAGACCCTTCAAGCCGTCGTAGACCATGACCCGTACACCAGGCGAGGGACCCCGGAGTACGAACAGATCCAGCAGTTCTGCCGCTCTGGGCGTTACCAGTGCGCTTTTCCCGGCCAAGCGAACCCGCACCTCCCCGTCGGACTTGATCTTTGAGCAGTTCACCGAGCTAACCCCGAGAGCCGGTCAGGCGAGCGTTGCGCTGCCGAATTCGACTCCGAAACGTTTACACCAGACCTGCACCGTGCCAAATGTCGAGAGGTCGACGTCAGCAGATATCTCGTAGTTCTGATCGCCGATGTTNNCCGTTGCTCGAATCGAAATTCTCGAATCGGAGGAACCGCTGTTCGGTGCCGTCGTTAAGTACGAGAGCCTGACCGCTGACGTCGTATCGGGAGCTACCGGAGAAGGCCCCGCTGAACAGGATAACGATCTCCCCTGGCCTGGCTTCTTCAAGGATGTCCTGTTCGGTTTGGGCGTCGGGAACTGTTCGACTCACCTCACCCATTGCCAGCTGTGCGCCTAGGTCAGTAAGTGAGTAGTTGTTCGCTGCATCCCACTGCGAAGCGAGGCCGAATCCTCCCCCTGCGGTGATGACACCGTCAGACCAATTGAGATCCGAGATCCAAAAGTCGACATCTAACGTCCGAGGGGCTGAATCGGGTGTCTCGATATTTACGACCTGGACCCCCTTACGGCTTGTCGCTGCGAAGTGGTTTCCGTCTGAACCCATGACTACATGCGATTTGCCCTCGTCATGTAGCACTGGGGTTGCGGCCCAGTCTTCGTCTCGTTCGAAGCCGACGACTCCTGTCGATCGATTAGCGGCAAGTATCAGCGATGAGTCCGGTGACCACGCCATCTGAGAGATGCGGTCAACCGGGTCGTCGCCTGGGTCTCTCGGTTCAAGGTCCCCCTGTGGGAGGCCGCTGAGATTTCGAACCGCTACAAGATCTCGTGTCTCTGTGTCCCAGAGCATGAGGTTTCCATCGTTGTCGCCAGCCGTCAGGTACTGGCCGTCCGGAGACAAGCTGAGCGATCTTAGAAAGCTTGCCCCTCTCGACGTTAGTTCAGCAGGCGGCTCGAACTGGTAGCCGGTCGCCTCCCACGTTGTTGCATCAAACTCCTCGACGCGAAAGATGTTGCTCGCGTAGATAGTTTCACCGTCGGGCGACCATTCCACTAAGTCTTTTTGCGGCAACTTCGCGATCGGTTCGGAAAGGTCAGAGGCATCGAAGATCGATATCTGGCTCACGAACTCTTCAACCAGGTTGTTATGTTGGCTTCCCACTGCGAGACGGTTGCCGTCGGGTGACCAAGCGAAGTCGAGTACTGCGGCTTGTATGCTGCCAGCCGCTAGCTGTTTGGCGTCATCGGACCAAAGTTCGAACGTACCGTCATACCGCCCTATTGCAGTGACCACTTCACCCCTTGGACTGCTATAGCTACTCACCGTAGAAAGGCCCACCGGTTCAAGACTCAAGTGCGGCGAATTGGGTGTAGTCGTGCCGTCCTCTGCAACCGGCCGGGCACTTTCGGCCGAGACCAGGTCGTCGCCTCCGATCTCTTCGGTTACTGGACTACTGTCGGCGTCCTCGGTTTCTGGGTCACTGCCGTCGGCGGCCGCCAAGGTGAATGCAACCGCTCCTAGAGCGATGATGGCGATGACGGCCACTACGGCAACAGCCACCCCAGAAATGTTGTTGGTGGTTGCTTGGCCACCATGGCTTGCCATCGGGCCGCCATCCGAATTGTATGTATGCGACGTATGAACAGTCGGCTCCGGTGGTTTCTCCCTTGGGTCGTGTCCAGAGTCACCCGACTCTGAGTTTCCTAGCGCATCCTCGTCGGTTGCTGGCCGTCGGAGATCTTCACCGGGTTGGTCGGTTTCCTCAGAGACGGCGCCAAGCTCGCCACTGCTCAGCCCCTTTGGCTCCGGGTTGATGGCCGAGGCGGTCGGCTTTGCCACGGTGGTTCTATCAACCGCGCCATTAGAACCAGCAACTGTTTCGAAGGGCGGAGTCAAGTCGAGAGGCGACTCGGTCTGGTGTGGTGCTGGTGGCCATAGAGACCAGACCTTCTCGTGATCTTTCTGACTCTGCAGAGCGCCCCGGAGGCCAACCACGTTGGGAAGCCCCTTCTGATCGAACAGTTCGTTAGCTTCTTCCTCAGTCATCTGGAATAGCACCGCGACCACGACCAGCCATGTCCACTTGTCGCGCGTCACGGCCTGTGTCGGGGAAGAGCGGTGGTCTCTGATCGATGATTTCCCAACAAGCGATTCTTTGCTGTCCTTCCCGTAGTAGTGCTCATTGATCGCTGTGCGGAGCGCTTCATGACCGATGTGGCTCTTGGCATAGGCAGGGAGACGCCGAGCTTCGTGTTCCATCCACCACTTCAGGATGTTTTCTTTGTCTGGTTCGGCCATCTATCGCCCTTCCGAATTTGCGACGGTCAGGGACCAAAGTAGCTGGTCAGAGCATAGAACCTGCCGTCAATACGACAGCACAGACACCTAAACGGCAGACCCGGCGACACCTTATTCAGGCATGTGTACGGCAGTTGCTGGCCGTGAATGTTGCTCCCATCACCGCTTACCAACCCCGGCAAGCGGTGCTCACAACAAAGGAAGGTTCCCATGGGAGCTACAGAGAAGCGGTTCAACGCCATTGATGGTGTTTCAACCTACTACATGCGTGACGACAACAGCCGTAAGATCCGGCCAGCGTCGTTCTCCTCAACCGACGAAACGTATGACACGTTGGTTCACTTCAAACGTGACCTAGACGCCTACACCCGGCCTGCCGGATACGGGGCAATCACCGTTATCGCCAGCGCCGGTGCCTACGTCAACAAGCCGGGTAAACACGGCCAAGGAAACGCCTTCGACCTCGACCAGGTCCGCTGGGAGTCCGGTCGCTGGTGCAGCCCAATCTACGGAGTGCACAATCACTCCAAGCAGTGGGCCCGCTTGCGGTACTACGCCCTCGACGCAGTGTGCCGGCAGTGGTTTGGCACCGTCCTCGACGGCAACTACAACGCCGCACACCGCGATCACATCCACGCCGCCCGCGGCACCCGGATCGGACTGACCCGGTCAGCCAAGTCCGAGATGAAGTTCATCCAGGCGATCTGTAACGAGTTCGCCGGGCAGAACCTCAAGATCGATGGCGCCTGGGGACCAAAAACGTCGGCGGCATTCAACATCATGCTCGCCGAGGCCGGCCTCGGCCGGCTGAAGCCCTTCACCAGCGTGAGGGACTACCGCAAGCTCCTTCAGCGGATTTCCCAAAATGGGTTCCGCGGTCAGACCTTCATCAACTAGCCATCAATTCACGAACAGAAAGGAACCACCAATGGACAACAACACAACCGACACCGACCCCGCAGCCTTGGAACCAGCGGTACAACCCAAGGAAGCGAACCAACTGCACCGGCTTTGCGTCAGCGGTCTGGCGATCCTAGCGATTGTCTTGCTAGCCCTAGCTGGCGGATCTGACACCGCAGTCATCACAGTCGGCAGCATCGCTGGCATCAACTGCGGACTATCCATACCACGCAACCCACGCCGCTAGCCCCAACCCACCAGTGTGCCCACCCCGCCAACAGGCGAGGTGGGCACACTGACGTCAACAGCGAAGTAGGGTCTTGGAGCACCAAGCTCGATCCTGCCCATTTGCTACAGCTATCGGCCGATGGGCCGCGCCGAGGTCCGAGGTGCCGAGGACGCACCGGGTTGGGTCGCATAGCGGTATGCAAAATGAGGGAGAAACCTCGGCCCGTCTGGTTATCCGGTCGAGTCGTCATTGAGTCAGGGGCGATCCGTCCCGGATAGGCCCAAGACATAACCCCA
>JBOEHD010000072.1:0-28057 GCA_050633745.1 Acidimicrobiales bacterium
GCCGAAGCGGCTCTTCTCGATCAGGCCGAGATCGACGCGGTCCAGATCCGTCAGACGACGGCCGTGCATCCTCACATGTCGATCGACGACGCCTACCGAGTTCAGGCGGCCTGGCTCGAGCGAAAGCTGGCACGGGGAGAGAAGCTCGTCGGCCACAAGATCGGCCNNCCTGACCTCGCGGGCCATGCAGCTCGCTATGAACATCACGACTCCCGATTCGGGGTTCCTCACCGAACACATGGTGTTCGAACCCGGGGCCGACCTCGCCGCGGCCTCGTTCTGCGATCCGAAGCTCGAAGTCGAGCTGGCCTTCGTACTCGCCACCGACCTGGCCGGCCATGATCTGAGCATTGATGACGTTCTGGACGCCACGGAGTACGTGGTACCCGCCATCGAATTGATCGCCGCTCGCTCCCACCGCAAAGACCCCGAAACCGGCCGAACCCGGACGGTTGTCGACACGATCGCCGACAATGCGGCCGACGCCGGCATCATCTGCGGCGGGCGCCGGGTCGGGCCCCGCGAGGTCGACCTGCGCTGGGTCGGCGCCCTGGCCTACCGCAACGACCTGCTGGAGGAGACGGGCCTGGCCGCCGGCGTGCTCGACCATCCAGCCCGTGGCATCGTCTGGCTGGCCAGGCGCTATGCCGAACAAGGGCTGACGCTCGAAGCCGGGCAAACCATCCTCGCCGGTTCGTTCACCCGCCCACTCGACATCTCACCAGGCGATTCCTTTCGGTTCGACTACGGACCGCTCGACTCGTTCACGCTCAGCTTCCACTAGCCAAACCTCAGGATCGGGGTACGTGCCATGAGTGAAAACAAATACCACCAGGAGAGGCTTGAATCTCCCCCGCCGCCCAGCGGCTGCCCGATGCACGCCACGTGGAGTCCGCTCAACGAGGACTACCTGGCCGATCCCTACGCCATCGCCGGGGAGCTGCGCGATGAGCATGCGGTTTTCTACGCCGAGCAGCTCGGCTATCTGGTCGTAACCGAGATGGATCTGATCGAGAAGATCTTCACCGACCACGAGACGTTCGCCTCGGTGAACGTCCAGGATCCGGTCTTTCCTTTGGCCCCCGAGGCCCAAGCCATCCTCAGTGCACCGGACTTCGACCCGGTGGCCGTCATGTCGAACCGGCCCGAGCCCGACCACGGCAAGATCCGAAAGTACGCCAGGCAGGGATTCTCGAACCGGCGGATGAAGACCCTCGAGCCCTACATCCGTCGCCGCAGCAACGAACTCATCGACGACATGGTGGCCGCGGGCTCACCGGCGGAGTTCATCGACGCCCTCGCCTTCCCGCTCCCCGGCGAGACCGTCTTCCGCTTCATCGGTTTCCCCGAGGGCGACGACGAGCTCCTCAAGAACTGGTGCGGTGACCGCAAGGCATTCTCCTGGGGTCGACCGACTCCTACCGAACAGGCCGAGATCGCCGAAAACATGCTGGCCTACTGGCGCTACTGCCGCGACTTCACCGCAGCCAAACGAGACGACCGCACCGACGACTTCGCCTCTGAGCTGATCACGGCTCAAGAAGAGAACCCCGAGGACTTCTCCTATCACGAAGTCGAGTCGGTGATCTACGGCCTGTCGTTCGCCGGGCATGAAGCCGTCACCGCCCTGATCTGCAACACGCTGCAATGCCTGCTTCCCCGGCGAGACCAGTGGGATGAGATCTGCGCCGACACCTCGCTCGTTCCCAACGCCATCGAGGAGGTCCTGCGGTTCAATTCGAGCCAGATCTCCTGGCGCCGGCTGACGACCACCGACACCAACGTCGGCGGGATCGACGTGCCGGCCGGTACCGCCATCTTCATGAACTTCGCGTCGGCCAATCGCCAAAGCGACCTGTTCGAGAACCCGGACGACTTCGACATCCACCGGGCGAACGCCAACCGCCACATCTCGTTCGGCAAGGGTGTGCACTATTGCCTCGGAGCGAACTTCGCCAAGTTCGAAGCGCAGATCGTGACCGAGATCCTGGCCGAACGCCTTCCCTCGCTCCAACTGGTCGAAGGACAGGAAGTCAGCTACTTCCCAAACATCACCTTCCGCGGACCGAACAGCCTGCACGTCACCTGGTAACAGTTAGCCGCCTCGAGCTAGTCGATGTACTCGACGCCGAGTTCGGCGAGCTTGGCTCGCAGTCCGTAGAAGTCAACGCCGAGTTCGCCCGCTTCGAGCTTGGCCCTGGCCGTCTCCTCCTTGGCCAGTCGGGCCTGCGACTGCTCCAGTGCCCATAGGGCTTCAGCCCGGGCCACGAAGACCACACCGTCATCGTCGGCGCAGACGATGTCACCCGGATTGACGATCTGCTCACCCAGGACGATCGGCACATTGACCGAACCGGGCGAGGCCTTGACCGTGCCCTGGCACGACACGTGCCGTGACCACACCGGGAACCCCATCTCCCGCAGATCGGCGGTGTCGCGGACACCGGCGTCGATGACCAATCCCCGAACGCCTCGCTTCATGAGCGAGGTGGCCAGGAGGTCGCCGAACATGCCATGGGTCGAAGGCGCAGTGTTTGCCACCACCAGCACATCACCCGGCTGGCACACCTCGATGGCGGCGTGAATCATGAGGTTGTCGCCGGGATGACTCGAAACGGTCACGGCCGAACCGGCGATCTTCACTCCGACCTGGATGGGTCTGATATCCGGGCCCACGTAGCCTCGACGACCGATCGCCTCGTGAACGGTTGCCGTGCCGATGGGGGCTAGCGCATCGATCGTGACGCCATCGGCCCTGTCGATCGATCTGACCACAACATGTCGGTTACTCATCGGGCTGCTCCACGGTCGAGTTCAGGGGCTAGTCGGGGATAGACACGACGGATGTTGTCGTCGTAGATGGCGCGGCGCTCATCGTCGGGGATCGAGGCTGCGTCGAGGTAGATCTTGGTGTCGTCGTAGTGGTTGCCCGAGTCGGGGTCGATGCCGCGAACCGCGCCGACCATCTCCGAAGCGAACAAGATGTTGGTGCTCGGCACGACGTCAAGCAACAGATCGATTCCGGGCTGGTGGTACACACAGGTGTCGAACCAGATGTGGTCGAGCAGCCCTTCGAAGTCCCAGCCCTGATCCTGGGCCATGCCCTTGAACCGGCCCCAGTGATAGGGCACCGCTCCCCCACCGTGAGGAATGATCCACCGCATCTCGGGGAACCGGTTGAACAATCCCGAGGTCATGGCCTGCATGAACGCTGTGGTGTCGGCGCCGAGATAGTGCGAGCCGGTTGCATGGAAGTTGTCGTTACAGGTGGCGCTGACGTGGACCATGGCTGGCACGTCGAGTTCGACCATCGCCTCATACAGCGGGAACCAAGCTTCATCGTCGAGCGGTCGTCCTGTCCACCAGCCACCGGAGGGATCGGGGTTGAGGTTGCAGCCGATGAACCCCATCTCTTCGACACAGCGCCGCAGTTCAGCCACGCTGTTTGCCACGCTCACCTCGATCGTTGCGTTTGGGCTCTGTGGCAGGGCGCACACCGGGGCGAAGTTCTGCGGATACAGATCACAGACCCGCCTCACCAGATCGTTGGTGTGTTGAGTCCAGAACTTCGAGGTGTGTTCATTGCCGATGTGGTGCCCCATCCACGATGCCCGCGGCGAGAAGATCGTCAGGTCGGTGCCACGTTCTCGCTGCAACCGAAGCTGCGCCCCTTCGAGGCTTTCGCGGATCTCGTCATCGCTCACGACGATCTCGCCCCGCTCGCCGACGTGGTCCGGGTCGTCGAGCAACGCGGCCTTCTGAGCATCGCGGTACTCCCCTACCTGGGGCGGAGTCGTTGTGTAGTGGCCGTGGCAGTCGATGATCAACGGACTGGTCGCTTTCTCGAAAGACCGGTAAACAGGAACCGAAGGAAAACGCGTTTCCAGCACCTGCGTGTGCGTATCTGGGACGTCTATCTATAAAATTGTCAACAATTTGGTCAACAGCCGAGAATACTATCTGAAACCGACCGAGGACGATTGAGCTGATGAGTAGAGAAGTCCGAGACTACGACGACATTCCCGGCACCTATGTGTTCGACGGCCGCCACAGCCGCAAGGGCTACGCACTGAACATGTTCTGCATGTCGCTCAACGAGGAAGCCAACCGAGAAGCCTTCCGGGCAGACCCCTCGGCCTATCTCGACAAGCACGATCTCACCCCCGAACAGCGGGCGGCGGTTGAAGCACGCGACTGGCTACTCATGCTGCAGCTCGGCGGAAACATCTACTACACCTACAAGCTGGCGGCCCTCGATGGACTCAGCATGCAAGACGTCGGAGGTTCGATGTCCGGCGTCGCCACCGAGGAATTCGCCCAGATGATGATCGACGGTGGGCGCTCACCCGAGGGCAACCGTCACAAGAGCGAGACGGGTTCGGACAATGGCTGAAATCATCGCCGGTATCGGCACTTCACACGTCCCAGCAGTTGGGGCCGCTATCGATCACGACAAGCGGAGCGACCCCTACTGGACGCCGTACTTCGACAAGATCCAACCGGCCAGGGAATGGATGGCCGAGGCCAAGCCCGACGTGTGCATCGTGGTATACAACGATCACGCATCGGCGTTCTCGCTTGAGCTGATTCCAACCTTCGTGATCGGCGTGGCCGACCGGTTCCAACCGGCAGACGAGGGCTACGGGCCACGTCAGGTCCCGGTGGCCGAAGGTCACCCCGAGCTGGCCTGGCACATGGCCGAGTCACTTATTCTCGACGAATTCGACATGACCATCGCCAACAAGATGACCATCGACCACGGCTGCACCGTGCCTCTGTCGGTCATGTTCGACCAGCCTGACGCTTGGCCCTGTCGCATCATCCCGATCTGCGTGAACGTGATCCAGTATCCGGCACCGACCGGGAAGCGCTGCTACGACCTTGGCAAGGCGATCCGGCGAGCCGTCGATTCGTTCCCCGGCGATGAGCGGGTAGCCATCTTCGGCACCGGCGGCATGTCGCATCAGTTGCAGGGTGAGCGGGCTGGCCTGATCAACGCCGAGTTCGATCTGGAATTCCTCGACCGCATGGTCAACGATCCCGACGGCCAGGCCCAGGTCGACCACGCCGAGTACATGCGAGAAGCGGGTTCGGAGGGCATCGAACTCGTGATGTGGATGGTCATGCGCGGCGCCCTCGATCAGGATGTGAACGAGGTCTACCGTTCTCATCACGTGCCAACCTCGAACACCAGCAATGGTCTGATCGTCCTGCAAAACGCGTAGCCGGGTACTCATACCCTCGATGGCGAATCCAGCGATCCACCCGCTTTCCAACCAGCTGCAGCGCTCCTATCTAGAACGCATCGCCATCGCAGAACTGCCGACAACGGCCGATGAGGCGACGCTTCGTCGCTTGCATCGAGCGCACCTGATGGCGGTGCCGTTCGAAAACCTCGACATTCATATTGGCCAGCCGATCGTGCTCGACCCGGAGCCCATACTGACCAAGATCGTCGAAGACCGCCGCGGTGGCTTCTGCTACGAGCTGAACGGCTCCTTCGCTGCGCTGCTTCAGTCGTTGGGCTTCGACGTGACCTTCCTGGAGGCCAGAGTCCACGGTGAAGGTGGACTGGGGATTCGGTTCGATCATCTGTGCCTACGGGTTGATCTTGAGCAGCCGTTCCTGGTCGATGTCGGTTTCGGCGCGCTGTTTATGGAACCGATAGTGCTGCGAACCAGCACTGATCTGAGCGGCGCTGACCAGACCGAAGGCGACCAGCGTTTTCGCATCGAGCCGGCGCCCAACGATGATCACCACACGGGCGAGGCGGGCGAGGACTGGTTTGATCTGTTTCAGAACGACGAGCCTCAGTACCGTTTCGCCGCCTACTCAGGTCTGCTCAGCGATTTCGAACCGGGCTGCCACTACCACCAGACTTCGCCTGACTCTCACTTCACTCGCGGCACGGTGTGTACCCGGCCAACCAAAACCGGGCGGGTGACGCTGAGCGGGCTTGAGCTCATCGAGACCAATGCTCCAACCAATAGCCCGACGGCCAGCGCGCCTGTCGATGGTCGTAGCAAGCTGACTATCGAGCCTGGCGAACTGGGTCAGGTGCTCCAAAGCCGGTTCGGTGTCTCGTTGACCATCGAAGAGTTGCGTAGCCTGGGCGATTGAGACAACTTGCTGCCGAGCAGCGGGCTAACCATGACAGACTCACCGGCGACTGGTATACAGACGGCCGGGGCAGGTACTTCAAGACGCAACTGCTAGGCACCCGCCAGGTACCCGCCCGTCAGTAGAAGGACAGACAATGGCGAACGATTCGTTGGTAGAAGAACTCTTGGAACTCGGTCAGCAGCGCAGCTTGGCCCCGGGTGAGGTTCTCTGTGCGCAGGGTGAGCAGAGTGAGACTGCGTTCGTCGTCATCGAAGGCGTGTTGGAGACGGTCATTGAGTCCGACAGTGGAGCCGTCGTTCTTGGAACACATACCACCGGAGCGTTGGTCGGCGAAGTCACCGCTCTAACCGGTGGCGAGCGCACCGCTACCCTTCGAGCATCTGGACCGGTATCGGTCAGCGTGGTGGCCCAAGCCGACCTCCGCACGGTCTTCGATCGTTACCCGGACGAAGCGGCCGCGGTCGCCGCTTCGGCCCGAGATCGCACCGACCGGTCGCGGGTGGCGCTGCTGCTAGCAAACGAGCTTGGCACAAACGACCAGTCGGCTATCGCGGCCATCGCCGAGCGGGTTACCTGGCAGAACCTCGATGCGGGAGAAACCCTCTTCGAGGCCAACGACCCGGCGGACGCGGCGTTTCTGATTCTGAGCGGCCGTTTGAACATCATCTCGCCTGCTGGCCAAAGCGTTGCCCAGGTCGGACGGGGCGGCATTGTCGGCGAGTTCGGCCTTCTCGACAACCGAAATCGAACCGCCACGGTGCGAGCTCTCCGCGACTCAAGCCTGGCTCGGCTCGACGGAGGCGACTTTGCCATGCTGGCCGCTGGCCATACCGAGTTGGCCATGGGATTGGTTCGACGCATCATCGAACGGTCAGGCGAGGAACTCACGATGGGTCTCCGCCTCGGTCGGTCGGCCTGCGTTGTCACCACCTCGGCCCTCTTTAACGAGACGGTCATCAAACGTATGGTCGCCCCGCTCCAAACACTCGGCTCGACGGCCCACCTCAACCCCGAGCACATCGATCGTATGCTCGGCGCCGAACAGGCCTCGGAGGTGGAGGTAAGCGATATCGGCAATGTCAGGCTGGCCGAGCTTCTCCATCAGGTAGACGCCGATCATGATCACATTCTTCTCGAGGGGCGCGTCGATCGGCCGAAGTGGACCACCCGAGCGATCCGGCGGTCGGACCAAGTCGTAGTTGTGTGTTCGTCCGAGCCCGCTGAGGAAGAGGAACGGGAGATCCGCAAGGTGCTGGCCTCGGTCCCTGATACGACACCGGTCTGGCTGGCTCTCAACCACCCGTCCGGCACCAAGCGGATCTTTGGCACCGCCGAGTTGCGCGAACGATTCGGGGTTGACGAAGTCCATCATGTGATTGGCTACGACCCGGCAGACCTTGGACGAGTGGCCAGATTGGCCGTTGGCAAGGGGTTCGGTCTGGTACTAAGCGGCGGCGGGGCTCGGGGATTCGCTCACATCGGCGTGCTCAATGCGTTGGAAGATCACGGTGTGCCGATCGACCGCTTCGCCGGGGCATCGATGGGAGCGGTGCTAGCGGCCGGGTTCGCAGAGGGCGTGGACCGAAACAACCGAGTCGCTACCACCGAGGCGCGGTTCGACAACTTGCTGGATTATACGATCCCACTGGTGTCGATGATCAAAGGAAAGAGGATCACCGCCAGCCTCAGCGAGCAATGGGGTGACTACGACATCGAGGACCTTCGGTACCCCTTCTCCTGTGCCGCCACCAACCTGACAACAGCCGAGGTTGTGCACCTCAGGCGGGGTCCAACCGATGTGGCGGTACGAGCCTCAACCGCGATCCCCGGGGTGCTGCCCCCGGTGCCTCATAACGGCGATCTACTCGTCGACGGCGGTGTGCTCGACAACTTGCCCGTCGACTTGGTCAACAGCGATCCTTCGGTAGGGACCATCATCGCCGTTGATGTGGCCCCACCCCTGGGGCCACGGGCTAAGAGCGAGTACGGGCTCTCGGTGTCGGGCTGGTCTGCGTTCCGAGACAAGTTCACCCGTAACAAGAAGCACTACCCGGGGCTCGGCGCGGTGCTGATGCGCACGATGCTCATCGGCTCGGCCCGCGATCGCGATCGTGCGGTCTCCTCTGGCGCCGTCGACCTGTACATCGACCTTGAGCTGAAGGGCATCTCGCTGTTGGAGTTCGACACGGTCGCACCGGTCAGCAAAATGGGCTACGACGCCTCATACGATCGCATCGGCGAATGGTGGACCGAGCAGCAGAGCAGTGGCTAGATATCGGTGTCGTGAATCTGCTGCCTGCTCTCGGCTACCTCAGGCCTGTCGTCGATCGTGTTGTGGATCTGCTGCCTGCTCTCCTGTGGTTTGTCGACGATGCCCGTTGTGCGTCCGGTAAACATCGACATCAGTTTCTTCAGCCACTTCACAAGTACGTCTCCTCAGACTGCAACTTCGACCAGGTTGTCGAATGTTGACCACGAATGTTGACCACGTTTTAGCACCCGGTGATTGGTTCCGCTGGCATTGGCACTGGTTCGAAACCTGCCTCGGAGTTCAGCGAGGGAGCGGAATCACCGGTAGTGCTACCACACCGAGCGAGGTCAGCACCTCGTCGGCGAAAGCTCGAGTGGCACGAGAAGCCCGGGCACGACCGAGAAAGTGTTCCGCCTCGCTTCGCCCCACCAGAGCAAGCGCGTGGCCGAACAGAAACGGACCATCGGTGACCGCAACTGCCTTAACCAACAACTCAAGGCCTTCTTCGGGCTGACCTCGCTGCAGGTAGGCGTAGCCCGCGATGGTGTCGAGCCGTCCAAGAAGCCGCTTGGCCACATCGTCTGGCGGGTCGATCTGTTCAACTCCTTCGAGTACCGGAGCCGAGCGGCCCTCGGCCAGGTCGGCGGCTAACAGCAACACCCGCAGCTCGAAGACATCGGAGGCGATCTCGGCTTCGGTGAACCATTCCAGCGCCGACTCCAGCAGCGGCCGTCCGACGGTGGGCCTGCCCGCTACCACTTCAAGTCGACCGAGTTCACTCTTGGCCCACGCCGCGGTGTAGCCACTTCTGTGGTGCTGAGCGGTCCGGCGGGCCTCGTCGAGGATCGGGCGGGCTTCGTCCCACCGTCCCTGGTCGACCTGCATGGCGGCCAGGTTTATGGTTGGGAACAACTTGCGGTAACCGTCGCCCAGTTCATCGGCGTACTTGATTCCCAGGTTGTAGTGGTCTGCCGCTCCGCTCCAGTCGCCGCCATCCTGCAGGTCGAGCCCGACATTACAATGGGCAGCACCGAGGATTCTGATATCGCCCGCATCCTCAGCGGCGGCGATCAGCTCAAGCCCAACCGCCATCCTCTGTGGGTCGGCTTGGTCGTTTAGCGCGGCGTGACGGATGAGGAGCGCCGGTGGCACAGCTCGGGTCTGTCCAGCCTGGCGAGCATCAGCGAGGGCTTCGTCGGCCGCGGCCAGCGCCCGATCGGCAGTGTCGAACCGGTAGTAGAGGCCGGCCAGAGTGCCACCGAGCCAGGCTCGGGCCTCGGCATCGTCCAGCCCGGGGCCGCAGGCTTCCAATTCTCGGGTCAGCCAGGCCATCTGCTGCGGGTAGGAGCCATCGGTTTCGGCCTTGGTGACCGCAACTCTGACTAGCAATTCGATGCGGTCGAGACGGTCGGTCAACAGTTCGAGCGCTCGTTCCCCAGCGGTCAGCGCCTCGCTGTATCGCTTGGCCGCCACCCCGATGTCGAACAACTCGACAAGTGCCTCGACGAAGGCCTGAGCTGGAGCGAAACCTGACGGAGCCGCTTGGTCGACGGCGGCAATGGCTCGGCTCAGGTGGTCGGTCGCCTCGTTGACCAGGCCGAGCTGAGCTGCTCGGTCGCCGGCGCGCCTGCTGTATATCCAGCACTGCTCGTGGTTGTCAGCCATGGCGTGATGCCAGGCGAGCTCGGTTATGTCCGCCCCGCGGCCTTCGAGCACCTCAGCGGCCAACCCATGTAGCTCTCGGCGGCGACGCACCGATAGGCCCTCGTAGGCCACATCACGCACTATCGCCGACCGGAACGTTGTGGTTGAGTCGCCGATGTCGATCAGGTCGCCTAGCGATTCGGGGGCTGGGGCATCGCTGGTGATCAACGGCTTTTCCTCGACCGAAGCCAACAGGTCAACCAGCTCCCGGAGAAGTTCGGTGTCGAAGTGTTCCCCGAAGACCGCGGCGGTTCTAATCAGGATGCGAGCCGAGTGACCAAGGCGATCGATCCGGGCGGTGATGAGCCCTTCGATCGATTCGAATCCAACGCCAGCAGCGTCACCCGATTGAGCGGCCGCAGCCAGCTCGACGGCGAACAATGGGTTTCCCCCTGATCGTCCGGCGATCTGTCGGCGGAGTTCATCTGGCAGATCGCCAACCTCTTCGACAACCGACAGCACTTCGCCAAGCGACAGTGGCTCGAGGCTGACGACCAAACCGTCGACGGCATCTCCACCAGCGTCAGCATCGATTAGATCCGCGAATAATGATTCGCCGCCTGGTCGACGGGTGGCAACGACCACCCATGGCCGGTCGCTGCAGTGCCCGGCCAGCGCGGCCAAGAGTGCCCGCGACGCCGGATCCACCCACTGCAGGTCTTCGGCGACGACGACCGCTGGTACCGTCAGCGTCCGAGCCAGCAGCCCGACGATGGACTCGTTGACCAACAGCTGGCGGAACTCGGGCAGTGTTGACTCGTCGGCCTCGCTGAGCGGCAGGTCGGCGCCGAACGCCGGGGCGATCAATGCACTGTGCTCGGCGAACTCCGGGCCGACCCGCTCAACCCAGGCCGCCAGTTGCAAACCGGCCTGCTCGGCGGAGGCATCATCGTCGATGGCGGCCATGGATCGCAGGAACGACCGTACCGCTCGGAACGGTGTTGACCGAGTGGCGATTCTGGCCGGCAGTTGGAATCGCAGAACCCCGACCGGGAGGGTCGAAAGGAACTGTTCGACCAGTCGGGATACGCCGACCCCGGCTTCACCGACCAGTTCGATAGCTGACCCCTTACCCTGTCTGGCGCTGGCTACTGCGCTATCCAGGACCTGCAACTCCCGACTGCGGCCGACGAAGCGGGGGCTCAAACCGCGCTGCTGCGAACGCTCATTCACCGCTCCAAGCCGGTGCACGGTCACCGGCTCAAGCCTGCCCTTGACCAGAACGGGAGCCAGTTCGGTGGTCTGGTACTGGGAGCGTGCGTGATCGAGTACGGCTTGAGAAACCGCGACCGATCGATCTTCGGCCTTGCCGAGCAGACGGGCGGCGAGGTTGATCGGGTCGCCCATCACCGTCAGCGTGCGGCATCTTGCCGAGCCGAGGAAGCCGACGTAGACCAAGCCGCGGTTGACCCCGGCTCGCATCGGAGGCGCATCGGGGTCGAGCACAAGCTCCGACGTCATGGTCAACATGGCGTCTTCATCGCCATCGCCTGCCACCGGCGCCCCTGCGGAGAAGAGCAGTTTCAGCCCGCCGGGAGAAACATCGGTGCCGAGCAGCGTTGTGCCGTAAACCGCGCATAGATCGATAGCTCGCTCAACAACCGCGCAGATCGTGTCGTCATCGAGCAACTTGGTCGGGAGATTGACGAAGCCGGTTGTGACGATGCGGATCTCACCTGCGCTGTCGGCGTAGGCGTCGACCGCCGCCGCCAGGTCGGCTCCAACGACGGTCGTCCAATCGATGGTCTCGGCGCTTGGCGTCGACAGTGCGGATGTGGGGGGCGCGAGCTCAACCGTGCTCAGGTTTTCGAGGGCCATCACGTCTGGCTCGGGGCTGCTGTACCAGTTGTCGGGAACAGCGGCTGCGGTGGCTGGTGAGAGCAGCACTTCGCCCGGTTCGGCCTCGGACTCAAGCCGCAAACATTCATCGACCAGCGAACCCCTGACGATCAACTCCCGGCGAGAGGTTCCGGCCAGTACCAGTGGAACCTCGCCGTAGGCCACGCCGACACTCATCGACAGTGTTGTGTCGATCCCCAGGTCGACCGTTTCAAGCACCCTCATCATCGCCGAAGCGGCCATGCAGGCCTGGGGTGCCGAATCGGGCCCCTCGAATAGGGCGAAGATGGCATCGCCACCGAACTTGAGCACGTCGCCGCCGCGGGCAGCCAGCTCCTCGATCATCGGTTCGAAACAGCGGTTGATGGTGTTGTTTAACGCTTCTGCTGCCCGGCGTACGCCCAGCCCGGATAGCTGCTCGGCCAGCCTGGTGAAGCCTGAGATATCGGCTGAAATTACGGTTCCGGTCACCGTCTGGGAACGGGCGGCATCGTCAGTGGCAAGCCAACGTCGAACGATGGCCGGCTGAAGGCTGGCCAAACGCTGCGACTCTCCCTCCACTGCGCCTCCCAAGCGTTGCTACCGGCTCTGATTCTAGTAGCTCCACCCCGATGGCCAAATGGGGCGGCACGAAAGCCATGAAGGGGCCGACCGCCCCATACGACGAAATGACTGAGAATGTGCTTTGATGCGGTCATGAAGTTCGGACTCGCATTCGCCAGCAGCATCGGAACCGACCCCGCGTCGGCGCTTGAAATCTCCCGCATCGCCGAGGCGGTTGGGTTCGAGTCGGTTTGGGGTGGCGAGCACGTTGTCATGCCTTCCAAGATCGAATCGTCCTATCCGTACACCTCGGATGGGAAGATCCCGGCATCGCCAGAGACGCCGATACCCGACCCGCTGATTTGGTTGGCTTACGTCGCTGCCGCCGCGCCGACGCTCCGGCTCGGAACCTGCATTTTGATCCTCCCCCAGCGGAACCCGCTGGTGCTGGCCAAGGAGCTCGCCACCCTCGACCATCTTTCCGGTGGCCGGGTCGAGCTCGGCATCGGGGTCGGGTGGCTAGAGGAGGAGTTCGTGGCGCTTGGAGTTCCGTGGGAGAAGCGGGGCAAGCGCAGTGACGAATACCTTGAGGTGCTTCGCACGATCTGGTCCGGCAGCCACGTCGAGTTCCACGGCGAGTTTGTCGACTTCGAACCGCTGACATCCACTCCTCAACCGCCGCAGGGGCGAGATATCCCGATCTTGGTCGGCGGCGATACCGCGGTCGCCATGCGGCGAGCGGCCCGCCTGGCCGACGGGTACTTTCCCGGCGAGTCCGATGAGGGTCGGCTCGGCGAACTGATCGCTACGGTGCGGGCCGCCTGTGAGGATCTCGACCGGGATCCGGACTCGATCGAGATCAACGCTATGTTCGGCAAGCACCTTCGGGATCCGGCGGCAGGCATCGAGATCATGAACGATCTTTCGGTTGGGCGGGTCATGGTTCCGGCGTTTGCCTTCGCTGGGGATGGCGGCCTCGATCGACTCCGGGAGTTTGGCGAAACCCACGTCATGCCAAATCGCGATTCGTAAAAGGATCTCCCCAAGGCTGAGGTGCTAGACATCGAATATGTTCAAGCTCACCTTCTGCCTGCGCCGTCTTCCGCATCTAACACGAGAAGAGTTTCAGACCTACTGGCGTGGAACTCACGCCGACCTTGTCGCCGAGCGCGCCGGGCCGCTTCGCATCAAGCGGTATGCGCAGTTCCACACCGAAGATCTGCCGGGGCTCCACGCCGCCATGCAGGGCCGGAACGGTGGGTCTCCGGAACCGTTCGATGGCATTGCCGAGATCTGGGTCGAGTCGATTGACGACGTCGCCTCCACCGACCCGGCACTGCGGGCTGCCGGAGCCGACTTGCTAGCCGACGAGAAGAACTTCATCGACTTGGCGAACTCGCCGATGTTCATCACCAAAGAGCACCTGATCGTCGACGTGACCTAGGCAGGGGCCAAGGTGAAGTCGGGCTGACGTCGGTTTTTCTAGCGGCTCACCGGCGCAGCCAGGTCCGAAGGCCCATCGGACTCACCAGCTGCGCTCGGCACCCGGGAAAGGTAGACGACCCTGACCGCTAGGGCTTCTCTGATCTCTAGGGTCAGCTTTTCGAAGAACTGTTCGCGGAACGTGGCATCGGTCAGCGCTGAGACGGTGAACTGCAGAGCGGTAAAGGCCATCAGGAACCCTGTGACCTTGAGCAGGTCGGTGGTTATCGGGATGTCGGCGCCGAACAGTTGTAGCTCTACCAACCGCTCGACGGAGCCTGCCCCGCCGACGGTCCACTGCTCGATGGTGTTTGGCCGAACCGTGACCAAACCGAACATCATGTAGAACACCCCGATGATCATCATCACCAGGGCGATTTGAACGCCGATGCTGAACGCCGCCAGCAACCCGACGTTGAAGCGAGCATTGCGTGACAGCTCCGGGGTCTTTGTTGGATCGACCTTGCACAGCTCGGTCGGCGCTCCCGACCGGCCCACCGCCTTTTCGACCTGTTCGGCGTCGGCGAATCGGCCGATGTCCTCCAACTCCGATGGCAGGCGGACCAGCACGAAGAGCAGCGCAACCAGCACCAAACCACCGGCAGCAGTGAAGAAAAGTGGGGTGGTGAAGTCGTGGGCCACCTGCCAGAGCTCGGCGTTCATAAACAGGAACATGGTGAACACCAGCAGTAGCGGCAGCGACCGGATCATCAGCCCAAACACGTCGCTTAGCTGTCGCCACAGATTGCCGATAGCCCAGCGCAATATGGCGCCGACGCCGAAGCCAAACATGAACCAAACAACCAGCAGGGCTGCCAAGCCACCCAACACGGTGAGGACGAACTGGCTCACGCTGCCATTGTCGACGATCGCAGGCAGGATGGCCGGTGCGAACACGAAGGCCCCCAGTTCGAGCGGGCCGACCCGGTCGGGGATCTGGAGCGGCGCCCGGCCTCGCAATCGGTTCACACCGATGCCCACTCCCAGCAAGAAGCCAGCCCCGGCTAGGGCCGCCAGCGCCTGAGACCAGCCGGTGAACCGGTCGCCGAACGCCCCGGCTATGGCGAACAACCACAGCAGTAGAAGCAGTGGCGCCGCTCTGGTGAACACATCGGTCGAGGCCCGATAGTCATCGATCAGGTTGGGAAGTCCCTGGTGGGTAAACCAGACCTCTATCTGTTTCTGCTCGGCGGCTGTCAGTGGCGCTGCGGATGTCACGGAGAAAGTCTCGCGCATCTACTGGCGAAGGCAGCTATATCTGGCAAAGGCAGCTTAATCAGACACCAGCTCTATTGAGTGTCTGGCTAGCCAGCAGGGAGGGGTCGAGCCGACTCGGCCATCGTCTCCCATGGGTCGCCTCGGGCCGCGAGCCGGTCGAGAACGGTGTTGATGGTGTATCGCCGGGCGTTGATTCCTGGCTCGTCGAGTTCTTCCCAGTCGATCGGGGTGGCAACGGGCGCACCTTCAAAGGCCCGTACCCCGTAGGGCGTGGCCATCGTCGACTGGTAGTTGTTGCGCCCCATGTCGAGGTAGATGCGATCGCCTCGCTCGCTCTTCGAGAACTCCATCGTCAGGTCCTCTGGGAACTGGTCGAGGAGCAGTGTGGACAGCGCTCGGCTGAATCGGCCAACCTCAGACCACTCTGCCGTGCCGGTCAGGGGTGCAACGATGTGCAGCCCTTTCGATCCGGTCAGCTGCACAAAAGCCACCAGTCCTGCCCGTTCGAGCGCCGCTCGCACTCCGTGAGCGACCCGGCGGATCTGGTCGAAGTCATCGAGCGACGGATCGAGGTCGATGACGAACAGATCGGGGTGACCAAGATCGGCGACGTTGGCAAGGCCCATGTGCGGGGTGATCACGTTCTGCTGGGCGAAGTAGACCAGCGCCGCCGGGTGTGTGACGACGCAGTGGCGGACCACCCCGCCCTTCTTGACCAGCTCAACCCGAGGGATCCAATCGGGGTAGTGATCGGGCGTGTTCTTCTGGAAAAAGCCCTTGCCCTGGATGCCGCTTGGGTATCTGACCAGGGTGATCGGCCGATCACGAACGTAGCGGGTCATCGTCGGCCCGACAGCCCTGTAGTAGTTGGCCAGGTCGGCTTTGGTAATCCCGGACTGCGGAAAGAGAACCTTCTCCGGATGGCTGATTACGAGCGATCGGCCATCAACCGTCATTTCCAGGTTGGCATCTGCCATCAGGTTGACAGAGCAGCCAAGACGTCGCCAAGCAGTGAGCTGGCGCCGAAGCGGAAGGTTTCCTTGCTGACCCAGTCGGATCCCATCACCCGGTCGGCCAGGTCGAGGTAGACCACGGCCTGATCGACAGTGCGCACCCCACCGGAGATCTTGATGCCCGCCTCGCTCTGATAGGAGGCCAGAACGTCGAGCAGCACGGCGGCCGCTTCGGGGGTGGCCGAGCGAGCGGTCTTACCGGTCGATGTTTTTAGGAAGTCCGCTCCGGCGTCGAGCGCGTGCATCGCCGCCGTCCTGATGAGTTGTTCTTCGACCAGTTCGCCGGTTTCCAGAATTACCTTCAGACCAACGTCGGGGCCGATGGCTTGGCGAGTTGCTGCGACCAGTCGTGGGCCGGCATCGACATCGCCGAGGGCTAGGGAGCGCCATGGATAGACCACGTCGACCTCGGTGCCACCGTCGGCAACGATCTGTTTGGCGTCGGCGATGGCCAGCGCTGGGTCGGCGTCACCGGCCGGGAAGTTGGCTACCGCTGCGATGTCGATGTCGGTTCCGGCCAATCGACCGACCGCCTGCGACACAAACTGGGGCCAGACGCAGACCGCGGCAACCTCGCCAAACGAAGTCGTCGCCCCATCACAGAGCACATCGATATCGGCCGGCACATCGTTCTCACCGAGGCTGGTCAAGTCGATCAGGGCCAGTGTGCGAAGGGCCGCCAGTCGCCGATGTTCTGTTGCTGGTTCGTGAGTGCTCATGATGTTCCCGTCTAGCGATCAGCGCCGCTGTTACGTCCGCAGCTACCTCAACCATTGCAGCACAGTGTCGACCCCATCGCCCGCAGTAACACCTCCGTAGTTACCCAAGCGGCGACAGTCACGAAACCCTCTCGGGAATTCTCCCGATGTAAGAACTTTGTCAGCTTGGAATGACACCCCATTCACAATGCCGAAATCGGCGCGAAATTATCGGCCAATACCGTTCGACTATCACCAAAACAGGGAGAGATGATTGATGTTGTTTTTGAAGAGACCTTTGCGTCTTTTGGCGGCCCTTTTTGTATTCATGCTTTTTGTCGCCGCATGCGGGTCCGATGCCGAAACGACGGAGGCGGCAACCGACTCCGAAACCGCTAGCACCGAGGCTGAGTCCACCGAAGAAGATGCTATGGAAGAGGAGTCTTCTGAAGACGATGCCATGGAAGAAGAAACCATGGCCGAAGGCGAGACTGTGCAGGTCGGTATCCTGCACTCGCTTAGTGGCACCATGGCCATTAGCGAGGTAGCGGTCCACGATGCTGAATTGCTGGCTATCAAGGAGATCAACGCCGCCGGCGGTGTGCTCGGCATGCAGATCGAGCCCATCATCGAAGACGGCGCCTCGGACTGGCCGACGTTCGCTGAGAAGGCCGAGAAGCTCATCAGCACGGATGAGGTTGCCGTCGTGTTTGGCGGCTGGACTTCCGCCAGTCGTAAAGCGATGCTTCCAGTCTTTGAGGGCACCGGCGGTCTTCTGTTCTACCCCGTGCAATATGAAGGTCTCGAGCAGTCACCGAACATCTTCTACACCGGCGCTACAACCAATCAGCAGATCATTCCGGCACTCGATTACATGAAAGAGGAGGGCCTAACGAACGTCTATCTCGTCGGCTCCGACTACGTCTTCCCCCGTACCGCCAACAAGATCATTCAGGCATACGCCGAGGCCAATGGGCTGACCATCCTCGGCGAGGAGTACCTGCCGCTCGGTGATACCAACGTGACAACCATCGTTTCGCAGGCCATCGACGCCGAACCAGACGTGATCTTCAACACCCTCAACGGAGACAGCAACGTCGCCTTCTTCAAGGAGTTGTCGGCTAAGGGCAACACCCCAGATGAGATCCAGACCGTCTCGGTTTCCGTGGCCGAGGAAGAAGTTGGTGGCATCGGCATCGAGAACATCGAAGGCCATCTGGTGTCGTGGAACTACTACCAAACCACCGACACCGCGGCCAACACCGACTTCGTGGCAGCGTTCAAGGCCGAGTACGGCGATAATCGGGTCACCGCCGACCCGATCGAGGCGGCCTACAACGGCGTCTACATTTGGGCCGCAGCCGCTGAGGCCGCAGGTACCTTCGAGGTCGAAGCGCTGCGAGCTGCTGCAGTGGGGCTTGAACTCGATGCACCGGGTGGCCTGCTTACGGTCGATGACAGCCAGCATGTCTACAAAACTGCACGGATCGGAGTCATCAACGCCGACGGTCTGATCGATCAGGTGTGGGACTCGGGTGAGCCGATCGAGCCCGACCCCTGCCTGTTCAACTACACCTGGGCTGATGGCCTGTCGAACGGTGAGTGTGGCTAAGGCCTACCAACTACCCGGCTGACATAACCCTCCGGATCTGGTGTGTGGAGGCGAACGCTCCCTTCCCCCTTGGATCGAACTCGCCTCCACACACCCCCAACCCCAGCATCTATCGAAACGGCGAGAAATGGCTCAACTATTCGAGCAACTCTTCAACGGCCTAAGCATCGGATCGCTGATGCTCCTGGTGGCCTTAGGCCTGACCTTCACCTTCGGCCAGATGGGCGTCATCAATATGGCCCACGGTGAGTTCATCATGGCTGGCGCCTACGTACCGTACGTCCTGCAAACTGGCATCGGCTTTCTACTCGGTTCGGCAGACCTGGCATTCATGCTTTCTCTTCCGGTGGCCTTCGTCGTGGCAGGTCTCATGGGCGTCACCATCGAGCGTCTCCTGCTGCGACGAATGTACAACCGACCGCTTGACACGCTGCTTGCCACCTTCGGCGTGTCGCTCATCCTCCAGCAGGCAGCCAAAGACCTGTTCGGAGCGCCCAACGTGGGCGTAACCGCACCGTCTTGGCTACGGGGCAACGTAAGCGTCGGTGGTGTCATCCTGCCCTACACCAGAATCTTCATCCTGGTGTTGGCGATAGTGCTGATCGTTGTCATCCAGCTCTTCCTCGAACGACGACCGCAGGGCCGCCGTATGCGGGCCATCACCGACAACCGCGATTTAGCGTCGATCAGCGGCCTCCCGGTGGGCCAGGTCGACTCGGTCACGTTCTTTATCGGTTCCGGCCTGGCTGGCATCGCAGGGGTGGCAGTAACTTTGATCGGTCCGATCGGATTCCAGCTCGGTACCACCTACATAATCGATGCCTTTCTTGTGGTGATCGTTGGCGGTCTCGGCAAGTTGCGAGGCGCGGTAGTCGCCGCCTTCGCCCTAGGTGTACTCAACTCCTACACCGAGTTCTCAACCTCGGCCAGCATCGGCCGAGCCATCGTGTTTGCCATGGTCATCGTGTTCCTCCAGTTTCGACCGAACGGCCTCGTCTCGTTCCAGACTCGGGGGCTCACCGCATGACCGCCTCCATCTCCACTGCCACTGCCACTGCGACAGACCGTCTGCATGCCTGGTTCCCCCGGCTGGCTATCGCCCTGTTCGCTGTGGCTCTTTGGTATTGGCCAAACGTGATCGACGATCCGACCCGGATCCGGCAGTGGGCCGAGTATCTGTGCTTTGCCATGATCGCCATCGGCATCGATATCGCCTGGGGTTACGGCGGCATGCTGGTACTGGGTCAGGGAGTCTTCTTCGGCCTCGGGGCCTACGCCTCGGCCATGTACCTCTCACTTGAGCAGGTGGCCGAAGGCAGCCAACCGGAATTCATGTCGCTCTACGGCGACTTCGATCAGCTACCGCTACTGTGGCGCCCGTTCGACTCCCTCTGGTTCGCCGCCGCAGCCGCAATCCTCGTTCCGATGTTGGTGGCGGCCGGGCTTGGCTGGCTGGTGTTCAACCGCCGCATCCGTGGCCCCTACTTTGCCATCCTGACCCAGGTGACCGCGTTGGTGTTCTGGCTGCTACTCGTCGGTCAGCTGCAGTACACCGCAGGCACAAACGGTTTAACCAACTTCGGCACCGTCTTTGGTCGGAACAAGTACGACCCCAACACCATTCGTTGGTTGTATTCGCTCACCGTCGTCGGGCTGATAGCTACGCTGATCATCGCCAGGCAATTGGTCACCAGCCGTTACGGCAAGCTATTGCAGGCCACCCGCGACGGTGAAGACCGGGTGCGGTTCCTCGGCTACAACCCTGCGGTCACAAAGACGATCGCCTTCACCGTCGCTGCTGGCATGGCCGGGCTGGCCGGCGCTCTGGCCGCACCGATCATCGGCATCGTGGCCCCAAACCAATTCGGGGTATTGCCTTCGATCCTCATGATCGCCTGGGTGGCTTTCGCTGGCAGAGGCATGCTGTTCGGAGCGGTGCTTGGGGCCCTGCTGATCGGCTGGGGCGGCACCGCGATGAGCGAATCTCGTCCCGATGACTGGCTCTACCTTCAGGGAGCGCTATTCGTTCTGGTCATCGCCTTCGCCCCTCGGGGCCTGCTCGGTTTATTGGGCGACGGAGCTCAGAAACTCCGCAACCTGGTGAGCCGCCAAACTCAGGAGGCCACAGCATGAGTTTGCTTGAGTTCCGCGACGTGACCGTCGACTTCGACGGCTTTAAGGCCCTCGACAACGTCAACTTCAAACTGGAGGCCGACGAGCTTCGTTTCCTCATCGGCCCAAACGGCGCTGGCAAAACCACGCTCATCGACGCGGTGACCGGGTTGACCCGGCCGACCAGCGGCGAAGTCTGGTTCGATGGACAGAACATCACCGGCATTAGCGATCACAAACGAGTGGGCCTCGGCATCGGTCGAAGCTTTCAAACTCCAACGATCTTCGACGCGCTGACCGTTGTCGAGAACCTCGACCTCGCCGCCACCCACACCATGGGAGTGATGGGCCGGTTCCGGAAACGAAAAGGTGTTTCGGACAAGGTCAGCGACACCATGGAACGAATTGGTCTCGCCAATCGGGCCAACGACAAAGGCGCCGCACTAGGCCACGGCGCTCGCCGCTGGTTGGAGATGGGCATGCTCATCATTCAGGAGCCGCAGCTGTTCCTACTGGATGAACCGGTGGCCGGGATGAGCCAGGCCGAACGGGAACTGCTGGGCCAAATGATCGTTGAGCTCGCCTCCGAGCACACCGTCGTGGTGATCGAACACGACATGGCATTCCTCCGCCGCTTCGCCCAGAAAGTGACCGTGCTCCATGAGGGGCGGATCATGACCGAAGGCTCGGTTGAAGATGTGCAGAACGACGAAGAGGTTCGCGAGATCTACCTCGGACGATCACGAGACGAACGAACCGGGCAGTCCGACCAATCCGAACCGGTTGGAGCGATGACCCAATGAAGCTGAACATAGATCACATCGACGTGGCCTACGGCCGAACCCAGGTACTGTTCGACGTTTCGCTCGAAGTGCCGGAACACTCGATCGTCTGCCTGATGGGTCGAAACGGTGTCGGCAAAACCACGCTGCTCAACGCGTTGACCGGCCTGCTGCCATTCCGATCGGGCGACGCCATCTTCGGTGGAACCAGCCTTGGAGGTTTGGCCCCCCACCGCCGCTCGCTGCTCGGAATCGGCTACGTACCGCAGGGACACTCGGTCTTCCCCCGTCTCACCACGCTGGAAAACCTGCTGGTCATCCAGGAGCGAGGGAAAGGTACCGGCATCAGGGGGATCGGCCGCCGCAAGGAAGCGGTCGACAGCTCGGCCCTCGACGAAGCGCTCGACCTTTTCCCAGCCCTAACAACGCTGCTCGGCAAACCGGCCGGACTGTTGAGCGGCGGGCAGGCCAAGCAGTTGGCTATCGCCCGAGCCTTGCTCGGCCGACCGTCGCTGCTGATTCTCGACGAGCCGACCGAAGGCATCCAACCGTCGATCATCGGCGAGATCGAAGACGCCATCGCCCGGCTTCATGGGCAGAGCGGCATCTCAATCCTGCTGGTCGAGCAGTACGTCGAATTCGCAATGCGGCTGGCCGATCACTACACGGTGCTCGATGGGGGCCGTGTCATCAGCCAGGGCGCCGCGGACATCAGGGACCTCAACAAGTTCAGTGAACTACTCGCAATCTAAGAACGAGTAGCGACGACGGAAGTAAGGGGAGTCAATACAACGTGCATCTCACACCGCATGAACAGGAACGGCTGTTGGTCCATGTCGCCGCCGATGTGGCCCAGCGACGACAGGACCGAGGGCTGAAGCTCAACTACCCGGAAGCGGTGGCAATCTTGACCTCCTGGGTGTTCGAAGGGGCCCGCGACGGCCGCTCGGTCGTCGATCTTATGGACGCCGGTCGTTCGGTTCTGACGAAAGACGACGTTATGAAAGGCATTCCCGAGATGCTCGACGAAGTACAGGTCGAGGCCACCTTCCCGGATGGCACAAAGCTGGTCACTCTGCACCAGCCGATCTCATGATCCCCGGCGAGATCGTCGGCCCGGAGGCCGCAGACCCAAGCGACGGGTCGGTGCTGATCAACCAGGGCCGGCCGACTATTACCTTGGATGTTTCAAACACCGGCGACCGGCCGGTCCAGGTTGGCTCCCACTATCACTTCGCCGAGGCCAACGAAGCGTTGGCGTTCGACCGGGCCGCCGCTCGAGGATTTCGCCTCGACATCGCGGCAGGAACTGCGGTGCGGTTTGAGCCGGGCATACCGATGACCGTCGATCTGGTAGCCCTCGGCGGCACCCGCATCGTCGCCGGACTTCGGGGTTTGGTGGCAGGCCCACTAGATACCCCTGCCGTGGAGATCGCGGAAGGAACTGAATCGACCAACAGCGGGGAGTTAGATCATGGCTGAGTTGACCAGAGCGCAGTACCGAGCTCTGTATGGTCCAACCACCGGCGACCGTATCCGGCTGGCCGACACCGATCTGTTCATCGAGGTGGAGCAGGACCACTGCTTCGGCGGCGACGAAGCGGTATTCGGCGGCGGCAAGGTCATCCGCGAGTCGATGGGCCAGTCGACTGCGACTCGGGCCGAAGGCACGCCCGATTTGGTGATTACCGGCGCCATCATTCTTGACCACTGGGGCATCATCAAGGCGGACGTCGGGGTCCGCGATGGGGTAATCGTGGCCATCGGCCGGGCCGGAAACCCCGAAACCACCGATGGGGTGCACCCTGAACTCATTATCGGTCCTAGCACCGAGATCATGGCCGGGAACGGCCGGATTCTCACCGCCGGGGCGATCGACTGCCACGTGCACTTGATATGCCCTCAGCTCATGACCGAGGCCCTTTCGTCTGGCATTACCACCATCATCGGTGGCGGTACCGGACCGGCCGAGGGAACGAAGGCCACCACCGCAACCCCTGGCGCTTGGAACATCGCCCGGATGTTGGAGTCGCTCGATCAGTGGCCGGTAAACGTTGCCCTCCTAGCCAAGGGCAACACCGTTTCGCCCGAGGCGCTGCGGGAGCAACTGGCGGCCGGCGCTTCTGGATTCAAACTGCACGAAGACTGGGGCACAACCCCGGCGGCCATCGATGCCTGCCTGACCGTCGCCGACGAAGCAGGTGTACAGGTAGCCATTCACACCGACACCCTGAACGAGGCCGGGTTTGTTGAGTCGACCTTGGCTGCCATCGCCGGCAGGTCTATCCATACCTTCCACACCGAAGGAGCGGGTGGCGGCCACGCTCCCGACATCATGACGGTGGCATCGCAGCCCCACGTGCTCCCGTCGTCGACTAACCCGACCCGCCCTCACACCGTAAACACCGTGGCCGAACACCTCGACATGCTGATGGTATGCCACCATCTCAACCCGGCGGTGCCAGAGGACCTAGCCTTCGCAGAGAGCAGAATCCGGCCATCGACCATCGCCGCCGAAGACGTTCTGCAAGACCTCGGCGCCATTTCCATAATCGGATCCGACGCCCAGGCCATGGGTCGGATCGGCGAGGTGATCATTCGAACCTGGCAGACCGCCCACGTTATGAAGCGTCGCCGAGGGACGCTGCCGGGCGACGGAGCGGCCGACAACAATCGTGCTCGCCGCTATGTGGCCAAGTACACCATCTGCCCCGCCATAGCTCATGGCCTCGACGCTCAGGTCGGTTCGGTCGAGGTCGGTAAGTTGGCCGACATCGTGCTCTGGGAGCCAGCGTTCTTCGGTGTCCGGCCCCACGCGGTGATCAAAGGCGGCATGGTTGCCTGGGCTCAGATGGGCGATGCCAACGCATCCATCCCCACTCCCCAACCGATACTGCCCCGACCGATGTTCGGTGCTGCGCCGGTCGTCGCGGCCCGAACCAGTATTGCCTGGGTAGCACCTAGTGCTATCGACGCCGGGCTGGCCGAGCAATTGCGGATCGGCCGGGAACTGGTGCCGATCAGGAACTGCCGCTCGGTCGGCAAAGCCGACATGCCGGAGAATGACGCCATGCCCGACATAGTGATCGATCCCAACAGCTTCTCGGTAACGATCGATGGCGAGCTAATGGAAGAGAACCCAGCCACCGAGCTGCCGATGGCCCAGCGGTACTTCCTATTCTGATGCCCACCGCGACCGACACACCACTGCCGGCCGAGGTCACTCCCCTGGCCGCGATGTCGCTGCTGGCCGATGGCCGTTTCCCCTCTGGCGGTCATGCCCATTCCAACGGCTTCGAAGCGGCATCACAAACGTTTGGGCTCGATGATGCCGCTTCGGTAGAGCGGTTTATCTCCGGTCGGTTACGTACCACCGGGCGAACCGAAGCGGCGCTGGTAGCGGCCACCATCAATCACATCACCGCCGCGACGACTAGCGATCCTCACAATGCCGTCGATTGGCTGCTCTTGGACTGCGAGGTGAACGCCCGTATCCTCAGCCCTCGACTCCGTGAGGTTTCCCGTTCACTTGGTCGACAGTGGCTCCGGGCCGGGAAACGTATCTGGAACACATCGACCCTCCGCTCATTGGAGGCGGCATCACCGTCCGATGGGCCGCATCAGGTTGTGGCCTACGCCGCGGTGTGCGCCGCGGCCGGCATGCCCCCGATCGCCGCGGTAACCGTGCATCTTCACCACCTGGTGTCGGGCATCGGAACTGCGGCGGTGCGACTTCACGGCCTCGACCCGTTCAAGATGCAGCGGACCCAGTGGGAACTGCTGCCGGCGGTGACCGAACACGCGGAGCAGGCGGTGATCGACGGCGCTGGCCCGCTAGCCGAGCTTCCAGCCAGCACCGGCCCGGTGGTTGAACTGCTGGCGCAAGAACACAGCCGCTGGGAAACACGACTCTTTCAATCCTGATTACCGAACGACCAACAACCGAACGACCAACAACACGGAGAACGACGAACATGGGCGCAGGCCACGAACATCTCGCACACCCGGAACTAGAAACGCCCGCCGAAGGCGGCGCAGAGGATCGACCGCTCCGTATCGGCATCGGCGGCCCCGTTGGTAGCGGCAAGACAGCCATGGTGGCCGCTCTGTGCCGAGCCCTCGGCCAGGAGCTGTCGCTGGCGGTGATCACAAACGACATCTTCACCAACGAAGATGCTCAGGCGCTGAAGCGGGAGAACGTGCTCGACCCGGACCGCATCGTGGCGGTGGAGACGGGCTGCTGTCCCCACACCGCGATACGCGACGACATTTCAGCCAACCTCGACGCGGTCGAGAGCATCGAAGCGACCCTTGGCAACGTCGAACTGACGTTGATCGAGAGCGGCGGCGACAACCTGACCGCGATCTTCTCCCGAGCCCTGGCCGACCGACAGATCTTCGTCATCGACACCGCTGGCGGAGACGACATTCCCCGCAAGGGTGGCCCCGGTGTGGCGACCGCAGACCTGTTGGTGATCAACAAGGTCGACCTCGCCCCCTATGTCGGCTCCGATGTTGATCGAATGGTGGTCGATGCCGAGGAGCGCCGAACCGGCCCCGTGATTGCCACCTCGGTAACCGCCCCGGGCGGAATCGATCTGATTGCCAGCTGGGCCAAGGAACAACTCCATGAGTGGCAGCACGCCACCGGCCATGCCCACGCCCACTAGCGACCCGGCTAGCGAAGCAAAGCGACCCGGTTAAATGAAGGCCAGTGCCAAGATCGAGGCGATACGCCGCGGCGGTTCGACCGTTTTCCCGACCCTGCGGAGCGATCCCCCACTGCTGTTGCGTCGTACCCCTGACGCCCTGCTGCTAGTAGCCGGGGCGGCCGGACCGCTCACCGGCGATCAGCTTCATCTTTCGGTCGACGTCGGACCGGGAGCACAACTCACGGTCGGGAGCGTGGCCGCGTCTTTGGCTCAGGCCGGGCCGGGCGACCCTTCGGGAATCAAGCAGTCGGTTATGCGTATCGAGGTGACGCTCGGCGCCGGGGCGACCCTCGATTGGAATCCAGAACCTTTGATCAGCGCTACTGGCAGTAACCATTGTCAGCTCGTCACCGTTCGTATGCATGAGACCGCATCGCTGCGCTGGCGTGATGCGGTGATCTTCGGTCGGACCGACGAACACCCAGGGGCGCTCGATTCGACGCTACGGGTGGAACGGGCGGGACGGCCCGTTGTGCATCAACAGCTCAGCTGCCCAACCATCGACAGTTGGCTGGACCCGTCGATGCTCGGTGGCGCCAGGGCGCTAGTCAACGACCTGCGTGTTGGCCCCAGAGCGTCGCGGGTTCAGCAAACCAGCGAGCCGGGCCGGGTCGAACCGTTCCGGGGGCGGACCGAAGTGCTGGCCATGGCCGATGACATCACGATGATCGTCGCGCTGGCCGATGATTTCCGGTTGGCGGAGGCGATGGCTGGCGAAGCAACAGCGGCGGATCAGCTATTTCGCGAGCAGGCCCATCTCCCGAGCTTCCCTGGTCAGCCACTGGCGGTGGCTGGGATCGGCGACGGCGATCAAGGCCGAGGCCCGTTCTGACAGTGTGCGACCCCGCAGCTCGGCGACGCCGTGCTCGGTGACCACGTTGTCGACCGTATTCTTCATCGTCGTGACCACCGACCCGACCCTCAATGTCGGCGAGATGCGACTGATCGTGCCGCCACCGGTGGTTGAACGGAGCACCACAAAGGCGTCACCACCATCGGAGTATTGGGCGCCACGGGCGAAGTCGGCCTGCCCGCCGCTACCCGACCAGTACTCGGTGCCCATCGTCTCCGAGGCGCACTGGCCGAACAGGTCGACCTCGATCGTGGCGTTGATCGAAACGAAGTTCGGCTCCCGACCGATATTGCGAGGGTCGTTCACTTCGTCGACCGGTAGGAACTGCACGAGATCGTTGTGGTCACAGAAGTCGTACAGCCGCCGAGATCCCAGGGCGAACGTGGTGACGATTCGACCTCGGTTGTTCGTCTTGTGAATTCCGGTCACAACACCGGCCTCCACCAGGTCGACTACGGGGTCAGACAGCAGTTCGGTGTGGACCCCAAGGTCGCGGTGGTCCTTCATCTGCCTTGCCACTTCCGAGGGAATGGACCCGATGCCAAGCTGCATGGTCGCTCCATTGGGGATCCGCTCGGCCACGAGTCCGGCGATTATGCGATCTTCCGCCCTGGTGACCGGGGGCGGTACCTCGACTAACTCATACTCGGCCTCGCACCATCCGGCGACCTCGCTCATGTGTAGCCGATTGGCTCCCGAGGTTCGAGGCATCCGAGGGTTGACCTCCAACAGGAACGGCACTCGCCCAATCATCGCCGCGACGTAGTCGGCGCTTACCCCGAGGCTGAAGTAGCCGTGCTCGTCTGGTGGGCTGGCGGCGGCCAGCACAACCGCCGGTTCTTTCGCCATAAGAAACTGTGGAATCTCGCTGAAGTTGGCGGGGGCGAAGTGACAACCTCCAGCTTGGAACGCTGGCCGGGTGATGTGGGAAAGGAACCACGAGACGTGCTCGAGATGTCCGCGGTGAGCGCCGTGGAGGTAGGGCCGGTCCCGCAGGGCGTGCATCTGATGAACCCGGACCGAGTCGAGTCGGTCAGCACCTCGCTCGAGTTCGTCGAGCAGTTCGATCGGCTCACCGTTGGCGATCGGCACCACGATGTTGGCCGCCGGGGCCA
>JBOEHD010000073.1:0-27084 GCA_050633745.1 Acidimicrobiales bacterium
ATGTAGTTGTTGACCATGCACGAGTCGACGGTGTTCCACAGGCTGAAGGTCGGGTGATCGCGGTCGGTGAATTCGCGGCCGCGGTCGAGCGAGTTTTGGAACATCTCGTTGCGGTAGACGTCGACGTTTGACACACGCTCATTGCTGTTGCGGGCCTCGTTGCCAAGCACGATGCCGGTCGTATCGGTGTATGAAACCTGGTTGTAGCGGATCACGCCGTTCTTGAGGCCGGCGGTTGCGGTGATCCCAACCTCGCCACTGTGGCGGACCACGTTGCCTTCCAGCACAAAACCGTCGATGCCCCGCAGGGCGATCAGGTCGCCTGCAGCTCCATTGGGAACCGCTTCAGTACCGTTTCTGATGTGGGCGATGTTCGGCCGCCCCTCGACCAGGTTGTTGCGCACGATGACGTTGCGGGCGTAGGTCTTTGGCGATGATGCCTTGGAGATGGGGAACCCGATCATGTGGCCACCCTTGGCCTTCGGCGAGTGCTTCGAGAAGACATTGCCTTCGATATACACGTTCCTACTGATCGAGCTCTCGGTCTGCACGTAGCCTTCGAAGCCGATCTCACGAACGCTGTTGTTGTAGACCTTGATGTTGTCGACGTCGGACATCACCCGCACGAAGCGTCGGACCCAGGCCACGTCATTGTCGTAGAGGTGAATGTTCTTTCCGGTGCCGTTTTGGCTCAACCGCAGGAAGTCGGCCGAGCAAGGTTCGGTCGCGCTCTTCTGAGCGTTGATCACCTTGATGCCTGAAACGTACAGATTCTCGACCGGCCGGGTGGCGGCGACAACCGGGCTTGACCCGATGCTGCAGCGCTGCAGGTCGAGATCGAAGTTGCGAATCGAGACGTTCTTTGTGCCGGACACGTTGAACAGGATCGACCCGGCGGTCACGACGACCTTCGGCTGGTTGATGCCTTCTAGGTAGACATCTGACTGCAGCTGCAACGGTGTCTTGAAGGTGACCGTCGCACCGCGGCGACTGGCGTCACCAAAGGTGATCTTCAGCGGGCGGGTGCGGTTCGAACTGATGATCTTCTTGATCTGGGCCCCACAGTCGACCGAGGAGGAAGCGCAGCTGGCCTGCACCGTGGTTGCTCCACTGTCGGCGACGTCCTGGAAACCGAGAGAAGCGCTGGGCGGGGTGTAGGGACTTCTACCGCCGGTGGCGCCATCGCCAATGCCGTTGTTGGCGAAGGGGATTTGTGCTGCGGCAACTGGGCCGGTCCGGTCGGTCGTCGACGAGGTTGAGGCCGGCGGCCTCGTTGTAACCGAGGTGGTAGGCCTGGTTGTCGGCGATGTTGTGGGTCTGGTCGTGACGCCCGAGGTCGGGACCGGCGTACCCCGTGAGGTGGTTACCGTGGTCGCACCGGTTGTCGGTGTGGTGGTGCCACGCACCGTCGACGCTGTCGTACCTACCCCTGTGGTCGAGGTCCGCCGCGACGTAGTAGTTCGACGCGAGGTAGTGGTTCGGCGAGAAGAGGTAGTGAGCCGAGATGAAGTGGTGGTACGAAGCGTGGTGAGTCGGGCCGATGTCGGCGGGGTCAACCGCGTTGTAGTCGTGAGGCGGTCTGGTCGAGATGTTGTCGTCGACGAATTGTCGGCGCTGAGAGCTGAGGATGTCGTCGCCTGGTTGGCCGCGTCGCCGTCGAGAGACACTTCGAGCGGCTTCTTCTCGGAGGTCGAACTTGTCGAGTTCGAATCCGACGTTGAGGTGGAAGTGGAAGAATCCGACGCAGCCGTGGTCGAGGTCGAACTGGCGGTGGATGTAGAGCTGGTCGACTGCTCCAAGTTCTCATCGGCTAGTGCGTCGACGGGCGGCAGGGTGTCGCCGCCTTCGATGCGGAGCAGGCCCGGGGCCTGAATATCCTCGGCGCCGATCTGTTCTAACGCGATGACGTTGTCTGGCGAATCGCGGTCGATCGTTTCGATCTTGGCACCATCGGGATCGTCTGCAAGAAGCGGTAGCGCTACCACAACGGCTCCTGCGATGGCTGCGATCGCCAGGAGTTGGAGACCGCTACGCGAGCGCGACTCGAACCGTCTCAATCCAGAAACTTTGCGGTCCATCTATCGTGCGCTCTCTGGTCCGTTGAACCCCACCGAGGCCGCGACTTCAGCTTCTCTATTTTTGTTTCGGGGCTGTGCGCCCTGTACTTTCCCGCTCATTAACTATCCCGCTCATTTCGCTTCCCCGTTAGGCCAGATGGACTATTGCCCTCAACCGGCCCGTCGAGCATGCCATCATCCTGCCACAGCGTAACGGAATTGTAGCACTTGAGAGGGGTATCCAGCGCCTAACGAGGCAGGTTTGCACCTAAACCGCCGTTCCAGGTGGCCGATGGTTCGAAGTGGGACAGCTCGGCGAAAGGCGGCGATGGAACAGAGTGTTGCGAGTCGCCTACTTTGGCGTTCTGCTCGCCACGCTGGCCGCGGTAAGCACCAGCATTAATGTCTCTTCTGCCATTCTCATCGACACTGAAACCATCGGCTCGAATACGCTGACCACCGACACCCTCGCGGCCCCCACCACGGTGTCGGCCAGCGACGGACTGACGTCGACAATTTCCTGGACGCCGACCGATGACACCTACGCCGAGGGCCATCGGGTCTACCGGGCCACGTCGAGCGGCGGACCATACACCCAGGTCGCTCAGTTAACGCCCAGAACCGCCACCAGCTACGTCGACAGTCCGGCCGACGGCACCTACTACTACGTCGTGCGCGGCTACAGCGCCAGCTGGGAGAGTGCGGATAGCAATGAGTCGCAGGCATATGTTGGCGGCGTGACGCTGCTGGGTTCCTGGCAGACCGGTCTTTCTCACTCGGCGACTGCGGGCAGCAGTCGGACCCTGGTGGTTGTCGCCAGTAACGAGGAGAGCAGCTCGTCATACACTCCGACGCTCTCCGGGCTCACCTACGGCGGACAGCCACTAACCAAGGTCGTTTCGCAGACCGTTCTGGGAAGCGGTCGCATGGCCGACCTCGAGGTTTGGATTCTGGATGAAGCGGGGATAGCGGCGGCAGCGAACACCACCCTGACCCCGACCTGGGCCTCAACCCCAGGCTCTCCGCTCTACGCCCATGCGATGTTCGGCGGCACAAGCCAGGTCAGCCCAACGGCCTCACCGGTGATCGGCACCTCCTCGGGCCACACTCCCAACCCCGTTCCGCTGAGCGCTGTTTCGCCGAGCGACGGAGACATGGTGATCGTGGCAGCGACCGCTGGCTACGTCGGCTCGTATGTCGCTCAGGGCAGCTTCACTCTCGGTAGCACGGAGGAGACTGCGACCCTGACAACCGCACTCGGCGCCGCCTATCTCAGCTCGGACGGTTCGTCGGTGACGCCATCGATACTGTTCAACAACTCTGTGATCTATCGCCAGGTCGCCGCAGCCTTCATCTTGCAGGCCCCCTAACAGCTGTCGCCGGTCTAGTCACTGGCAGCTAGTTGCCGTCATCTAGTTACTGTCGAGGTCGTTGAAGATCTGGCTGCGAAGGTCGGGATCGGCCAGCACGTTTCTGACGGTCTCCACGATGCCCTGAGTCTGCGAATCGATTTCGAGATTCACCGGATCGCCGACCTCGACACGACCGAAGGTCGTACGTTCCAAGGTCTCGGGGATCAAGCTCACTGCAATACGATTGGCGGCCCGGTCGACCCGAGAGATGGTAAGGCTTGCCCCATCGAGGGCGACAAAGCCCTTCCACAGCAGGAACGGCATGTGGGCCGGGTCGACGTCGAACCAAATGGTCCTGTTGTTACCCTCACGCTCCACCTCGGCGACTGTGACGGTGCCAGAGACATGACCGGAAAGAATGTGACCGCCGAGTTCATCGCCGAACTTCAAAGAGCGTTCGATGTTGACCCGGTCTCCGGCGTTGACCGCTCCAAGGTTCGTCATGTGCAATGTCTCACCGATCACGTCGAAGCTGACTAGTGGGCCGTCGATCTGGCTTGCGGTCAGGCATGTGCCGTTGTTGGCCACACTGGCTCCAAGCTGCAAGCCGTCTGCCAGGCCACCCATGTCGATGACGAAACGGGCGACGCCATCGTCGACAGCGACCGAGATGACCTCACACTGAGCTTGCACGATTCCGGTGAACACCGCCTCAGGATACTCCCGCTGGAGATCCTCAACTAAGGTGGCGGCCAAGCAACCTAGGTGTGGCGCCCTAACACGCTCACCCGACGAACGAGCCGGCTTCGGTGTGGAGTCGGGGTGGAGTTGAAGCGGAGCCAATGTGCAGATGATGAACGAACTCGGCTTTTACACCCTGGCCGGGGCCCCGGACTCCGCCCGCGATCTCATCGACGAGGTCCGCTCCGCTGAGGAGATGGGCATCGGCTCCGCTTTTGTCTCGGAGCGGCTGAATATCAAGGAAGCGGCCACGATCTGCGGAGCGGTCGGGGCGGTCTCGGAGCGCATCGGCATCGCCACTGCTGCCACCAACCACAACACCCGCCACCCGGCCATCACCGCTGGCCACGCGATGACGATGCACAGCCTGACCGGTGGCCGGTTTGCCCTCGGCTTAGGCCGGGGAATCGATCTGGCTTCGAAGGCCCGGGGTTTGGCCCCGATCACCACCGCCCAGATGGAGGACTTTGTCGGCATCATGCGTCGCATGTGGGCTGGTGAAACGATCCTCGGCCACGATGGTCCGGCCGGTCGCTATCCCGCCTTGGCGATTCGGGGAATCGAGCCCGCTCACATCCCGATGACGCTGGTGGCGTTCGGTCCGAACTCTCTAGCGCTCGGTGGGCGCTGCTTCGACGCGGTGATCCTCCATACCTTCTTCACCGACGAGACGACGGCCAGGGTTGTCGGCGAGGTCAAGCAGTCAGCGGAGAGGGCCGGACGCGACCCCGCTTCGGTCCGGGTCTGGTCGTGCTTCGCCACCATCGGCGACCATTTGCCCGAGCCGCTCCGGTTGAAGAAAACCGTCGGTCGGATGGGCACCTACCTGCAGGCTTACGGCGACCTTATGGTCCGGACCAACGACTGGGATCCGACGGTTCTCGAACGATTCCGAGCCGACCCGATGGTGGCTGAGTTCCCCGGTTCTATCGACCAGATCGCCACAACCGAACAGTTGGAACACATCGCCACCCTCATTCCCGATCATTGGCTGAGCCCTGCCGCTACCGGGACCGCTGAGCAGTGCGTCGAGGCCGTGAGAGGCCAATTCGAACTCGGCTGCGACGGTGTGATTCTCCACGGCGCCAGCCCAGACCAATTGCGACCGATCGTCGATGAGTACCGTCGAACCCGTCCGGTCGGGGTGTTTGATCATCTCGCTGCTAACCCCGGAGCCTGACGATGCTGCACGTTGAGGACACCGGCAACCCTGACGGCCCTGCGGTGCTGATGCTCCACGGGTTCATGTCGAGCAATCATCAGTGGGAGCCAAACCGCCCTGAGCTGGGTTCGCATTTACGGCTCCTCATGACCGAGCAACCAGGGCACGGTGGCTCGCCAGGCCCCGACGACTTATCGGCCTATCGAGCAGACGCGGTCCTTGAGCAGCTCGACGAGGTCCGAGCCGACCGAGGTATCGAAAGACTGTGGCTGGTAGGGCAGTCGCTCGGTGGCGCGGTGTGTATGCGTTATGCGTTCCGCTTCCCCGACCGGGTGGCCGGGCTGGTGTTCACCAACTCGCGAGCCATCTTCGGCCTGAAGGGAAAACAACCCGATCAATCAGATCGTGATACCGAGGCGGCCGAGCCGACCGACCAACCCGAGTACACCAGGGAACAGATTCGGGCCATGCCTTATCACCCGATCAACGCCAAACGAATTCCAGAAGAACTCAAGACCCGCATGGTCGCGGCAGCGGACGCCATGCCGTCTGCTGTCTTTCGCCATCTCCCCCGTGGCGGGCCGTGGCAATCCAGCCACGAACTGCACCGTCTTCAGGTGCCGACGTTGCTTATCAACGGTCGATTCGAGAAGGCTTTCCAACCATGCGTCGACGAGGCCAGGGCGGGGATCGCCGACCTGCAGGTGGTCGATCTCGACGGGGGCCACTCGGTCAACATCGACCAGCCCGAAGCGTTCAACAAAGCCGTACTCGAATTCATCGTCCGGAGGCCAAAGTGAAGATATCTGTCGTGTTCCCCAGCGTGATGTACCGCGAAGGCCCCGAGGGTATGCACAGCCTCATCCGGGGCATCGAGGACATCGGCTACGACGAATTCACCATGTTCGATCACGTGGTGATGGGGTTCCCGACCGAGACCCGCCGGGCACCGTTCTACTCCCCCACCATGCCGATCATGGAAGCGTTCATGATGCTGTCCCACGCGGCGGCCATCACAAAAACGATCGGCCTCGGCACCGGGGTTCTGGTTCTGCCCCAGCGGGAGCCGACCCTGGTGGCTAAGCAGGTGGCCACGCTTGATACCCTGTCGGCCGGGCGGGTCCGGTTGGGACTCGGCATTGGTTGGCAGCGGGCCGAGTACCAGGCGCTGCACGGCGATTACGACACCAGGGCCGGTCGTATGGACGAAGCCATCGCTCTGATGCGGGCCTACTGGGGCGACGAGCACGTCAACTATCAAGGCGAGTTCTACACCGCAGACGAGATCGCCATGGAGCCCAAGCCGCCGCAGGGAGCCGACCTTCCGATCTGGATCGGCGGTACCAAACCTCCGGCACTGCGGCGAGTGGCCAAACTCGCCGACGGGTGGATGGCTATGAACGCCCCGGGCGACATCCCGCTCCCCGATCGTATTGCCATGCTTCGCCGCTACGCCGAACAGGCCGACCGCGACCCGAACTCGATAGGCATGCAGATGTCCCTATCCCCGGGGCCAATCGACAAGGAGGAACGGAAACGGTTCTACGCCGACACCGACCTTATGCGACAACGTGCCGCCGAGTTACAAGAGATGGGTTTCGACTGGATCTCCATCGACTGCGTACCGTTCTTCCAGCTTGGCCATCGGTCCAGCGATGCCCTCGTCGAGCATCTCGCAACCGTCCACGAAGCCTTAGCCCAAGAACTGGGCTGACTGGCGAATCAACAGCTCAGAACCAACCACGGGGAAACCAGACATGAGTGAACGATCATGAGCGAACAGCAGCAAAGACATGGCCCACTTGAGGGCCTGACCATCATCGACTGCACGATGGCCTACGCCGGACCGTTTGGCACCGCGCTGCTGGCCGATCTCGGGGCCAACGTGATCAAGGTTGAACCTCCGACCGGCGATGGGTTTCGGGCCTTGCCGCCCCACCCACCGGACTATGGGCACGCTTCTCGCGGTACCGAAGCCGGGGCGGACTATGGCATGTCGTTTGCCGGGGTCAACCGCAACAAGCGCAGCATTTCACTCGACTTAAAGCAGCCGGCCGATATTGAGGCGTTCCTCACCATGTGTGAGCAAGCAGACGCGGTCGTCGAGAACATGCGAGCCGGGGTGATGGATGAACTCGGGCTCGGCTACGAGGTGATTGCGGAACGAAACCCTCGAATCGTCTACGCCACCGTGCGAGGCTTTGGCGATGACCGCACAGGGGCCAGCCCGTACGGAGCTTGGCCCTGTCTCGACACCGCAGGCCAGGCCATGGGTGGCCTTGTGGAGACCACCGGAGATCTCTACCCGATCGCCGTCGCCGACATCTACCCCGGCACCCTGATGGCCCTGGGGCTGGTGTCGGCGGTGCATAGGGCCCGCGAAACCGGCAAAGGCGACTTTGTCGACGTGGCGATGTACGACAGCGCCCTCACCCTGTTGCGCTCGCATATCCCGGCTTATGCCCTGACCGGCCGGGAACCCAATCCCAACGGAAAGCGGCCACTGGTGCCCTTTGGCCTGTTCCCTGCCACCGACGGACGGTTCGCTATCGCCGCACCGGTCGAGCGCCACTGGCAGGCGCTGTGCGAAACGATGGAACGGCCCGACCTCATCACCGATGAGCGGACAAAGACGAACCCCAAGCGGGCCGCAAACCAGCAGTTCACCGAGGAGCAGATCGCCGCCTGGACGTCTAGCAGAACAAAGCAGGAACTGCTCGACCTGCTTGGCGGCAAGGTGCCGTGCGGGCCTGCCAATTCCATGGCCGACATATTCGACGACCCGCATGTGGCGGCCCGGGAGATGCTGGAAGAGTGTGAACTGCCAGGCGACAACCCACCGGTGATGCTGGCAGGCAACCCGATCAAGTTCGCCTCGGGCTCGACTGGCCTCTATCAGCGGCCCCCACTGCTGGGTGAGCACACTGAAGAGGTCCTGGCCGAATTCGGTATCGATCGACGCTAACGTCGGAGCCTAAGGGCCTTAGCAGGTAGGCGCTGGCGCGCCTCCCTGGGCCTGGAGTTCATCGTGTTCGGAGCTTCGCGCTCTGCCTACCCGCTGAACTCCTGAGAACTCTTAGACCCGTCCACCGGTGCCGGGATGGGGAACACCTGGCGCTTCGTAGCCCGGCATGGTCCAGGTCACCGTGTGCGGAATCGGACCGTTCGGCAACCACGGTTGCTCGTTGTAGGCGTCGTCATTGTGATACCAGCCCTTCTCGATGGTGCCTAGCGCGGCGTCGATCACTCTGTACTGCACCTTCTTACTGAACGCCGGTTGCGATTCAGTCCAGGCGATCACCACATCGCCCGGCTCGTACTGGCAGCGTTCCTGCAGCGCTTCGATGAGCCGCTCATCAAGGCAGTGACCGTCGCCAAAGTTCCAACCGGTCAGCACGTTGCTTACAAACTCACCCTCGCGGGTAACCCTGGTCTCCATGCTGTCGACGTGGCGCATGAGGGCCGAGATGTGCATACGACCCATGGGGTGCATCATCCGGAAAGCCACGGCCTTCTGGATGAAGACCTCCGAGATCTCCTTGCCAAACAGCGGCTCAAGCTGATCGATTTGGTTGTCGGCCGACTTCACGATCTTCTCGTTGATGCGATCTTCCATCGACTTGTCGCGGAAGGAGAACGTGGCCGCCGACCAGTTGCCTGCGTACTGTTTCATGCCGACCAGGAACGAGACGTACTCCGGTCGCAGTGCTCCAAGCACAATCGGGAACAAACCAGCCACGACCACGATGCCCAACAGGGCCGGGTTCATGTCGGTGACCGCATAGCCATCGCCTGCGTGGAAATTGGCGAACAGGAAAGCCACGCAGAAGATAAAGAACACGTTCCACTCAAGCGGAACCGCCAACGGGAACGTGGAGATGATGAAGGTGTGGAGCAGCCAGATCGAGACGATGGCGATCCACGTTGCCCACGGCCACGGCGAGAATAGTAACACCAGCGGCATGATCAGCTCGCAGGTTGTGCCGCCGATGTGAGCTAGGGCGTGAGTGACCTTGGAAGGTCGAATGTCGTTCGGGTAGTCCTTGACCGTGGCTTTGCGGAACTTGTCCCACACCACCCACGGGGTGTTCTGGACCATGATGGCCACCGTCGAAGANNAAGCCGTGGTTGAACTTGGAGAACCCGGCGCCCATCCAGATGATGACGATGAAGATCTTGGCCGCGATGATCATGTCGACGAAGTTGGTGAACAGTGCGAAGCAAAGCAGCGTCGGAACGTACTGTTCGGCCCGCGATGAGAGGAACACGATCTTGTCCCGGAAGGCCATGAGCACGATCAAGGCGCAGTAGATCAGCACCGCCCATTGCGGCATGATGCCCGCCGAGCCCTCAGGCAGGCCGTCGACCTGTTCGCCGGACAGGAACATCATCAGAACCAGGCTGGCCAGAATCAGTTTGTAGAGACCGGTGTCCCACGGCGTACGGCGGTTGCCCTTGGTGAGGGGCACATGATTGGGGTAGGGCGGGACTCGTAGGGTGTCGTTCTGCCACCAGTAGAGGATCCCCCCGATCGGTGGATCGAAATGGAACGCCAGCGGCCCGCAGGTCGCCGCAAGTCCCATCACCTCCAGCAGGATCGTCCAGATCATGAGCTTCTGGTAGAGGATCGGTTCGTCCCACCAGCCACCGATGTCGCTGAATTCGAGGCCGGCGGTGAATGCACCGGCGAAGATCAGCCCGAACAGAGCGTAGAAGAAGATCTTCCAGGCGTAGAACATGCCGGTTTGTTTCGGCGTGCCGAAGCCGTGCTCCACCCAGTGAAGCTGTAATAGCTTCATCCGTTCGAAGAACGGAATCTTGGCGAACTCGTCGAGGTCGACGGGCGGCAATTCCGCGGTCCTATAGCCCATGGTTATTTATTCCCCTGTAATCGGATCATCCAGCAATCATCTTTTCCTGGTGCCTCGAAGGCGTTCGGCGGTGTCGCGGCTGCGGCGCTCCACCTCGAAGTAGTAGTCATCGTCTTCCTCCCGCCTGGTGGAAACGATCTTCCCGTCGAGTCGCTCTAACTCTCGCTCTCGGACCCGCTGGCGTCGCCACGCCTTTCTCTTTGTGAAACGGCGTTGGCGCTCAAGGTGGTCTTCTTCGGTTTCGGAGGTGCCACTCAGGTAAGCCTCTTCGATTTCATCGAGGCGTTCGATAGCTTCGTCGGCTGGCAGCTCGAGCAGAATCTGCCCTCGGGCCATGAGGTACATACGGTCGGCGTAGCGCAGCGCCTTGCGGGCATGCTGTTCGACTATCAACGCCCCGGTGCCGTTCTCGTCTGCCGCGGCCCGAACCGCGCCGAGTAGCCGATCGACGATTTTCGGGGCCAACCCCAAAGACAGTTCGTCGGCCAGCAGAAGCGACGGCTTGCGGCTGAGCGCCCGAGCCAGCGCCAACATCTGCTGCTCGCCTCCGGAAAGCATGCCACCCCGGACCGAAAGTCTCTGTTCAAGTTCAGGGAAGAGCTCAAGGGCCGCCTCGACCGAGCCACCGCCGACTCGGAGATTGTCTCTGGCAGACATCCTGGTGAAGACCAGACGTTCTTCGGTGACCAGGCCGATGCCACCACCGCCAACCCGCTGATGCATCGGTGTCCAGGTGGGAACGTTGTTGAACATGACAAGACCGTCGACCGGCGCCAGTTCGCCAGCGACGGTCAACAGCGTGGTCGTCTTACCGGCACCATTTGGCCCCAGCAGGCAAACCACTTCGCCGGCGTTGACCTGGATATCGATCTTGCGAACCACTTCTCGGCCTAGGTAACCGGCCTTGAGGTTTCGGGTCTGCAGGAGAGCCTTCTTGAACGGCTGTGCAGCATTCTGTGCTGCGACCTCTTCAGCGCTCATGACCCGCCTCCTACAATCGAGGCCGACGATGTTGACGAAGGCGATGTGGAAGAAGACGACGTAGAGGAGGACGCGTCTGAGGGAGACGAGTTCGGATCGTGGCCAGGTGCTCCGTCGAGGTCATCGACCATCTCGTCGTCCAGTTCATCGCCGAGGTAGGCGGCGATCACCGCAGGGTTGGATCGCACATCTTCTGGGTCACCCGATGCGATCAGGTTTCCGAAGTCCAGCACGATTACCTCGTCACAGACCTCCATCACAAAGTTCATGTCGTGTTCCACGACCAGTACCGCCATGCCCCATTCTTCGGCTAGGCGGCGAACCACTACCGCCAGCTCGGCACTCTCGGTTGCGCTCAGTCCGGCCGCCGGCTCATCGAGCAGCAGCACGCTGGGGTGCATGGCTACAGCCCTGGCGATGGCCAGCAGCCGGCGCTTGCCGTACGACAGGTCTTTCACATCACGGTGTAGGTCTTCGTCGAGTTGGAACTCGATGATGGCTCGCACAACCTCGGGAGGGAACGGCGGGTTGATCGGGCGAACCAGGTCGTAAATGTAAGACCGTAGATCCTGCGGATCGGCGGCCACACTGAGGTTCTCGAACACCGTGGAGTCTTCGAACAACTCGAGCGACTGGAACGATCGGGCGACCCCGGCCCTGGCCCGCTTCACCGGAGACAGGCCCGACAGGTCCTGGTCGTCGATCAGTACTTTGCCTTCGGCCGGAGCGAACCCGCTGATGGCATCGATCAGCGAGGTTTTGCCTGCACCGTTTGGCCCGATCAGGCCGGTGACCGTGCCCGGTCGAACCTGGTAGCTGACGTCGTTGACCGCCACCACCGCTCCGTAGCGGACCGTTAAGCCTTCCATGATCAGCGTGCGGGGAGGAACCTGGCTCTTGTCGTTAGGGTCGGCGTTTGGGTCGGTCACGTCGGCCAACTCGATGACGTAACCCTGGCCCCACTTGCGGAGTTTCTTCACGAAGCGGAACATCTTGACCCACTCCGCGGCCACGCCGTCCTGGTACAGCAACACGATGAGCAGGATCGAGATACCGCTGATGATCTGGGTGTACCGGCCGACGCCATCCCAATTCGATTCCAGCACCTGCTGGTTGAACCCAGCGCTGGCCATCATGGCCCCAACAAAGGCTCCGAGTAGATGACCGACCCCGCCAACCAGGGTGAGACCGACGTAGGTGATGGAGGTGAAGTTGGTGAACGACTGGTAGCTGATCGAGCTGAGCCGGAAGGCCAGCAAGATGCCGCCAAGGGCCGCGATCCCAGCCGATAGTGCAAAGGCGAAAAGCTTCGCCGTCATAACGTCGATCCCGAGCGCCGCAGCGGCCCGTTCGTTTGTCCGCACTGCGATGAGCCGGCGGCCACTACGGCCACGCCTCACGTTTGATACCACCCAAACCGTCAGGATTGTCATGGCCAGCACGAAGATCCCATAGCGGGCTGGGTAGGTGATCGACCCGATGTCGTAGCCAAACAGGTCGGGGTTGCCGACCTGGGTTCCCTGGACGCCGCCGGTGTAGTTCCGGTTCCGGAACAGCATCAGCTCCATCGTCGTACCCAAACCGAGCGTCACAATCGCCAGGTTGATCCCTCTGGTCCGCACTGCTGGCAGACCGAACGCTAGGCCGAGTGGAATGGCCGCGGCGACACCGGCGACCAGTGCAAGTAGGAACGGAATGTCGTATACCGCAACCAGCCGCCCGGCCACATAAGCGCCGAAGCCGGCGAAGGCATACTGGGCCAACGAGAGCTGCCCTGCATAGCCGGTCAGCACCACGATCGATAACAGAACGATCGTCACCCCGAGCGAGACGGTGATGGCGTCGATCCACCTCGTCTGCTTGGTCAACAGCAGCAACACGATCAGTCCGCAGCCAAACAGCGTCCAGTCCCACGAGATGCGGCCGTTGCCGAGCATCGGCATCTGCTTGATGTAGTAGTCGCGCAATGGCAGCGATCGACCTTTGAACACCAGGAAGACGATGATGACGAGGAACGGTAGTGAGGCCCCGAGGCCCTGCTGATCGGCGAAGCGCGAGACCAGCGTCTGGCCAATGCCAAGAGCGAAGCCCGCTGCAGTGGCTAGAGGGAACGACCGGAAGTCGGCGACCAGGGCGGCGGCTAGTGCAGCCAAGACCAAGGCGGTCATCGAGGTGACCTGCAGCGTAATAATCGGTACCACCAGAATGCCGGCGATGGCGGCGATGGCCGAACCGAGCGCCCAGTTCATTACGGCGATCCGGTTTGGAGACAGGCCGATGGCCGATGCCGATCGTTCACTTTCCGAGACCGCTTCGGTAGCCAGACCAAACTGACTCGACCGGTAGAGCATCCAGAGGCCATACGCCGATGCGCTGGCGATGCCCAGGAGAATGAAGCGGTCAACCGTGGTGCCAACCTCGGCCCACAGGGTGACCCGGTTGGTGGGGAGCCAACTGTCTACCTGGCGAGGTTTAGAGCCATAGCGAAGAATCGTTGCCGCTTGAATCGTTATCAGCACACCCAGCGTGGCGATAACTCGGACCAGAGAGCTGGCCCGTCGCAGCGGTTTCATGATCCACCAGTGGGTCATTACCCCGAGGAACGCTGATACTCCTACGCCGACCAGCGCGGCAGCTAAGAAGGGCCAACCCTGCTCGTTTTGCAGCTCCCATTGGATGAACACGCCGACGATGGCGGTGGCACCCAGGGAGAAATTGAGGACTCCGGTGCCGCGGTAGATCACGATCAAGCCCTGGGAGGCAAAGGCGTAAAGCGCGCCGACACCGAGCCCTAAAAGCGCGAATCTGATGACCTCGTCCATTGTTCCCCTAGTGGCCCAAACTCATTTCTTGCGGTTAGCAACCAGAGCGGTTCGGATGATCCGAATACTACTGTTTGGGCCACCATTGTCTAATCGAACAGGTGCACCTCTATCAAAATGGGTGGATCGACCTGCGGGGAGGTCAGCGTCATCATCACCGACCTGACCTCAGTTGATCTGACGTTCGCGCCCTTCCCAGAACGGGGCCCGAAGATTGCGCTTGAGTACCTTGCCGGGCCCAGACTTGGGTAGCGGCTCGTCGGAGAAGCTGACCGACTTCGGCACCTTGTAGCCGCCGATTTTGGACCGGCAGTGGGCGATGAGCGCGGTCTGATCTAGGTCGGATCCTTCGCGTGGCACAACGACGGCGTGTACCGCTTCGCCCCATTGCTCGTCGGGGATGCCAAACACCGTGGCCTCCAGCACGCCGGGGTGACTGTAGATGGCGTCTTCGACCTCGGTGCAGTACACATTCTCGCCGCCAGACACGATCATGTCTTTCGAACGGTCGACCAGGAAGAGGTAGCCGTCGTCGTCGATGTAGCCGAGATCGCCGCTGCTGTACCAGCCATCGACCAGAACACCGTCGGTTTGTTCCTGCTTATTCCAGTAGCCGGCCATCACGTTAGGGCCCTTGACGGTCACCTCACCGACTTCGCCGGTCGCGACCGCAACACCATCGGGGCTGCGGATCTGCAGCATGACTCCCGGCGGAGCGACGCCACAGCTCTTAGCCCGGCCGCTTTCCAGGTGCCGATCCTCGTAGCGGAAGATGGTGGCCAACGGCGAAAGTTCGGTGGCGCCGTAGAGGTGGATGAGCTCGCAGTCGAACAGACTCTTGGCTCGCTTCAACACCTCGAGCGCGATTGGCGAAGCGCCGTGCGACAGCCACCGTAGTGATCCGACCTGTCGAGGAGATCCGGCCTGCGACTCGACCATCGCCGCCAGCATCGCCGGCACGGCGATGGCGCAGGTGATGCCCTCGACTTCGATCAGGTCCAGACAGGCGCCAGGGTCGAATGCTGGCAGCACCACATTGGCTCCGCCAACCCACATGAGGGCCAGGGCGGCATAGATGCCCGCGGCGTGGAACATCGGTGCCATCGTCAGGTAGCGGTCGTCTTCGAGTAGCGGCTGAGCCAGCTGGGTGTGCACCGCGTTTGCCATGAGGTTGCTGTGGGTCAGCATCACGCCCTTCGATGCCCCGGTGGTGCCACCGGTGTAAAACAGGCCAGCGAGAACTTCCGGCGTCACCTCGGGCTCGGCCTCGGGGGCCGCGGCCAGCAGCTCTTCGTATTCGCCGGTGTCGATGCGGATGACCCTGTCGACCACGTCGGCCAGCGCTCCGGGGTCACGGTCGCAGATTAGCGTCTTGGCTCCGGCGTCTTCGGTGGCGTAGATCAGCTCCGGTTCAGCCCAGCGGGTGTTGTGGGGCACGATGGCTCGATTGCTACAGGGGATGCCGATGAAAAGTTCGAGGTACTCCGCCGAGTTGAGCGAGAGGAGGGCCACTCGATCGCCGGGGGCGGTCAGGCTCTCCATCAGCCCCGCCACCTTGCGGACCCGTACCCCAAGCTCGGCGTAGGTGCGGCGCACGTCGCCGCAGACGACGGCTTCAGAGCTACCAAATAGCTGCTCTGCTCGCTGTAGGGGATCTCGCAGGGTGTACACAGGTATCGGGCCTCTCCATCGTCAGTCCGCCAGCGTCGGCGATCACGGTCGCTGCTGATTACAGCACGGCGGACGACAAATTAGCCGCAATATGACCGGATCGGCCAGCGATCTCAGCCGCAGGTGAGCAGCTTCGAGGCTTGAGGGGTTCCGAGACGCGGAGCAAGCCGCCGAGCCTGACTCAGCGGCTTGCTCCCACGGCTAGTGGAATTGTTGAAGTTGTCGGTCAGCTAAGTAATCCGGATTCGACGGAGCCGAGTGACTCCGTCCGGATCAGTTGGCCTTACCGGTGGCCAGATCGCCGACGTCTTCGAACTCGGTGGTCAACGGAACGATCTTGCCGTTGTCGAGGGTGCTGTAAACGACGCTGCGGTTGAATAGCCGCTGGTAGCCGTCGAGGCCGTCGGTCCACTCCTGGGTGAAGTCGAGGTTAGGAACCATGCCGTCGAGGTCGAGGTTCGAGGTGTTGGATGCAGCCTCGAAGAACGACGCCGCGGTGATCTCACCATCGATGGTCTCAGCGATTTGGGTGAATCCAACAAAAGCTGCCCAGGTGCCAAGGCCACCGAGGCTGTTGTAGTCGAGCTCACTCATGTCGTAGCCGCCCTCGTCGAGAGCGGTGCGGTACTCCGACCACGAATCGGTGGAGATGTCGGTGTACATACCGGCCACGATGTCGCCGTCTGTCGACTCTTCGTTACCAGCGGCCGAGACCTCGTTAAGGTTGCCCTGCGGTCCGTACTGCACCGCATCGGTGCCGGACTGCGTCCAGGCGGTGTTCCAGGTGATGTACGAACCCTCGGAGATGACGCCGATAATGCAGTCAGCATCGTTGCTGAGAGCCTGGGCGACCTCGGCTGAATAGTCCTGAGCGGTCGGCGGCAGGATGATCGTGTCACCGAAGCTCTGGCCAAGGGCGGCGATTGCGTTCTCCATCGGCGGGATGAAGATCTGGGCGCCGTCGATGATCACTGCGTTGATGCTCTTGCAGCCGTCTTCGACCGCCCGCTTCACGCCACCGACCGCGTACATCGGCTGGTTGCCGATCGGGAAGGAGTGTTTGCTTGTGAGCTCTGACGGTGTGATCGGGCAGCATGGACCGAACCAGGTGATGTCCGATTCGGCGATGACCGGCACGATGCTCTCAGCGAAGAACGTGAAGGAACCGACGATGGAGACCATGTTCTCTTCGGTTGCTTGCCGAGCGCACGTCGTTGCTACCGCAGGGTCGAACATCTCGTCGCATACCGTGACTTCTAGTGGCCGACCGGCGATGCCGCCTCGGGCATTGATGTAGTCGGCATAGGCCATGGCGGTGTTTGCGATGTTCTCATAGGTCGGCCCAGCAGCGTTCAACGTTGTCACGGTCATGACCTTGAGCGGCTCGCCGGTGAGCTCCTCAGCGGCTTCCGCAGTCGATGAGTCGCCATCATCGCCTGTCGCTTCATCATCGCTGCTACTGCCGCATGCAGCCGCCGTCAGAGCGAAGACCGACAGCAACGCCAGCATCGTTCGTAGCAGTCGCCAGTTAGGTGCACTGCGCGGTTGAGATCGATTGGACTTCATGTATCCCCCTTAGTAGAGACCCCACTAAGACATCGCCGTCGAAAGTTGCAGAGTGCAACGACAAGCAGGGCCCTGGTCTCGGGCCATATCAGCACACACATGCGATATCCGCCATATAGCGACGCAAAAAGCCGCAGCGCAGCCGATGAGACCTAAGACGGTTGTCGACCTGGTACCGACCGGTGCCGATCACCGAGGTCAGCTAATCTTGCGGTATGGCTGAACTTGCATCTCGGGCGCGGCGCTTTATCAAGCGTTTGTTGGGTGATGTAGTTCGCTGGGGCCCCACCGCCCGGGCCGGTGCACTCCCGGAGAAACAACGGGAGAAAATCCTCGACGAACACTGGCGCAACAGTTAGAAATCTGACTGGTCTATCTGTACTAAGTCTCGGTTGAAACGCTGTCGGCGACGGAGATGACGCCGTCAGCTAGCGGGATGGCGTAAAGCCTGCTGGCGCCGGGGTGACGTTGGTGGAGGATTCGGTTGAAGTCTCGATCGTTGAACCACTGGGCGTTCTTGGCACACGGGATGGCGTGGGCGGTGATCAACAGGGGAACGGCTCCGACTTCGATTCGCGCCCCCGGCCGAAGGTCCGACCATTCGATGCCTTCGATTGTGATGTTCTCCCCTGCTGCCCCGGCGTGGATCGCATGACCCTCGGCCCGAAGAGACTCGATCACCTCGGCGCTCCAAAGGCATACCGCCTGCAGCGGTCTGCCATGATGCCGCCGATCGTTTTGCGAATCACCAGCAACTCCTCGGGCGGTGACGCTCGCTGAGGTAATCGCCTGTTTTGGTACGCCGCCGTTCGAGACATACATGCCGCTCACCGAACCCGACTGCGGTGGAGGTCCTTGCCCCAGGCCTTGGCGGATGCGGCCGATATCGGCGAGGTGATGCTGCCCATCGTGGAGGACGTGGCGAGCGAACCAGGCCACCGAATGAGGGTGGCCTTCGAGGACGACTGAAATTTGCCACTGCTCGTCGGTGAGACCCCGAAGCAGTTCCCCCATCGATTGGTACTCCGTTTTCAGAGCGGCCAGGGTGGCGTCGAGCTCAAGCGATTTCGAAGGCCCGAAGATTCCCATTTCCGGTGGATCGCCAAGATCGGCGCCCGGTTCGCTGAGTGCTATCTCGATCGCCATCCTGCTACCGAACACCACTTCGCGCAGGTGATCCAGATACTCGATGATCGACCAGGTCACGTCATCGGGTCGTTTGGCAAGCGTGGCTTCGGCCAGTCCCTCGCTAGCGGCGGCCAAGACCGCTGGTAGCAGGTGCTGCGATGAGATGGTGTCGGCCCGGTTGTATAGGTTGCTATCGAATCCGCAGGCATGGCAGATCTCCGGTGGCCCTTCACTCACATCCGGACTCTGATCTGATGCTGTAGCCATACTCCGACGAGTATCGCACACGACATTGAGGGGCTGTGACGGTTATCGGAGGACGATGCCCGCCCGGTGGACCGACGAACGTGGCCGAGCAAATGCCCGCCGACGGCATCGGCTGATTTAGGAGCCTTTCGAGTAGAGGTCAAATGCAGGCTGTGGCAGAGTTATGTATGCCTCTCGCCCTAAGCAACCAGCAGATTGAGCAGTACGAGTCTCAGGGCTGGGTGTCTCCGCTCGACGTGCTCACCGAGGCCGAAGCGGCCAGCGCCCGGGCCAAGGTCGAAGAATTCGAGGCCGAGTATGGAGCGTTCGGGACTAGGCCTGAACGGTCGCGTGCGTACCTGCCGTTCACCTGGGTCGACGAGATCATGCGCAACCCGCTGCTGGTCGACATGGTCGAAGACCTCATCGGTACCGACATCCTGTGCTGGAACGCAATCTTCTGGATCAAAGAGCCGGGAGCCGGAAGCTTCGTCGGCTGGCATCAGGATGCTACTTATTGGGGGCTCGACAACCTCGAACTGGTCAGCGTCTGGGTCGCTCTTTCGGAAGCAAGTGAAGAAGCCGGTTGCATGAGCGTTTTGCCCGGCAGCCACCGGCAGACCTTCGACCACGACGAGACCTACGACGCCAACAATCTCCTCACCCGAGGCCAGCACATCAACAATATTGATCCAGCCGCCACCGTTGCCATGCCGCTGCGGCCCGGTCAGGCTTCGTTCCACAACATCGCAACCGCCCACGGTTCCGGCCCCAACGATTCGCAAGATCGGCGCATCGGGCTATCCCTTCACTACATGCCGACCTACACCCGCCAGACCAGGGTCGACTGGGACAGCGCGGCGTTTATTCGGGGAGAGGATCGTCACCACAACTTCGATCATGCTCTCCGCCCGACGAGCGATCTCGATCCAGACGTCATGGCCTATCACGAACGATCAGCCGACGCGCTACGCCGCGTGGTCTACGACGGCGCCGACACCTCCCGAACGACTCTCTAAGGCCAAGCGTGCCGAATCTCGATCAGAAAAACGTGGAAAGGTTCTTTGCTAGCAGCACGTTTTGGTCGAGGATGATCTCGCGGTGCAGCACTTTCAGGACCCCCTCGACCCGGGTCAGGGTGTCGTAGCGCCGGCCGACAAAGAGGTTGGTCTCGTACTCGACGCGGTTTTGATACACGATGAAACGGCATGTGGTCTCGACCTGCTCGGCCGCGCCGGTCGATGGTTGAGCAGCCTGAACCTGCACGTTGGTGATCAAATGAGCGGTGCGCGATAGCGGCTCCTCGGCGTAGTGCACCCCGGTGTCAATCTGCTCAACCCGCTTCTCCAGCGTCCACTTGTCCTCGTCGAACCAGCTGATGCCTTCGCCCTCCACGGTGTTTTCTCGTTCGTGGTGTTCGCCGTAGGGCACGTTGCGACGGATGGGCATGAAGTAGCGGATGTCGCGGTGCAGCATGTCGAGCCAGTCGCTGAACCGACGTTCGTCGAGACACTGCGCTTCGTCGTAGAACAGTTCCTCAACCTCGCCTCGCAAGCGAAAGTAATCGTCACCGCGTTCGATGGTTCGAGATGCGATCTTCTGGCTCATTGGGGTTTGTCCTTGATGGTCGGTAGCGGGACGGAAGATCCCTGATGGGCGAAGCAGCCAACGTCGATCACCGTGCCGGAGATGGCCTCGGCGTCGTCGGAAAGCAGGAAGGCCACCGCCTTGGCGACGTCTTCGCCGGTGGTGTAGCGACCAGCGACGTTGCCAACCGCGCTGGCTCGGAGCTTTTCGAGGTCGCCGTCAACCCGGCTCAGGCTCATGCCGGTGGCGATGCCACCTCCCCCGGGGATGACGGTGTTCACGGCGATGTGGTCGTGGAAATGGTCGAGCGCCAGAGCGGCCGACAAGGCGGTCAGCCCAGCCTTGCTGGCGGCGTAGGAGGCCATGTTTGGTTTGCCCCAGCCAGCGCCGGAACCGATGTTGACGATTCGCCCGCCGCCGGACTGCTTCATGTGCGGGATCACCGCTCGGCACATCAGGAACGGGCCCTTGAGATTGACGGCGTGAATCTTGTCCCACAGTTCCGGGTCGGTGTCGAGCACGGTGCCCAGCGGCCCGATTGCTGCGCAGTTCACAACAGCGTGGATGTGTCCGTGATGTTGTATCGCAGCCTCCGCAACGCTGCTGATATCTGCCGGGTCCGTCAGGTCGGCCACAAGGTATCGCAGGGGCAGCCCATGCTTATCGGCGTCGGCCTGTAACTCGGTAACTGAGGTCGGCAAGGAGGAGGTGGCCTGTGCCGATTCCAGATGCGTTGATTCGAGCTGTGACGGTTCAAGGCCGAAGGCGATGACTGGCCATCCTCGCTCGGCCAGCAGGGTGGCGATGGCCTTGCCGATGCCGAACGTGGCTCCACTGACGATCGTCGCTCCCCGATCGTTGGAGCTGACAGGTACGGCCACGGTCAGACCCGGGATTGGGTGTCGGGGAATCGTTCGTCGCCCTGGCCGAGTAGGACCTCCCACGGTTCGGCGTCGAGGTACTGAGCCCACCGCCGGTAGAAGCCGAGCGCCATGTGCTCGGTCACCTGCTGACTCACGTCTCCCCTAACCTCAAAGCCGTTAACGCTGGGGTTGGTTTCGCTTCGCCCAAGCGACTGGGCGTAGTTGAACGGGTGCCGCCTGGCGATCGAACCCTTTGAGGCCTGCGTGGCGTAGAGCCAGTTCTCCATGTCATCCTGCTCGGTCATGCCTGCCGGGCCGGAGTAGCGCATGTAATAGGTGCGGAGGAACGACTTCACGCTGGCCGGAGCGTCAGCGTCGACCATGAAGAACCGCCAGGCTTCGGTTTCGGTCGCGCTGTGGGGATGCCAAACGCAGAGGTTCCTCGGCTGGCGTCCGTGATAAGAGGTGTTGGGGAACATGGTGCCGACGAAGGGCAACAGCCGCGAGTCCTCGCCCAGTCGGCGCTGCCGTTCCTCGTGGCAGTGCCGGAAGTAGGCCTCGATCTCAGGGTCATCTCGGAACTGCTCTCGGTATGGCAAGTCCTTCGGTTGCACCGCGGAGTGCACACCATGGCCACCCTCGAAGCTGATCCAAACATGCTGGGCCGTCTCGAGTTCATTGTCCCGACGACCCTTGGTGCCGGCCTGGGCCGACGGTCCAATGCCGATCAGGTCGACCGAAGCGTGACTCGAATTGTGGTAGGTGTCGCCAAGGAAGTTCTCAGCGGCGAACTTCCAGTTGGCAGGAAAAACCCACTTGTGAACCCCGATAACCTCTGAGCCGCCTGGCCGCCCATCGCGGCAGTCGAGGGCCTGGTCGAGGTGGAGTTTGGCGTCACCCAGATAGGTCAGGAAATCGGGAGCATCGGGATCCCAGGTGGCCCAGATCGTGCCCTTGTAGCAACACAGTTTGGCCACCCCGACCATCGACCAGTCATCACGATTCAACGAGCCCTCGTAGAGCGTCTTGTATTGAGGCACCCCCATCAAGCGACCATCGGAACCGTATTTCCACGCGTGGTAGGGACAGGTGAAGAAAGAGGTGTTGCCCGACTCGTAGCGGCAAACCTTCATTCCCCGATGGCTGCAGGAGTTCAGCATGACCCGCACCTCGCCCTCCTGATCCCGCGACACGATCACCGATTCTTCGCCCATGCGAGAGGTTATGAAGTCGCCGTTATTTGGGATTTGGCTCTCGTGGCCGACGAACAGCCACGCCCGGGTGAAGAGCGTCTCAAGTTCTTGGCGATAGATGTCCTCACTGACGAAGATCTCACGACTGACCGAGCCGCCGACCCAGTCAACAAGATCGCTTGCACCTGCTGTGTTCTTCATCTGCCGCGTCCCTTCCTCATGACGATGTTGCTGCCGTCAAACCAGCGAGGTCGTCGGCACTGAGCCGAGTTGACCAGTCGTTAGCTCCGCAACCGCGGCAACCGGATCGGGGTCGCTGAACAACCGGTCGTCGCCTGGGTCATATGGGCGACCGGTGGCATCGATTACCCAGTAGGAAGCTTCGAGGGCGATGCCGTTCGGGTCGGTGAAGTAGACCGACTTCACCGTGCCGTGATCGACGATGTCGGTCACTTCACTGCCGGCGGCCTTAAGCCGGTTGCGGAGCTGGTGCAGGGCGTCCTCGTCCGCCAGGTTGAACGACAGGTGGTCGAACTGGACCGGATGGGGTGCGGGGCCGCCTGCCCCCTTGTCGAAGACCTCGGCATCGGCAATCTCGAAGAAGGCAACGGTGTTGCCGGGGCCGATTTCGAAGAAGTAGTGGCGCATCGGACCAGCCATCAGTGTCGATACGAGCGGCATACCGAGCACGCCGGCATAGAACCTGGTGGTGGCATCCATGTCGTTGGTGACGAGGGCGAGATGGTTTATGCCTCGCCAGTTTGGACCATCGGGCAGCGAGTCAAGCTGGGTGTCGGACATGACACCAGCCTTCCACATCAATCTCTTCGTCTCGAACCGGGCGCCGACGGCGACCTAGGGTGAGGGCCATGGCTCAGAACGAGGATGCGACTGATCGACCCCGACGTCTGTTTCTCAACGCCTTCTCGATGAACTGCGTGTCCCACATCCAGCAGGGCCTGTGGATCCGGGACGACACCCGGCAGCGTGAGTTCAACTCGCTCGACCCATGGCTAGAGCTGGCCAAGCTCCTAGAGCGTGGCCGCTTCGATGCGCTGTTCCTAGCCGACGTCACCGGCCTTTATGACATCTACCGGGGTGGTCCGGAGACCGCGCTGCGAGAAGCGATGCAGGTCCCGGTCAACGACCCGATGCTGCTGGTGCCTGCCCTGGCCACCGTTACCGAGCACCTCGGTTTGGCATTCACCAGCTCGGTCTACCAAGCCCATCCTTTTACCTTCGCCCGTCAGCTCTCGACGCTCGATCATATGACCGGCGGCCGGGTGGCCTGGAACATCGTGGCCTCCTACTTACCGAACAGCGCGGCCAACCTCGGGTCAGACCAGCTCCCGTCTCACGAACACCGCTATGACCGCGCCGACGAATATCTCGACGTTTGCTACAAGCTGTGGGAGAGAAGCTGGGAGGACGACGCTGTTCTTGCCGACCGGGCAACCGGCGTCTATGCCGACCCGGCCAAGGTACATGCGATCAACCACCACGGTGAACACTTTGACGTGGCCGGCCCCCACCTGTGCGAACCTTCACCCCAGCGCACTCCCCTGCTGTTCCAGGCCGGAAGCTCAGAGCGAGGCCGCGAATTCTGCGCCAAACACGCCGAATGTGCCTTCGTTGTGGTCCCCCGCAAAGCCGTCGCTGGGCTGACCGCCGACATACGCGCAAGGGCCGAAAGCTATGGCCGCCGACCGGGCGACATCCGCTTCTTCCAGGGGCTGACCCCGGTGGTGGCGGGGACAGAGACCGAAGCTAAGGCCAAGGCTGACGAGCTGGCTGAGCAGGTTTCGCCCGAGGCTGGGTTGGCTCACCTCTCGGGCGCCACCGGCGTCGATCTCGGCAGCGTTGATCTCGACCAGCGTCTCGACCGCATCGACTTCGAAGGGGTCCAGGGGCTGGTGAAGCGTCTGATCGACTCGGCTCCACCGGGCACTCGCACCCTGCGAGACCTGGCCCGAGCCAACATGGTCGGCCAGTTCACCGTCGGCTCGGTCGAGCAGATGGCCGACACGATGCAATCGTGGTTTGACGCCGGCATCGATGGGTTCAACCTGGTCTACACCACCACTCCTGGCAGCTTTGTCGATTTCATCGACGGGGTCGTGCCCATCCTTCAAGATCGTGGGCTGACCCAGACCGAGTACGCGCCAGGCCCACTCCGCCAGAAACTGTTCGGCCAGCCACGCCTCCCAGAACGCCACCCGGGTGCCGCTCACCGCCGCTGACGCGAGCCGGCCCCGAGAGAGGGTCCCGGGGCCGGTCGATCTGTTTCGGTTTTAAAGAGCGATCAGCCGACCGCCCGGGGTTTACTGCCGCTCCACTTGGCAGCGGCCCGGTTTACTGCCGCTCCACCTTGCAGCGGCCCGGTTTACTGCCGTTCGAGGGCGCCGATGTCGCAGCCGTTGCCCACTGGGCGCGGATTGCTTCGACCGTCGAGGTCTTGGCAGGGGTAGACCGCCCCGGCCGAGCCACCGGCATCGATCGCCGGGCTGTTGGCTTGCAGGTTCCGGTACCGCAGGTGGTCGCTCCAGAAGGAGTTGGTCAGGCCTGGGTTGAGCGGAGAGTTTTCGGTGCCAAACATGATCCCGCCGGTGTTCCCCCAGGAGTAGTCCTCGAGCTCGCAGGTGTCAGAGAGCACACCTACCAGGTTGTTTCGGTAGGAGCTGAAGTCGTTTTCTCCTGGGCTGTAGCAGTCCGGAGCGTGCAGCGGGTCGCCAGCGAAGTACGCATCGGTGTTGTTGGCCAGGATCGTGCTGGCTATGAAGGCGGTTGAGGTGTTGTAGACCCCGCCGCCGACCCGCTGATCTGCTGGCGGCATGACGCTGGTGCCAGCCTCGTTGTGGGCCACGGTCGAGAATGACAGGTGGAGTACACCGGTCTCACCAAGGTTGTCCCGGTTCTCGATCCCACCGGCGATGGCCAGCGCCTCGTTGTCGATAACCGAGCTGTCCTCAACCCGCAGCGTGCCACCGAAGTTAGAGAGACCGCCACCACGGACCGCCAGGTTGTTGTCGATGGAGGACCGTCGAATGGTGACGATGCCCCGGTTGTTGAAGATGCCGCCGCCTCGCTGGGTGACGCCACCGCCGTTGATGCCGTCCTCTGGCGTGCCTGCGATGTTGTTGCGAATGGCGCTTGAGGTCAACGTCAGCCTGCCGCCGTTCTGGAGGCCGATGCCACCACCAAAGTTGGCCTGGCTATTGCGGACTACAGAGTCGGACATTTGCACGAAAGCATCGTTGTCTATGGCCAGACCGCCGCCTCGCTCCATTGGGCCGGGGGATCCGTTCGTAACATCAAGCCGGTTCATGTTGACCAGGTGATCGCCGGTGACCAGGAAGACCCGGCTCCGCTCCTTAGCGTCGATCACCGCACGAGGGCCGTAGCCGATGATGTCAACACCGTCGGTCACATTGAGTTGCCCCTTGTTCAGGTTGAACGGACCTTTTTCCGAATCGATGATGATCCGCTGACGGCCAGCGAGGGCGTTTGCCTCTTCGATAGCGGCCCGCAGGGTGCATGCGTCGTCCGGGACCCAGCCGGGGGCGACGTAGTCATACTCCGGTTCAAACGGGGGTGAGGTCCCAACGACGTTGCCAGCGTCGGTCAAAGACGGCCCAGCCTGTGGTCCGTTTGCGCGGCTGCCCTTTCCGCCCTCTTGAGAGATCGGGGCGAGCGTGGGGTCGATCTTGACCGGCGGGTTCAAGGTCAGTTCGGCCAACCGCTTCTGGAAGCTGTCGTCGGTTCGAGCCACGACCTTGCCCTTGGAGGATTCCTCGCTGGCGACCATGCCGACGGTACGGCTGCTGATGTGCTCGCCGGGGATCGGTTGGATTGTCTTGAGCCGTGTCAGCTCCCAATCCGGCAGCTTGGCCTGCGGAACGATGGCAAAGTCATCGGCCACAAACGGCGGACGACCGGTCGAACACCAGCCGTCACCTGGGTCGTAGTCGCCGGCGTCAGCCGAGTTGTTGACGACGAAGTCCGGCTGATCGAGGTAGAGGTTGATCTCGGTTTCTGTGCCGGCGTCGCCGGTGCCGTTCGGACCATCAAACGGCTGAGCGGAGATGTCGATCCAGCCGGGAACCCGAAGCTCGGGGACTGGGAAGAAGTCTCCACCGATGTCGCTGCCAAGGGCGTACGGCGCATTGTTTTCGGTCGCTGATACTACGCCGTCGATTCGCATGACAACGCTGTCCGCATCATCGCCGGTGACGGCTTCGATCGAAAGCTCATCGGGCAGCAACGGGAGTCGAAGGGTGTCGTAGTCGGATAGCTGGCGGATTCTCGTGTCGTTTGCCGTGTCGACCAACCAGAACTCCGTCACGTCGGAAGGTGTCGCAGCGTCTGCGGCGAACGGCTGCGCCGGGACGAGGAGCAGGGTCAGGGCGGCTGCGGTGAGCAGTCGCATTCGGTTCTTTTTGCCTCTTGGCCGAGTGGTGTTCCGCTCTTGGTTTTGTGGCGGTACAGCGGCCGGGTGTCGCTCTGTCATGATCAACCTCAGGGTTCGGCCCCTCCCAATGAGGGGTGCGTACCTGTCCTGACCATCGAGCGAGACATCTCTTACGCTTTTTGCCAGATCTCTTAGAAATCCGGCTACACCACCCGGCCCTGACCGAACGATCGAGGAGAGTCAGCAGCGACAAGCCGCCCTGCAATGTCGTTTCGAGTCTTCTGGCTGAGGCTTGGAGAGTTCGCGATCGGGTTCCGGGTCAGCCGCTTGCGGCGAGTTCTTGCTGTTTGCGTGGTGAGGGCTGACCGGTCTGGACGAAGATGGCCATGTCGTTGAGCAACTCGGGGTAGAGCTTGTTGAGTGCCTTCTTCATCGG
>JBOEHD010000074.1:0-60160 GCA_050633745.1 Acidimicrobiales bacterium
GTCGACCTGGTTGCCGTCGTGCGCATGGTTGTGGCCGCTGCCACCAATGCCGTCGAAGCGCTTCAGGGCGACCGGCTTGACGACCTGCGATGGGTCACATCTGAGGCCACGACAAACGCCATCCAGGCCAACCTGTCGAAGAGCGACAGTGGCCGGGTCGCCATCACCTGCGAAGTCGACGAAGGTCGTGTTCGCCTGGCGGTCAAAGACCAGGGCCCGGGCATGCCAGCACAGTATGAGGTTCCCGATATCACCCACCCTGATCGTCTGCAGATCGAGGGCGCGTTTGGTGTTCCGCTGATGGAACGGCTTAGCTCAGCTTGCAGCTTTGTGTCAGCTGACACCGGGACCATGGTGCAAATGGAGCTGTACCAGTAGCTTCACCAGGCGGGGCCTTCACCGCGTATGGCCTGGTGTAAGCGCTAGCGGGTATAGATTCCTCTAGTGCAGCTGGTAAACAAACCCGACAGGGTTGGTTAAGAATGTCTTCAGAACCTTCGATTCAAGTACGCAAAGAAGCGTGGAGTGGTAGCGATAACCGCCTAGCCAGGGCGGTCGCTCGGCCGATGGTTCGCTTTCTGGCCCAGGAAACGGCCTCCGGCGTCATGCTTTTGCTGGCCACCGCAGTCGCCCTGATCTGGGTCAACATGCCGGGCGGCATCGGCGAGTCGTACCACCACTTCTGGGAGACCCATCTGGTCTTCGAGATCGGCAACTGGATGGTCTTCGACCAGTCGCTTGAGCACACGGTCAATGATGTGTTGATGGTTGTGTTCTTCTTTGTCGTCGGCCTTGAGATCAAGTCGGAACTTGTGGTCGGCGACCTCCGGGAACCACGAGTTGCCGCCTTGCCAGCCATCGCCGCCCTCGGCGGCATGATTGTGCCGGCCCTGATCTATGTGGCGGTGACCGCTGGCGGGGAAGGGGCGAATGGCTGGGGTGTGCCGATGGCCACCGATATCGCTTTTGCGGTCGGAGTGTTGGCCCTGCTTGGCAACAAGGTGCCCCAAAAGTTGAAGCTGTTCCTGCTGACCCTGGCGATTGTCGACGACATCGGCGCCATTTTGGTCATCGCTGCGTTCTACACGACCAACATTCGTTTCGACTGGCTCTCACTGGCCATCGGGCTGCTGTTGCTGGTTATGATCCTGACCCGATTGCGGGTCTGGTACACACCGATCTATGCCATGCTCGGCATCGTTATTTGGTACGCCACGTTTAGGTCCGGGGTCCACGCCACGATCGCCGGTGTCGCGTTGGGTCTGATGGCACCGGCCAAACCGCTGCTCGGCGCGAGAGCCTTCGAAAGCGTTGAAGATGTCTTCTCCGGTGACGGTGCCGTGCCGAGCAGGATCTTCGACGCCAACTGGCGGATGAAGGAGACGGTGTCGATCACCACTCGGATGGCTCAGCTGCTGAGCCCGTGGACTGGCTTCGTCATCGTGCCGATTTTTGCGCTGGCAAACGCCGGCATCGAGCTGTCGGGCAGTGCGATCGCCGATGCCGCAACGTCGCGCATCACCTGGGGTGTCATCCTCGGTCTTGTCGTTGGCAAGATCGTCGGCGTCACACTCTTCACCTGGCTGGCGGTAAGGCTCAACGTGGCCAGCCTGCCCCAGGGCGTCACCATCCAACACGTAACTGGCGGCGGCGCGGTGGCCGGAATCGGCTTCACCGTCGCGCTGTTCATCGCCAAGTTGGCATTCGTCGATGAGAACGGCGAGGCCCTGCATTTCCTCGAAGAAGCGATCATCGGCATCCTGCTCGCTTCGCTGCTGGCCACCCTCCTGGGATGGCTGTTGCTTTCCCGAGCGAGTGCGCGAGACACCGGCGCCGAACTGCCGGTTCAGCAAACCCACTAGGAATTCGCAGATTTTTTTGATGGGCCGTGGCGGGGCTCATCCCGGGCCCTCCGTCTAGATGGTTACTGGGCTTTCGGACAATGCGACTCGGGGTGCGAACGTGTGTCGCTAGAAAATATTTCGGCTTGGTGTTGACAAAATCAGCAAAAGTGTTCGTAACCTCCGAACGTGCCCCAGCCGCTCGTTATTGTCGAATCACCAGCCAAGGCCAAGACCATTGCCGGCTATCTCGGCGATGAATACATGGTCGAGTCATCGATTGGGCACATACGCGACCTGCCTTCCAAGGCGGCTGAGATTCCGGCCGCCTACAAGAAGGAGAAGTGGTCGTCGATGGGCATCGACGTCGATAACGACTTCAAGCCCCTATATGTAGTGTCGGATCGAAAATCCGAGCATGTCCGCAAACTCAAGAACCTCCTGAAAGACGCCAGTGAACTAGTGCTGGCAACCGATGAGGATCGCGAGGGGGAAGCGATTGCCTGGCACCTGCTGGAGGTGCTCAATCCGAGCGTTCCGGTGAAGCGCATGGTGTTCCACGAGATCACGCCGGAAGCCATCCGTCGGGCCATCGACAGTCCTCGCGATATCGACCGTCGTCTTGTCGATGCTCAGGAAGCTCGCCGTCTACTCGACCGCCTCTATGGCTACGAAGTTTCGCCGGTTCTTTGGAAGAAGGTCAGGCCTCGGTTGTCGGCCGGCCGGGTTCAGAGCGTGGCCACCCGGATCGTGGTCGAACGTGAACGTGAACGTATGGCGTTCCGTTCCGCCAACTACTGGGATCTCACCGCAACATTTACCGCTACCGACGCCAAGTACGCCAGCGAGCGGCCTTTCGGCGCCACCCTGCTTGAGGTCGATGGGGCTCGTGTTGCCACCGGCCGCGACTTCGCCCAGAACGGCACCATCCAGCGAGATGGCGTCGTGCACCTCGACCAGGGCCAGGCCGAACAGTTGGTCGGCGAGCTCGAAGGCCGCCCGGCTGAAGTAACAAGCCGCGAGGCCAAGCCGTACCGCCGCACCCCGGCCGCCCCGTTCATCACCTCCACCTACCAACAGGAGGCCAGCCGCAAGCTGCGGTTGTCGTCGAGCCAGGCCATGCGAGTGGCCCAGGGGCTCTACGAGCGGGGCTTCATCACCTACATGCGTACCGACTCGACCACGCTGTCTGAGTCTGCGGTCAACGCCGCCCGAGCCCAGATCGCTGAACGTTTCGGAGCCGAATATCTTCCGGACGGGCCCCGCACATACCGCACCAAGGCCAAGAACGCCCAGGAGGCTCACGAGGCCATCCGCCCCGCAGGCGACACCTTCCGCACCCCCGACCAGGTTTCAGGTGAGCTTTCAGCTCCCGAACTCCGGGTCTATGAGCTGATCTGGCAGCGCACGGTCGCCTCCCAGATGACCGACGCCAGCGGCGAAACGGTCACCATGAAACTCAACGCGGCGACCGAAGCCGGCCGCAATGCGCTGTTCTCAACCTCCGGCACCGTGATCTCCCACCAGGGTTTCCTCAAGGTCTACGTCGAAAGCGATGACGTCGACGACGACGAAGAAGCCGAAGAGAAACGCCTGCCTGCATTGGTTGAAGGCGACGGCGCAGCGGTTAGCGATATCGCCGCCGCAGGCCACGACACCCAGGCGCCGTCCCGGTACACCGAAGCGTCGCTGGTTAAGAAGTTGGAAGAGCTTGGCGTCGGTCGCCCATCGACATACGCCTCGATCATGACCACCGTGCAGGACAGGGGCTACGTCTGGAAGAAGGGCTCTGCCCTGGTTCCAAGCTTCCTGGCCTTCGCGGTGATCACGCTGCTTGAGCAGCACTTCCCCGACCTGGTCGACTACGCCTTCACCGCTCGGATGGAAGGCGATCTCGACAACATCGCTAGCGGAACCGAAGACGCCATCCCATGGCTGTCGCAGTTCTACTTTGGTGAAAACGAAGAGCCAGGCCTTCGGGCTAAGGTCGCCGATCGACTCGGCGACATCGATGCCCGGGCGGTCAACTCGATTCCTATTGGCCTCGACGATGATGGCATTCCGATCATCGCCCGGGTTGGCCAGTTCGGCCCGTACCTGGAGCGTGGCCGTCTCGGCGGCATGCGTCTGGCGGCGCTACCGGTGGCCGGGGCCGACCCCGCCTCGGCGCCACGGTGGGAGGAAACCTCCCGTTCGAAGATCCACCTTCGCCGCAACCTGGTCGGAGTTTCGACCGGCACCGATGTCGTGATTTGCGGCCACCGCGAATCCGCTCGCGGCCCGTTGCTCCACGAACCAATCGACGGTGCGGCCTACAATCCGGTCACCGACACGTGGCGTGAGATCGCCGCCAGCGACTGGGTTGGCATGCCTGCGGTCGCGGTGTGGACCGGCGACCACGGTCAGATGATGGTGCTTGGCGCCTCCGGCGGTGGCGCAGCCTACGATCCGGCGGCAGATAGCTGGAGAACGTTGCCTCTGGAAGTTTCGACTCCGGTCGGCTTCAAGACTGCGGTCTGGACCGGCGATGTGGTCATCGGTATCGGTTGGGGCCAAGGGCAGATCGGGGTCACCACGTTCGATCCCAATACCGGTTTCGCCACCGGCGGCCAGTCGCTCGAGGTCAAAGTTTCGGATGCCGCGGTCGCCACGTGGACCGGTAGCGAAGTGCTGGTTTGGGACAAGGCCGACGGCTGCTTCTACGATCCGGCGGCCGACAGCTGGCGGGAAGCCCCGCAGCTCGAAAAGTTCGACGGCAAGAAAGCCAAGCAGTCGATCGCCCTCGGACTCGGAGTCGACGGCGGCGACATCTACTCTGTGGCCTGGTTCAAGACCACCGAGAAGATTCGCATCGCCAAGCTGGGCCCGGAGAAGTGGTCCTGGCTCAAGGAACTCGAAATCGACGGGCACCTGGCCGATGCCAAAGTGGTCGACGGCGAGATTGTGATCGTCGGCGACGACGTTCCGGTCAAGGCTTACCGGTTCATCCCCGGCAACGAGGAACTGATTCCGTTCGACAGCTTCCCGTCGAAGGCGGTGCGGGACTACTCGATATCAAAGATCGCAACCGGCCCTGACAGCGGTTCGGGTAGCGATAGCGGCTTGATGGTCTGGGGCAACCTGATCGAGACCAAGGCCATCCCTAACGACATCACCCCCGACGAACTCAACACCAGTTCCTCGGTGGAGATCATGTCGGTTCCCGACGTGATCCAGCTCGGACATCACCCGGAGAGCGGGTTGCCGGTGTTCGTCCGCGACGGCAAGTTTGGCCCCTATGTGCAGCTTGGTGAGATGCCAAAGAAGGTCACAGACGACAACAAGCCGCAGACCAGCTCGCTGTTCAAGAGCATGCAGATGGAAGACGTCACGCTCGACAAAGCGCTTGAGCTGCTGACCATCCCTCGGGTGATCGGCGCCGACCCCACCGATGCTCGCCCCATCACCGCTCGCAACGGCCCTCACGGTCCATACCTGACGAAGGAGCCCGAGGAAGAGGGCAAGCGGGCCGACACCCGCAGCTTCGAGGATGAGGAACAGCTGCTCACGATGACGCTCGACGAGGCGGTCAAGCTATACGCCCAACCGAAGCGCCGCCGGGGCCAAAGCGCCGCCGGTCCGCTAAAGGAACTGGGCGTCGACCCAACAACCGACCTTCCGGTCGTGGTTAAGAACGGTCAGTTCGGCGAATACGTCACCGATGGCGAGGTCAACGCCAGTTTGACCGCCACCGACACCGTCGAACGCATCGACATCACCCGGGCATCGGAGCTGTTGGCCGGGCGTCGCCTCAAGATGTCCCTCGATCCCGAGGGCACCAAGAAGGCAGCAGCGAAGAAAGCGGCTAAGAAGGCCACGAAGAAGCGCCCTACCAAAAAGAAGGCCGCGGCGAAAAAGACTGCCAAGAAGGCCGGTTCGAAGTCACCAGCTAGCTGACGATGGCCGCGTACATAGCTTTCGAAGGTGGCGAGGGTTCAGGTAAGAGCACACAGGCATCTCGGGTCGCCGAACGCATCGATGCCGTACTGACCCGGGAGCCCGGTGGCACGCCGCTCGGCGGTGAGCTGCGTGGCCTGCTGTTGAACACCGACTCATACAGCGTTGGCCCGCGGGCTGAAGCCTTGATGATGGCCGCTGACCGTGCTCAGCATCTGCAAGACCTGATCCTGCCTGCGCTGTCGCAGGGTCGCCATGTGGTGTCTGACCGTTCCGCATACTCATCGCTGGCCTATCAGGGCGGCGGACGAGAGTTGGGGGTCGAGGCCATCCGCTCGGTGAACGACTGGGCCATCTACGGACGTTGGCCAGATCTTGTGGTGTATCTCCGAGTTCCTCGCGAGATCGCTGTCACCAGGCTGAACCGTTCACTCGATCGTTTCGAGCAGGAGGGTGAGGGCTTCCATACCCGCGTGGCCAGCACCTTCGACCAGTTGGCGATGGAAGACGATGAACGTTGGCTGGTGGTCGACGGTTCCGGCTCGATCGACGATGTCGCCGCCGAGGTGTGGGATCGCCTCAAGCCGGCGTTGGACGCTCTCTAATTCTGTGACTCCGGTAGAGTCGCGTTATGTCTGATTCGCCGTCTGGGTCTGCGACCGACTTCGACCCGTGGGTCGATCTCGTCGGCCAGTTTGATGCCAGAGCAAGGCTCGAGGCTGCGGCCGAGAACCCGGTCCACGCCTACCTCTTTCTCGGCAACCGAGGCAGCGGAACCCTGCGGGCGGCGAGAGGTTTCGCTGGACTGATCCTGGCCGGCGGCTACGAGGATGTAGAATCGCGGCAGCGGGCGATCAGCCTCGCAGTTGAGGGCAAACACCCCGATGTCTTGGTGGTCGAGCCCCAGGGCGCAGCGTTGCGAGTGTCGGAGGCCGAAGAGATTATCCGGGCCGGTTTACGGACCCCCGTCGAGGGTCGACGCAAGGTGATCGTAGTGACCGGAGCCGAGTCGATCGAAGAGGCGGCCATCGGCAAGTTGCTGAAGGTGATCGAGGAGCCGCCACCGTCGGCTGTGTTCGTGCTGCTGGCCGAAGAGGTGCCGCCGGAAACCGTGACCATCGCCAGTCGCTGTGTCACCGTGGAATTTGGTCCGCTGAGCGTGTTGGAACTGGAACAGGCACTGGAGAGTGCTGGCGTTGATCCGGAGCGAGCCCTGGTGGCGGCATCGGCCGCTGGCGGCGACCTGGACCGAGCCAGGCTGCTAGCAACCGATGACGATCTGGCGGTGCGAGCGACCCTATGGCAACAGGTACCCGGTCGGCTCGACGGGACCGGCTACATGGCTACCGAGCTGATCGCCGAGGTTCGCGATGGTATGGACCGGGCCCAGGGGCCACTGGAGCTTCGCCAGCAGGCCGACGTTGAGCAGTTGGAGGCCAGGGTCGAGCAGATAGGGGAGCGTGGTTCGGGCCGCACCGAGTTGGTGGCTCGCCACAAACGAGAGATCCGCCGCCTGCGATACGACGAGTTGCGGTTCGGTCTGGCCACCATGGCCAGGGTCTATCGGGATCATCTGATCAGCGGTGGGCTGAGCATCGGCGAGGACGCCACCTACGATGCCCTGGCTGCGATCCAGACGACCGCTGAGAACCTGGTCAGAAACCCAAACGAGGCGCTGCTGCTGCAGGACCTGTTCCTGCGTCTATCGCCAGAACCTAAGTAGGCGCTGGGGTCTAGCCGGGTTCGGGCGTGGGCTCGGCCCGCTGCAGTCCGGCCCGAAGGGTGGCTAGGAGATGCTCGAACTCGGCGCTGGATGATCCATGGGCCGCCAGGTGTTCGATGGCCAAGAATCCGTGGATGGCGCTGCGGGTGCTGCGTGCGGCCATCGCCGCGCGTTCATCGTCGAGCCCCATCGCACGAAAGACGAGCACGAACACATCGAGCAGGAGTTGGGTGGCGTTTGCCAGTTCGTCAGCGGCCGGATCCGGTGGGCGAATAGTGGCGGCGAATTGCCCCGGATGGTCGGAGGCGAACTGTCGGTAGGCCATGCCAAGAGCCAACAAGGCATCTTCGCCGGCGTAGCCGATCGCCGCGTTGCGCAGGTTGGTGGCCAAATTGTCGGTGGCGGCAACGGCGACCAGGCCTCGCAGACCGTCTAGCCCGTCGCAGTGGGTATAGAGCGCAGAGGGTCCGACGCCAAGGTCTTTCGCTACCGCGGACAGTGTCAGTGCCTCAAGGCCAGAACCGTCCACCAGCTCGACGGCGGTGGTGGTCACAGACGTGACGGTGATTCTGACCCTGGCCATGGTTCCAGCGTAGGTCCTACAGCCCGATCTGTCGCCTTTTCGCCGTCTAGAAACAATTTTCAGGAAAAGTGAAATACTTTCAGTATTCGTGACGTTAGATCAGTGTGCATCCAAACGATGGCCCTCGTCCTCACAAAGGAACGAACGAGGACACGACAAACAAGGAGAAACGATGTTGATGCAAAACGATCCGTTCGAGCTGTTCTTCCGGGGCCTCGGGGCCAAGGGTGAGTCCGACCACCGAGTGGAGATGGACGCCTATCGGCGCGGCTCCGACGTGTGGGTCCATATCGACCTGCCAGGCGTTCCCGCCGATGCGGTGGACATCAGTGTTGAGCGCAGCGTGTTGACCGTTACCGCCGAGCGCAAGCTTCCCCGCCAGGATGGCGACCAGCGCTATCTGAGCGAGCGGGCTCACGGCACCTTCCGGCGCCAGGTGCACCTCGGCGAGAATCTCGACGTCAGCGGTATCGAGGCCGATTTCGCCGACGGCGTGCTGACGCTCCGAATCCCCGTTTCCGAGCAGGCCAAGGCCCGCAAGATTGCGATCGGCACCCAGGGCTCCGGCTCGCCGGCTGTTTCGGCTTCGACCGAGACGTCGACAATTGAGGCTGAGGCCGAGGTTCCGGTCGACGCCTAAGTCCCGGTCTGATTCGACCGGTCGGGCATACGCCCACCCCAATAGCGGCCCCGGGAATCCCCCATCCCGGGGCCGCTGCGCGCTCGGGGAAATCACCGCCAGCGAACCACCAAACGCCGATAAGCTGACGGCTTGCCCGAATAGCTCAGTTGGTAGAGCAACTCATTCGTAATGAGTAGGTCCGGAGTTCGACTCTCCGTTCGGGCTCCAACCCTCACCAGGGAAAACGCCCCCTGAGGTGAACTGGCCACACGGCCCAGCGGACCGAAACCAGGAAAAACCAGGAAACAGGTCCTTGGGTTGACCCGTTACGACCGGTCGCCGCCCTGCAATAGTCGCCCGATGGCATCGGCCAGATCTCGATCAGCCTCGACTACTCGCCCGGTGTCGTGCTTGCTCGCTACAGCCGACTGTTGTGCTCCGGATGACTCCGCAAGCCTGGGTTGGAAATGGCGACGGGTATGGGCGGCCAGTACGCTGCCGACATGGACGCGCCCCAAACTAAGGCCTCTCGGTACGGGAGCCTAGGTTTCGCGGTTGCAGCGATTGCGTTCGCCGCTACCGGGAACTGGCTGCTCGCCCTTTCATTCGCCGTCATCGCAATCGCGTTCATTGTGAGCTCGACCCGGAACCGTTCAGAGTCCGAGGAATAGGCGACGTGGTCGTGCGGTTCGTTGGTGCGATCTTGTCACGTCTCAAAGCCCATCTGTAGAGCCGAGCCAACCCGGGTACCGGTGTTCCCGGGCGCTGATGAAGTGCCGATATCGGGTGGTCATCTTGGTAAGTCCTACCCGGCTGTCGGGTTGGTGATTTGGCCGATGAAGAGCGTGGTGCCGGTTGTGGTGTCTGTGATTCGGTAGATGAATGGCCGGTCTAGAACGACTTGCTGTGGGGTTGGTCTGCGGCTCAGGGCTCGTGCGAGAACAGCCGTTGCCGCTGCTGCCTCGGCGCCCTCTTCGTCCATGGCAACAAACGTTTCGTGGATGACTTTTTCGACGAACAGATTGGGATCTGGTGCGATGCCGAGTAGGCCGCCCGCAGAGTACGGTGCGGTAAGACCGAGAGACTGCAGTGCCGGGTTCAACTCTAGATTTGACCGTGTTTCGAGCTTCGGAAGACTCAGCTCCGCTCCGAATGTTTGATTTCGTTCGTATTCCTCAAAGACGGCTGGCAGGTTGTCGGCCACGTCCTCAAACCGATCGTCGTCGGGGAGGATGAACTGAGCGGTGAGTTGTCCGACGTAGTCTTTGGTTGCGCCGATCCAGCCATCTCCCTGTGCCGTCGAGGAGCCGGGGCCTTGCATCATCTCAACCTCAACCTTTCCCTCGTCGAAGGTCTCAAAGTCAGCTGCGGCAGTGGCGACCGTTGGGAACGGCTCTAGCCATGATGCCTTCAGGTACAGGGCGTTGACCAGAGCAAGCACGGTGTCGCGGGTGATCGCTCCGTCGGCGATGAGGTCGGTGATTCGCTGGTTGGTGGCATCGGCGACCCAGCGGTTGATTTCGTGAGCCACAGCGTCAGGGTTCGGTGGGAAATTGACCTCGTTGAGTACGGGACCGTAGTTGGTGCCGATGGCGTCGAGGTAAGCGGCCTCAAATGGGTACCCCTGTTGAAGGTACGCAGCGTTTGCGATTCTGATCATCATCTTGCCTGGATCACCGTCGCCAGGGTCATCCAGCGTCCTGGTTTCGAGATTGACCTCAAGAGCGTTCATGGATTGATGGAATGCGTCTGGGTCGGTTATGCCAAGCAGGTCTCTGAGCTGGGTCTGAGCGTCATCGACGGTCCCCGGTTCAAGCATCGCCAACGCAATGGCAACGCTGGCTGGAGAAACGGTCAGGTTCCCGGTTCTGTTGTCAGCTCTTGCCGCCTCGAACAGGTTGATCCCGAACGCGGATATAGCGTTGCCCGCTAGAGCCGGATCGGCGGTGGATTGGGCTCGGTCGACCATCGCTACCAGCGCGACCTCGACAGGCTCTGCGGGTCCAGATCGTTCTACGGGTACGGGCAAGTTTTCCGAGGTCGCCACCTCAGCAGTAGCAGTCGTTTCCGCTGTCCCACAGGCTGCGCAGAGCAGACAAAAGACAGACGCGATGATAAACAGAGATCGAGACCAGGCCACATAAGCATCCTCTCATGCCAATCGCATCCGACAACGGCAGGATCATGAATCGGGCCGATCCGTCATCGGTTTCAATCAGGCATCGACTTCGCCTATTGCCCATTCGCATGACCCGATTCAAGACTCGCGTAACCGGCGTGATCGAGCGCTAGGCCCAATCGGAAATCACGACCAGGTCGAGGCTCTCTGGTTGCGTCGATGGTTGAACACTTTCGAGCGGGCCATCGGTGCCGATATCGGGTGGTGTGTATTCGGCGAACGACGAGGCTGTGTCGATCTATTCTGTTGACGTGGAGATCGACCTAGAAGGCCAGATGTGCTCGTTCTCGATGCTGTTTTTGAAGACGAGGACAAGCTACTCATCAACGATTCAGTTCGGAAGGCCGTGTTTGAAGCCCAAGAACTTGGCCCCAGGAGTGCAGGGCGAGCGGGGCAACGGGCTGCCATAACCGACGAGGCGTTGGCTGATGTTTTGTGGAAGCGCCTAGGGCCGCTGGTCGGGTCGATCTCGTCGTGGTTTCCAGATCCGCCGATCTACCTGCCGTCGCCGGTCGATGATTGGGTGGCGGTCCGCTGTAACCCCCGGTCGAGGTTCTATCGCTATGGCTTAGGGGGTGACTTCGCGCCTCACCAGGACGAGCCTTGGCGTCCGAATGAATCGATCATTTCTTTGTTGACTGTTTTGGTGTATCTGCCTGCTGGCGGTTGTCAGGGCGGCGAAACCGTGATCGATGGTGAGGTTGTTCAGGTGCGTGATTGGCGAGTAGCCATGTTCGACCATCGGCTGCGACATGAAGGCAAACCTGTCGAGGTTGGCGAGAAGCTTGTCCTCCGCAATGACATCGTTGCTCATGTGGTTACGATCTGCGGCTAGCTACCCATTCAGTCGGGTGTCGATCCCGTACTTTCGAAACACGTGTTCGTTGGTGTCGGTGATGATGAACTCAGGGTAGATATCGACGCATTCCCGAGCGGCGAGGAACACGTTCTGGAGGGACGGCGCAACTCTGGCGATGTGCCACTCGATGTCCAATACGCTGAAGTAGAGGATGCTGCCGGCGTTCGGTCCCGAAACTTCGTAGCACAGCCCGTGCTGGCCGCCGGTAGTCAATGAGATGAAGTCAGGACGTGGCACGTACTCGATCTCGCCACCAAGCCGGTCAGGTTGCGAGACAAATCCGCGTATGGCCTCTGTTGCGGTCACCAAGGCTATTTGGTTGGGGTCCGAATTCTCGTTGTATGGGTGCACCGGGGCGAACTGGATCCCTTGCCCAAACAGGCTTCCGCCGTCTGCAGCCTGCAGCAGTGCCGCCACGTCTTCAGGAATGGCAACACCGAGTCGTTCGCCTGCCGCAGCGACTCGTTCTGGTGTTGCGGGAGGGCGAAGCTCGACGGGCGGGACACCGTACCTGGTAGCCACGGAATGACGCATTGCTTCGATCAGCTCGGCGTATTGTTCGGTGTTCATGCTCGCAGGATCGGCAGAGTCGGTCGGCCGCTTGAACAGCCCCGTCCCCAGGTCAGTCGAGTTGAGCCGTGGCGGAACCGTTTCTACTAGCGTCGGCCCTTTGCTTCTTGTTCTGGCACCTATGCCTGTGATCCGCAGCGCCCGGTCGACAACGAGTACAAAGAAGGTCGGCGGCCTGATTGAACCGCAACAGTTCAGGCACACCGAGCGGCCGAGATGACCGATAGCCACGACCAAGCCGTATCCGCCGGCGTGTGAACATTTCCGCCCGCAGCCGTGGTGTCGTTGTAGTGTGGTACTCCGCCTGATTCGTGGCGGTCCTTCTTTGCACGCAGAGTAAGGTGAGCAGCGTGGGAGTTGCTCGGGAGTGCGTGGGCCATAGTGCGCGTTGGTTCTTAATGTCTCAGGAGTGCGCGATCGAGGAAACCGGAGTACGGGTCCGGCAATCGAATCGCTTGGGTCAATCAGCGGTCAATACCTCTACACCTTTTGAGGAGCTGTCGATTGGCCAGACCGAGTTCGACGGCAGGGCGAGCATGCTGTGGCTAATTGCGTCTGGACTGTTTGGCGCCGGAGTTTTCTACAATTTGTTGACTCGCAATGAAGATTGGGTTGCGAATGTCGTCATTGGAATTGCGCTGTCGGCCCTGCTGATTCTGATCTGGTTAACGGGACGAATCCGGTGGATCGGCTTTCAGCCGGTCTTTGTTATCGACCGAGGGCAGCGCACTGCCGAATTCTTGGCTGCCGTTATGGCGAGACGGGCTGAACACATCGTCGTGCGTGTTGCGGAGCATGACTTAACCGCTGCGTATCGTGTCATCCAGGAATGGCGGGCTGGGCAGTTGATCACCGATCAGCAAGCGGGTGATCTCTGGAAACTCGTCGCTTCCGACGCTCCGGGAGCAGCTGGCTACCTTTGACACGCCTATCAACTTTGCGGGATTTCTGATCACTGCAGCGGTGCCGTTGTAGGGTGCGTTGGCCGTTCTGTGAATCTGCTAGCCGTTAGTGGCTCAGGTCGGCCCATGGGGAATACGAGAGGAAGTCGCTACACCATGGTTCTTTCAATCCTCAGTGACTTTGATGCCTACCCATCTGCGTTCGTATGGAACGGGCCTGTGACCTCCTTCGTGCTGGCAGGGTGGCAGTCAGGTGGAGTGGACCGGGTCGTACCGAAAGATCTGCTCTACCTTTGGGAAGCGGTTGGCGGAGGCGACGTTTTTGAGAGCGAGACCATCTTCGAACCTGGAGCGACGCCCCCGGCCGAGGATATTGATGCGGAAAACAAACGACTTCGATCCGTTGGCCTGCCGGAGGGTCTGTTGGTTTTTCACACTGGTTTGTGCGTCTCGGCGGTCGATCAGTTGACGATGGATATCGTGCAGCTTGCCCCTGGGTCCTTTGGGGAGCGCTCTCGGTTTGAGAGTCTTGATGACTGGTATCGGACGCTCTTACGAGCCGAATATGGAGCTCGGTACGGGTTCAGTTGAGCAACTGACGGCAGTCGATGTCGTGTCGATTTCTGGTGCATGGCTGTGCTCGGATAGGAGCAGCCCCTACTGGCTGGAGACTGAGAAGCTATGCCGGGGTCCACCAATTCTGGGTGAATACTTTCGATCACGGCGCTCGTGCCGCTATCGAGCGTTGGTTAGTCGAAGGATTCAAGACTCCAGCGGAACCAGGCCTCATTGCCGTCGATGTGTAGAAGCCATTCTGCAACGATCTCGCCGCCGGGCGATTGTAGTGACAGGCCCGCTTCTTCGATCGCCTGGTATGCGCGTTCCCATTCTTGTGACTGTTCATTCATGGCGTTGAGGCATGCCAACTCGTGTTCGAATAGCGGAGCGAATCGTTCGAAGGTGGGGGTTGGCTGCCATGATCCCGAGGTCCATGGCTGATCGGCTGCCGTTGCCTCAATCTTTCCGACTAGCTCAGTCTCGGCCCTGAGCTTCCACACATTCATGGGCTGGAAGTTAGTCGTGTGGACTGCACATTGTCATGCGCTCGGGTGGTGCCGTTATCGATCGGCCAGGCCGGGATGTCAGTGATCGAAGATGGCTGAGTGCATCGGAGTACTGCGTTGCCTGCTGGATACTTCGATAGCGACGGGACCAGCTGGAATCTCGGCTGAGGTAATCGCAACCAAATAGGCACCAGGACGCCATGCCGCATCGCAGCCGGTCGATCCGCCGGGCGTCGGTAGATCAAGCCGGACTACTTCGTCGACCAGTTGCCAGCCGTCGAACCTCGTTCCACACGGTCCATTGACGACTCCCCGGCCTTCGGTCGGGATTACGACCACAATCTCGCGCTCGAAGTCCACAGCGGGAGGTGGCTCTGCCGGATCAAATGTCGACCAGGTCTGCTCAAAAGCGCTTTCGTCGAACGTGGCTTGGAAGGGAACGTCGACCTCACGCAGTGCGAGCAAGCGCCAGTTGTCACCACTCTCGGCTTGTGGACCCGGAGCTGTGTATCGCTCGACTTCCTGACCTTCAACACAAACCATGGCTGGATCAGCGAACTCGGCAACGGACACTATTGTCGCCTCGTCCAGCACGAACAGATGAAGAGTAACGACACCGCCACCCCACTGAGTCTGAACGCCGGCACCGGTCCCGATTCCCTGTCCGGTTACCTCGCTCATCGCTCGATCCCAAAGGCGATCCAGTTCTATCCGGGATGCGTTCGCCATCACCACCCGAACGTCGGGCAGCGTCTCAGCAAGCTCTGCTCGTCGTTCGTCCAAATCTTCCGTGAACGAGATCATTGGTGCGTTGGCGGTGTTGTCCAGCCAATAGCCGCCGAAGGTCTCTTCATGCTGGGCTCCATAGGCTGCCAGCGCGCCGAAATCGATGTTGTTGCCGCGTTCGAACAACGACATGGCTTCTTCGTCGGTAAGCGGTGCGTCGAACGCGCCGGCCTCTGGCATCTCGTTCGCGATTGTCGGTACCTCGACAACCCACGCTTCATCGCTTCGGAGGCCGTTGTCTGCTCGCCACTGCTGAGCAGCGGCTATCTCTGAGTCACTTGACAACGGGCCGTCAACAACCCCGGTCGTCAACAGATCATTGCAGCGCCGGAATCCCAGCGGCAGCGGAGCGGAACCGATGGCGGTCGATGCTGACGAATCGATCGCTTCCTCGTTGGGCTCAGACTGCGCAGCGATGGTCAGGTCGGGTGCCGCATCTCTTGTCTGCGTGGTGATATCACTACTGCACCCGGCTACGCAGATAAGGGCTACAACTAGCAAACGTTTCATCTTGGTCCGTTCTGCAGCGGTTTCGACCACCGTTCATGCTAGTCGGAGAGAACAGGCCAGTTCCGGCGTACCGAGCGGCCGAGATGATCGATAACCTCCACCAGGCCGTGGCCGTCGGAGAGTGAACATTTCTCCGCACTGCAACGGTGCCGATATCGGGGTGGTCTGTCTTGGACTCCAAGGGGGGTCCAGATCTGTTCGATGTCGGTTGGCTAGGGTCGGGGCGATGAGGCCCAGCCGGATGAAGATTGAAGAGCAGTTGGCTGGTGAGCACGAGGGAATCCAGATCCAGGCTGTGTTTGTTGCTGTCGATCAGCCCCCGGACGAGTCTGCACTCGATGGTTTCGCCGGGATCGAACAGATCCCGTTCATCGGGATAGTGGTTGGCGTGGTTGTTTTCGTCGTTGAGATCTGGCGATGGGTCCGAGCCGGGCGGAAGGCACCTCGTCGGAGCTACCTGATGGCTGTAACGAGCGAAGGGCTTGCTGTGGGCGAGCTTTCGTGGTCGACCAGAAGTCGGATAAGGGAGTGGGCAGTGTCCCCGAGCGCTGGGTTGCGTTACGAGCTCGACCCGAGTTCGGCGGCTGCGGCTGCTGATCTTGTTGAGCTGAAAGTTGCAGGGCAAAGCTACTGGGCAGTGGGTCCAGAGCGTGATATTGCTTACCGGTTCTATCGGACCCAGTAGTCGTCGTTGAATGCCCGACTCAACTCGGCGTTTCAGCTGCTGATGCTAGAGACTTCCGTTGCTAAGCGGTCGTTCCAAGCACGCTGACGGCGATTACTGCGGCGATGAATAGTGCGAACACTGCGAAGGGTACGAGTAGAGCAACGATCGCGATCATTCGCAACGTATCTGCTGTTCCAGCAAGCCTTGTTGCCGTTAGAGCGTCTCCTTGGTCCCAGGCTTTGCTCGCTGCGGAGCTCTTCGACTTTGAGATACCGGCAAGCACGAGGGCGAAGAGGCCTGGCGTGATCATCAACAGCCCGGCGCAGGCAGCGATCCAGGTGCCGGGCCCGGGCCCACAGGTTTCGAACTTGTTGCTGACCTGACGGGGAGCGGCATAGGGGGGCTGGTCGGCCACCTGTCGGAGAAGGTCCTGGCTGGCCTGTACCCGCTGCTGGTCGTATTGTGCTTCACTCACCTATCTGAGATCGGGCCGATATCGGAGCCTCTTGAGCGCGGTTCGTGGCAGCCGTGCCCTGGGAGTTGGGTGGCCGAGACTTGAACTGGAGCCACCGCCTTACTATGGCTACATACCAGGCAGCTGACGACCACGAGTAAACCGACGTACTGAGCGCTGGTCGTGATCGATGACCACGACCAGGCCACTCGTGCCGTTGTCGGACGGCCAACTGTTCTATAGGCCGCTCTTCAGGAGCCAGGTGGATCGCAATAAAGATCCACCTCAAGGCTGCACCCGATACAAGCCAGGTCACTGACCTGAGTCGCTGTAAAGGACCCGATTGGGGTGCTGCTCGACATGTAGGCGACTAGCAGTGCTTGCGCTTCCAGTCCGTGCAGATCCCGAAATCCGGCGTACTCGGTCAGTCGATCACGAAACGGCTGGATCACCTGTTCGAGCAGGCCCGGCCAGTCAACGCCTTCTGACTTGGCCTCCAGTGTCCACCAGCCCCTGCCGTCGTTATCGTTTCCGCTGGTCGACCGGCCAACAGTACCGAGAAGCTCGTCTAGCTCGGCAACACGGAACGCGCCTGTGACGGTCAACATGGCATGTAGGCGAGGATGGTCAGCCACGACGCGAGTATGGCACAACGAGCCGCAGAACCCGTCTAGCTCGTTACTACAGTCCCGGCGTGATCGGGCGCTAGGCCCAATCGGAAATCACGACCAGGTCGAGGATCTCTGGTTGCGTCGATGGTTGAACACTTTCGAGCGGGCCATCGGTGCCGTTTAATCGGCTCTTCGGATCACAGGGACAAGTGCCGGATCGCCGTGGTTCTGAAAGGTGGCTGAGGATGTGGATTCAGTCGTCAAAGCTGGCTGCGACCGGCCAAGACCATGAGCGCGATAACGAAAGAAGGGCATAACCTGTGACGGGTGGATGCTGTGCGGTTGATCCGGCGAGGGCTCTCGATGCTGACAGTCCCTACAGGTCGAGATACCCCGAGACAGTTCTGGACATACACCGGTGCCTTACTCGCAGGTCAAATGCTGGCAAGCGGGGTTATGGGGATAGCAGGGGCGGCAGGGATGGTAGGCATCGGTCTGCTGCGGTGGTCTGAGGTATCGGCTCTGATGTTGGTTCTTGTGGCGGTGGCCGGAGTGAATGCTGTTGTGGTCTGCTCTTTGGTCGGTGCGGCGGCTTGTCGCCGACTGCACGACACGGGGAGGTCTGGTCTTTGGGCTCTACCGCCCTTTCTGGCGTTAGTGGTTAGCTTTGCTCTGATGATCTTGTTCCTGCTCAAGACAGATCCAGTGCGACCGGAGCCTTCGATGGTTCTGTTCTTGGTGGGTTTTTTTAGCAACTTGGTGTATCTAGGCGTGCTGGGCGTTTTGGTTTTTCTATTGGTGCTGCCCGGGTCGGACGAGCGAAATCGGTTCGGAGTCCGCGACACCGACTGAGGGTTGTCGAGCTGGCCCTAGTGCCGTTTAGCGTGGGTATTCGTTGTAGGGGGCTATCCGCCCTCAGTGCTTCGGTGGTGCCAGCGAACCTGGTCCGCGGTTGGGAAGAGAAGCTCGTCGAACCAGGAGTGCACATCGACGTCATGAAGTCGACCGCTGCGGATGGTGAGCATCATCCCTCCGAGCGAAGCGCCGGTATCGTCCACAATCTCGGCATCGATGTCGAAGATGGACACGCCCAGCTCGGAGCCTTCCTTGATGTTGACGAAACCGATCGAGCTACAACCGCAATCGCACGAACGATAGATCTGCGTTCCTTCGGTGAGCTGACTACGCAGCAGGTCAGCGCCAGGAACGTCGTGGGCGAGCCATGCGCGCATCACCTCCAGCTCGGCCGGTGAAATCCTGCGTGTCTCCACCCTCCGATTATGCCATGTCGGATTCCGCAGCATCACCGGCGATGTCGAGTAGCCCAGCCGACCGGAAATCACGACCAGATCGAGGCTCTGGTTGCGTCGATGCGTGAACATTTAACATCGCTGCAGGCGTGCCGTTGTAGGACGGTCAGACCGGCGAGTGTCTACTGTCGAGCAGGCCATTGGTGCAGTTGCCACTCGCTTCGTCCTGCCGCTATCGAAGGTCTAGACCACTAGCTTTGATGCATTTGTCGAATTCATCATCGGTGAACTGTCGGCCACCCAGTTGGGGCACCAGAAACTCGATATCTGCGAGCCCGTCCTCGCCGACGTTCACGGTCACGGCAGCTTCTGGCACCTGCAGACAGCGGGCAATCAGCAAAGCAGCATCATTCTCTGCCTGCGCAGCGATGAGACCACACGACGTACACGCGAGCATCAACATCAATACGGGACAGACGGGTCGCATCGGGCTTAACCTTACCAATGTCGCTGCGTCGCATCTCTGCAACGGTCCCCGTTCGTGATGCTTAAGTTGACCGGCCAGTCATGTTCCGGCTGGCCACCGCCAGCTATGCCGGTCGCCGTGAGTTGATATGCGATATTTATCAGTGGGCCAGTCGTAAGTGCCGATATCGGACACTGAGTTGCGGGTAGCTTGAGTGGCATGAGTGGCATGAGTGGAGACGTTGAGGTTGAAGTCGTCGTCTTCCACAGCGACGCCCAGCTTGTCGTCATCAAGGTTAATCCCAACCTTGAATTCGTCGACTCCGATTCTCGCATCGATGGTTTCCTTATCGAGCAGCTGGTGTCATGGCGCAATCTAGAGGTCGATGGAGCAGCGCCAGGGATGCTTGGCCTAGTGCTCGCCGACTCTGATCGTCGTGCACACTTCGAGCCTGGACAACGGGTCTCAATTCTCTCGTCTTGCGCTTGAATCGTGAGCATTGTCGATCACTGCAGTGGTGCCGTACCCGAGCGGTCGTCAGTCGAAGATCACGGTCACCAGGCGAATCGTTTCGAGGTGCCGAACCTGGAACAACACCGCTGCGACACCGATGACGGTTAGGCCTCCGAGGACGCGAAACGACCTGGGGTGAACCGGTGCGGCAGCCCCGGAGGCCCACCCGGCAAGCACTAGCACGACCGCAAGCACGTTGGCGGTGACCAGCATCGGGCTGTAGACGCTGTTGCTCAGCGTCGTGATGCCTTCGTTGACGAACAGCTCCCGCGTCTCAGCGAAGCAAGCCTCAAACGCTTTGCTCGCCGCCACTTCTTCGTCCGAATACAGCGAGTAGCCCCCCGGATCGATCAGCCGGCTTGTGTTTGTGATCACCTTCGGATCACAGGGCAGGGACGCCTCCACGATGCTGTGAGTCCGGTAGATCGCATAAGCGAAGTACGTCACCAAGGCCACGCCGGCAGCGACCAGGGCAACCGAGATCGCAGTGAGCGACCGGCGCACGAGCACTCGGTCGGACTCCAGCGCAACCTCCATATCGCCTACCGTAACTCGGCGACCCCCCTCCTGGTCCCGCCAGGTCGACCAAGGGTGCACCGCCACGATCAGTGACGAGATGCAGCTGGCGGCCGGTGTCCTCGGACGCTCTGCTCGTGCCGTACCCGGGCAGCGTTGCCTCAGACAGTGGTTGGAGTCGAGGGCACTAGTTCTCGTCTGTTTGGCAGAGACTTGCGATGCTAGGGAATGCCTCTCTGATGAGTTCGTCTCTGTCAGGTGCAGCCGGGGCTTGCGTTAGGGCGAGTTCGTTTCTCCAAAGAGTGCGAATGACGATGCATCCGTCGTGGTGACGTGATTGAGACCACGATCCTTCGATCCGTCTTGGGAAGCCACTGTCAATGAAGCCCACGGCATCGTCGTACTCCGACACCTCCGAGTATCTGAACCCGATGATGGCGTCTTCTTCGGTGAGGTAGTACTCGATGACGGCATACTGAACCAGCGTGTCCAAACCGACATCAACGGTGACTGCTTCGCAGGCGAACCTCGACTCGGATCGGGCGATACGGTCCGGGCCACGCCGTATCAGTTCATAGCTCGGGAATAGCTCCGATTGATCGGCTAGTTCGTCGACCAACTCGGCAAAGCCCTCGATGGGGTCGGGGCACGAGGATCTCACGATCGAGGCCTGGTCGGGACCGAACGAACAGCCCGCGAGGGCTGCCAGAGGCACCAGCAAGAAGGTTCTAAGGAACGTACGGAGCATCTGTTGGTTAGTCGGCTCTGACTCGTCGCTGTGTAGACGTTGGCCAGGATTGCTGCCATACAACAGTTCCGGCGTTATGGGAGGGTGGGAGCGTCCGATAATGTCGGGCGCCGAATCGGCGGCATCGATAGATGCGGCCGGACGCAATGGACGGTTCGCTCTCAGCAACCCCCCAAGGGACGGGCAGTCTTGTTGCTGTTAGGTCTGGTCAGGCCGCAGTAGTTCCTCCGAGGGATGTCAGCGCGGGCGGTATGGTCCGGACGGGCTGATCCGGTCGTCCAAATCTGAACCTGCGGCTCAGCTCTGAGGCCAGTGTTCCGATTAGTACTCGATGCGAACTCTCTTGGCGTGGCTTCCGGCGGGGGCCGATCTTGATGATGACGAATTCCGGCGTCGACACGCCGTCGTGCGGGCGGTGCTCTGGTTACACGTGCCGGTCCTGGTGGCGGTCGGTGTCGTCAATGGCTTCGATGCGGTCCACCTCGCCGTTGACGTTGGAGCGGTGCTCGTTCTGGCACTGATGGCCACCGCCGGTCGCACTCGCATGATGAGGAGTCTGTCGGCCAGCCTGGGTGTACTCGCAGGTGCTGCGGCGCTCATCCACCTGACGAACGGTGCGATCGAGGCGCACTTCCACCTCTTCGTCGTGCTCGTTTTCGTTGCCCTCTACCAGGACTGGCGAGCTCTGGGTGGCACGGTCCTGTTCACCGTCGTCCATCACATCGGCGTCAGCATCGTCGATCCGGTCGGAGCGTTTAGTCATCCAGCGGCGCAGGCGAAGCCCGTACTCTGGGCGATGATCCATGCCCTGTTCGTGGTGTTTGAGGTCATTGGGATCCTTCTGTTGTGGAAGGCAACGGAGGGGGCTCAGACCTCGGCCGATGAAGCGGCCGAGTTGGCAGCACAAGCAGCGTTGGGCCGAGAGGCGGCCGAGGCCCTCAACGTCGAGCAGCGTCAGCGCGCGGCCGATCAAGAAGAGCGCCGCGAGCTGGAAGCGGCCTCGGCCGACGAGGCAAGGCGCCGAGCCGAGCGGCTTGAGCATGCCGCCTCGTCCATTCGACAGGAAGCGGCCGACATGAAACAGACGGCACAGTCCCTGGCGTCTCAAATTCATACGGCGGTGGGTGACATGGAGGTACTCAGTGGTGGAGTCGATCGGATCGACAGCAACGTACAACTGGCCAACGACGTTGCTGCCGACGGCGTAAGAGCAGCGACCGAAACCGACGCCACCATGCAGCAGCTCTCGAATGCCTCCGCTGAGATCGACGAGATAGTTGGGGTTATCAGCACGATTGCAGCTCAAACGAACCTCCTGGCCCTGAACGCCACCATCGAAGCTGCCCGTGCCGGTGAGGCTGGGCGCGGCTTCGCCGTCGTTGCGAGCGAAGTGAAGGAACTGGCGAGTCAGACCGGCGATGCGACCGACGACATCGACAGCCGGGTCGCCAGTATCGCAGAGGCCGCCCAGGATGCAGGCACTGCACTCGTTGGGATCCGAGAGGTGATCGACAAGATCAGTGCGACACAGGCTGACATCGTGGCTGCGATCCAGGACCAGACGAGAACCTCAGAACAGGTGACGACCGTGATCGTGAAAGCGGCACAGGATGCTTCCCAGGTGACCTCCTCGGCTGACCATCTCTCGTCGTTGGTTGAGGACATACTTGCGCACTAGTTGAGCTCAGTGGACCTACATCCGTAATGAGTAGGTCCGGAGTTCGACTCTCCGTTCAGGCTCTAGGCGCCTGCACCCGCTCACGAGGGGAAGCGCTTTGCGGCTTGTTCGAGCCGGATGGCGTACATGCCGCTGGCAAGGATGATCGTGCAGCCGATGACGGTGAGAACGTTGGGAATCTCGTCGAAGAACACGTAACCGAGGACCACGGCCCCGAGCAGTGTCGTGTAGCGGAACGGTGCCGAGACGCTGATGTCACCGACTCGAACGGCCTGGATCGTGAACACGTAGCCGACGACCAGGCACAGACACGCCGCTGCCACGACGACAGCGGCGGTGCTGTTGATGGGATTCCATCCGGTGAAGACGGCCAGAGCACCGGTCATCACCGTGATGGCGAAGGCGGTGACGAACGCGACGAACTCCGCCGGGATCGAGTCGTCGACGCGGCGGGTGGCGAACTCGCGGAAGGTGAGCGCCGCTGCTGCGACGACAACGGCGAGCGACCAAGGCGAGAACGCTCCCGTGCCGGGCTGGACGACGCAGATGACACCAGCGAACCCGGCAACCACGGTGACGTACTGGCGAGCGCTGACGGCTTCGCCAAGGACGACGGCTGCGGCGAGCGTGACGGCAAAGGGCACGATCAACAAGATGGTTTGGGCGTTGGCGAATTCCAGATTGACGATCGCGGCAAAGAACAGTGCAGTGCCGACCAACTCGGCGCCGACTCGACCGAAGACCGGGCGCGAGAACTGGGACCGGCTGACGACACGGCCTCGCACTCTGAGCAGAGCTGCGAACAGCGCAGTCATACCGATCCCTCGGAGACAGAGTGCCTGATACACGTCGAGGCCCTCGTCGGTCGCTACGCGGATCAAGGCGTCATTGGTGACGTAACCGAGTGAGCCGATCACCATGTAGATGGCGCCGAGCGCGTTTGGCGACATCCCGGCGAGCGGGTTCGAAAGCACGGTTCGGCCTGACACGACGCCGACGGTACTCACGGAAATATCGGGCCGTACAACATGGACTTGCTGTTTTCGGGTGGGCCTAGTCGTCTTGTAGCCGCTCCCAAAGCGACCCCATGACCTTCAGCTCTTCGGTCGAGAACCGACTAAGGAAGAGCGCCCGGACCAATTCGGTATGTTGCCGAGCCGCCCGCTCAAAGTGCTGGCGACCCTCGTCGGTCAGGACCGCATAGGCGCCCCGCTTGTCCTCTTGAGCACCGGCTCGTTCGACGAGGCCCGCCGACTCGAGTCGATCGATCAGCCTGCTAGTTCCGCTGTGGGTCAGGATGCTTTGTGCTGCAAGGGCTTGGATTCGAAGACGACCGTCGTCTTCGATAAAGAGCCGGAGGAGCACTTCGTACTCGGCGTGGCTGAGGCCTGCGGAGCGTCTGAGATCTTCTTCGAGTTGCTTAGACAGCCGTGCGTGGGTTGAGAGAAATCCTCCCCAAGCGGCGGCCTCGATGTTTGTGAAGTACTCAGACACGGACGCTCAGCTTCGCCAGTGCCGAGCCAGCCGTCAAGTGTTTGCCGTCGCGTGACGGATTCGAAGATCTTTCGACTATATGTGTGCGCACGCATATAGTTTGCACAGCGGATCGAAGTCGGCCGCGCACCCCAGACCTGAAACTGAGGCAGCTATGACCGAACAGACGAAGAGGCGGATCCCACTTTGGGTGAACATCATGCAGGCGGTGCTCATCCTGATCATGGTGGTGCAGGTATACGAACACTTTTTCAACCACGGTGCCTTGGCCGCAGCAGGCTGGGAGACCGAAGGCGATCCGGCCCTCAACCTCATATATGAGATGGGCGCACGGCTGGCGGTGATGGTCGTGGCCTCGATCTTCGTGATGATCACCCAGAACCCGAGGCAGTACCTCGTCGTGTTGATCATGAACGTCGTTCGCGAGTCACTCGAGGGGGTCATCGATCCGCTGTACCCGGTGGCCGACGCTCCAGCCGCCCCGCTGGCCGACTTCCTCATCCATGTGGTCATCGTCGCCATCGAGGTTGCAGCGCTCGTGGTCGTCGCCAGGATCGTCAGGCGAGAGAAGCAGCCGCTTACGGTCTCGACCTCGTGAGTTGCCAGCGACGCGCTCCGAACGTCTGGTGGCGACCTGTCGGGTGACAAGCTGTGGTGCGGATCAGGGGTGAGACGGTCGGGTCGCGTCGGCCACCTGAACGGCGGACGGGGTGAGCGGTGCGCTCGATCCCTCGTCCGCCGTTATGTTCAGGTCTGTCGCCGGTTAGGAAAGGGCGAAACCTTGGATGGTGATCACCGGACCGGGAACGGTATAGGTGACTGCCACGCCGGCGTTGCCGCGGTCGCTGGCGTTCCATGAGCCTTCGGAGGCGACATCGAGGTGATCGGATTTGGGGTCCCCGTTCAGATCGACGACGGTCAGCGTGTTCCGAGGGCCGGCGGACTGGTTTAGGGCCTGCCGGCTCAGTGAGTTGATGTCCGCGTTGAATTTGTACCCAGTCGAACTGTTGTCGTAGTCGAACAGAGGTGTCGTGGTGTCGTCGACCAGATTGACCTTTGTCACCTTGGCATCACTGTTGCTCTGCGAGGTGGCGACGAGGCCAGCTTTACCGCCGTCGATAGCGATCTTGCCTTCCACGATAAATCCATCGAGCAGAAAGCTAGAGAATGAATAGGTGACGGGGGTCGACGTGATCGGTGTCAACGTCCCGTCCTTGTACCACTGCAGCTTGTTAGTCTCGTCGGCCAGGAACAGCAGCGCCTGCGAGCCGTCGGCGGAGACGGACGAGACGTAGTGGGTATTCATCGAGCTCGAGGTGAATATCGAGTCGACGGTGGTCGTCCCTGGGTCGAAGCGCTCGATCTGGGTCGTGGCGTTGCTGTGTCGGTAGACGATGCCGTTGTCGGCAACGACGTACTGCGCACCGAAGAGTGAAGACCAGCCCGGGGTGATTACAGCAGATGTGCCGTCGGTTAGGTCATGCAGGATGAGGTCGCTTCCGTCCTCAGTGACGGCCCGGGTAAGACTTCGGCTCACCGCCTTGCCTTCTCCAGCCAGCGCTCTGATGCTTCCGTCGGACATGGTGAGGACCTTGTAGCTGAAGTCGGAGGCCTGGATCACCACGAGGCTGGCGTCGTCGCTGACTCCCATGACCGCACCGTCAGGCGGGGTGATGACGTCCGATTCGGCGACGCTGCTGTCGCCGCAGGTTTCGGTTGCAGCGTGGAACTCGGTCGAGGCGACCAGCAGTCTGGCCAACTCCAGCTCGCCACCGACGCCGACCAAGTCGGCCCAGTACAGCCGACCCTCAGCGTCGGAGTCCCGGCACAGGAGCAGTTCGTACAGCTCGTCGACGAGGAGTTGCTGGAACTCCGAAGAGGCAAACAGGTTGGCCGCCACCTGGTCGGCCCCCAGTTCGGAGGCGATGGACTCCCAGTAGTCAGCACCTGCGGTGTCGACCGGACGAGCGAGAATTTGCTGGAACAGTTGACCGACGACCGCGGCGTCGTTTGCCGCGTTCGTTGATTGGAACTCCTCGGAGTTCAGGATCGGGTCGAGGATCTCAGCAGTGGTCAGGCCTGACTGGAGTTGGGTGACCCAGTAGGCCCTTCCCTCGACATCGGGATCTCGATCGAGGGTCCGCTGGTAGGTATTGTCGACGAAACGGCCGAGCCATTCCTCGCTCAGGGACAGCTCGTCCATCACTGCGACCCAACCCTCCGCTTCGAGGGTGGCAACACCGGCGCTTAACTCTGACTCGGTCGGGGTTCGGCGCAGAAAAGCGGCGTAGAGCTGCTTGACACGGAACTCGCTACTCGATTGTTCAGCTGCGGCCACCGGCGTTGGGCTGGTCGCCGATGGCGCTGCGCTGGCAGCTGGCACAAGGGCAATAAAGCTGATCAACAATGCCAAGATCAGAATGAACGAGTGTCGTCGGTACATGCATGACTCCTTGTTGTGGGTGCCAGCGACCTAGCCCCATCATCTCGTCGGACGTCACACCTCAACCTTGAGGCTGGCGGCAATAGCCCTCCCGCTCAGCCGTTGGCACCGCTTCGTCGATCTGTCAGACGGTTCGTTTCTTGACCAGTTGTCGCCGACGCCATGGAAGGCGTACTCACTCAGCGGGTCTGATCGAAGAGGGCCCTATGGAGGTGGATGGCATAGCCGGTCGCCATCGCTGTGATGATGATGAAGAGGCCGAGTTGGGCCCTGCTGGCGTAAGAGTCGTCGTTGAGGATCATGGCTAGCGACATCACAGCCACTGCGAAACTAACCAGGGCGAACCAGCCGGCAGTTGCGGTTAGGGCCATTCGGCCCCACGGAGCGCGGTACCTCACGCCGATGGCGGTGGCCACCATGATGGGGATGAACACCCCGAGGTCGGAAACGACGATGAGCCAGTACATCGTGATATCACCGCTGGCCTCGGCCGGCAACGACTTCTGGGTCAAGCTTGCGGCGAGACCCGGCAGGTAGCGCAAGAGCACGAATCCGGCGATGGCGGCGGCGGCAATAGCGTGGCGAGGTGAGAGCGTTGCCTCCGTCTCGTTGTAGATCTCGCGACCGGTGTGCCATGCGTACACGGCGAGTGTCCAGCCGCCAATGAACAGCCCGAGGTGCAGCAGCAGGGTGGCCGGGTAGTAACCGAACTCCGGACCGACCAGGTACTGCACGAAGATGTAAGCGGTATAGGAACCAAGACTCACGGTAAGCATGGGTGCGAGGCGGTGGCCACGCCACACCATCACGGCGGTGACTAGGCACGCCGGGGCGAAGAGGAACAGGGCCGCGGCATCCAGTCCGATGGTTTGGTTTCGCATCGAGTCCGAGGTCGGGTAATCGATGTCGTCGATCAGGAGCGGGCCGGCCACGCTGTTCACGATCAGCCCGATCGCGAGAACTACTAACCCGACTGCAGCGACGACCGGGCCTGAGGACGGGCCAATCTTCGGAGTGTCGGTCGAACCTTCGTCTGTTGACGCTGCTTCCTTGGCATTGGCCGGGGTACGTGTGGACATTGGTGCTCGTTTGGTTCGACGGCGAGACAGGCGAACCCCGTAGCCGAACAGAGCCGGGAGTTGCGCTGATCTCCAGCATCGCCCAAACCATCTGGCCGTGGTGAGGGTCCAACGTCCCGTTGTGTGGCGGGAATGGGCGCCGAATGCCGATCCCAGAACCACAGTCGCAGCCCCCCTTTCACTACTCGGCCTCACCGGCCTGGCAGCCGATCGGCCAGCTGACCAGGCCGCGGCCGTCGTGCAGCTCTCCGTATTGTTCGGCGGTTGTGCCGGCCCACAGGCCGTTGATCAGCAGGCCGTCCGGGTGGATGATCTCCGCTTGACGTTGGAGCGAGCGGTGCAGCTCCTCTGTGGTCAGGTGATGGAGGACTTTGTTGCTGTAGATGGCGTCGAAGTGCCGGTCGGTGTCGATCGTGACCGCGTCGAGCTTCAGGAGTTCGATCTCAGGCCTGAGGCGGGCGTAACGGTCGAGGAACGCTTGTGAACGGTCGGAGCCAACGACGGTGAACGTTTCGGCCAGCATGTCGAGGTCGACCCCTGGGCCTATTCCTAGTTCTAGAACCGTGGATCCCGGGGCCAGCAGTTCGGCGAGACGGTTGACGTGGGTTCGGCCGTCGTAGCCCTCGGCCACAGCGGTGTAGTTCTCGACGCCGTCCGCGGTGTCGTACATGGTCTCGGTGGTCATTGTTTGCTCCACCGTTCGCTGGCGATCTCGTGAACGATCCCTTCGGCGCAGGCCGCTCCTTCCGCCGCGGCGGCGATGAGGCCGCTGAAGCCGATGCGGGCATCGCCGATTACGTGGAGGCCGGCGACGCTGGTCGAACCGGTCTCGGTTGCGTCGAGGGCCATCATGCCCCAATCGTTTAGCGAGCTTGTAACGCCGAGCGTCTCGGCGAACGTGCTGGCTGGCTCGGAGTATTCGTCGCTGATGAAACCGGCATCTCGTTCGATGCGTTCGCCGGTTACCAACTCGACCGCGGTCAGCGTTCCGTCGCTCGATTCGAGGTGCTGTATCTGCTCGCTGTGAACCGCAACGCCGTGAGCTTCGAGTTCTGCTGTCTGATCGGGGGAGAGCGAGGCGCCGTTGGTGAAGACGATGAGGTCGTCGGTCCACAGAAGCCCCATGGGTGCATAGTGGATAGCGCCCTCGCGGCCGAACATGGCAAGGCGTTCACCGCGGTGTTCGAATCCATCACAGAACATGCAGGGATACACGCTCTTGCCGTAGACGGCTTCGATGCCCGGAAGGTCGAGCCGTTTGAGATCATCGGCGTGGCCCGTAGCGACAATCAGTCGCCGGGTGAGCATCTTCTCGCCGCTGGCCAGGGTTATCTCGAAGCCTGCCTCGAATCCGCTCCCGAATCCATTTTCGACTGCCGTCGCCGTACTCACGGTGTCGTTGACGTAGCGGACTGTCTCGTACTTGCCGAGCTGCTGTTTCGCCACCGCGAGGAGCTCGGTCGGGTGGGCTCCATCGCGGGTCAGGAAACCGTGCGAGGCGGTCGTCACCGCGTTGCGGGGCGACTCTGCGTTCACCACAACGGTGTTAAGGAGCGCCCGGCCTGCGGTGAGCGCTGCGCTCATTCCGGCCGGTCCTCCTCCGATGATGACCACATCGGCTGGTGGGGTTTCGTTGTTCTCGGTTGCCATAGGGCTACTCCATCTCTGTCGACCACGGTCTGTATTCGAACGAATGACCGCTGGTCAGTCCAGTATGACCGTTGGTCAGTCGCTCGGCAACCCGGTATGCTGTGGAATGTGACACCCTCCCCAAAGACGCCCCCAGAAGGGCGGTTCCAGAGCCCCGAGGTGCGACGCCGTCAGATTCTCGACGCCGCCGCACGCATGGCCGTCGAGGAGGGTTTGGAGAACACCTCGATCGCCAAGGTGGCCCAGGCCGCAGGCATCGCAAAAGGATCGATCTACCTCCACTTCGAATCTCGTCAGGACCTACTCGCCGGGCTGCAGGCCGATCTCTGGGCGCAGATGCTCGAACGGCCAGGCGAAGTCATGGTCGAGAAGGACCTCAGCTGGGCAGCAAAGCTAGACGCGGTGGTCGAGCACTGGATGCGATTCGAGTTCGACTACCACGGCCTCTATCACGCGGTGTTCCACACCGTGGCCACCGACAGCGACGAACCGTTCGAAGCGGCCCGGGTGTTGCTCGGCGAACTCATCGCGGCGGGGGTCGAAGCGGGCGAGTTCGATCTCGATGGGCTCGATCAGAACGTCGTCCTGGAGTTCTTGCTGCACGGCTACATCGGGCCGTGCTTCCATCACGCCAACCACGAGACGGCCGTGGCAGGCGTCCAGCAACTGTTCCGTCGAGTCGTGGGGGTCTAGCCGAGCGCCCGGCACACGACCGGAATGAGTGCCTCGCACTCTTCATCGCTCATCTCGACCCCATCGACCACGTTCCTGAGAAAAATCGGACCGATGATGATCGCCCGGATCTGCTCGAACGACAGCTCGGGCCGGATCTCGCCCCGCTTCATCGCCGCATTGATCATCGGCCGGAGTAGGTCCCGACGACCTTCCTCCATGTCGACGCGAACCTCGTCAAGCGCGGGGTTCGAGGTTGACGCGCTCAACAGGCTCAGGACCACACGTCGGAAACCGGGCTCGGCGGTGACCTCTCGATAGGCGGGAAAGATGACCCCGAGATCGCCGGCCAGGCTGCCGGTGTCGGGGGCCGGGTAGGTCGAGCTGAACCGCAGCCGCATCGCATCGATGCCGATGGCGTCTGCGCTCGGCCAGCGTCGGTAGATCGTCGTCTTCGCGACGCCTGAGCGCTTGGTGATCTCCTGGACGGTCAGCGCGCCCAGTCCACCTTCGAGAAGGATCTCCATAGCCGTGTCGAGAACGTTGGCCTCGATCGCTGCGTTGTCTCGGGAGCCAGCCTTCGTCGAGGTCATGTCGGGATCATACTCAGATTTTCCCTTGCGCTACACCTGCGTATCGGTAATAGTAACAGCTACCGCTACGTAGCTGTAGCGCAAGAGCTTTCTAACAACAGACTGTAAAGGACATGACATGCTCACCCGAATCGCCCGCTGGTGCTTCACGAACCCATACAAGGTCATCGTCACCTGGGTTGCCCTACTCGTCGCCTCACAGATGACAGCGGGCATGCTCGGGGCCGAGTTCAGCGACGCAGTCGAAATCCCAAACAGCGACTCCGGCGCTGGATTCTCAATCCTCGAGGAGCACTTTGACGGGGTCGGCGCCGGAGCCGAAGGCTCGATCGTGTTCGCAGCTGACCGCAGCGTGACCGACCCAGTAGTGAAGGAGTCGATGGAGAGCCTTCTGGCCCAGGTCGGTGAGATTCCGGGCGTCACGGTCGAGAGCCCCTATGCGTCAGGCGGTGAAAATCAGATCGCTCCCGCCGGAGAACGGGCCGGCCAAATTGCGTTTGCTGCGGTTGCACTCGACCCTGAGTTCGACCAGACCACAGCGGGCGAGGTCGGAGTCGAAATCCTCGAGATGGTTCGCAGCAATCCGATCAGCGACGTTCAGGTCGAGGTCGGCGGGACAGCTCTAGCCGAATTCGAACCACCCGAAACCGAGCTGATCGGGTTGGGTTTTGCGGTGATCGTGCTGATCGTTGCCCTCGGGTCTGTATTGGCGATGGGGATCACGGTCGGCGTTGCTGTAACCGGCGTCGGAGTTGGCCTGGCCTTGATTTCGATCATCTCGAACGTCATGGCGGTACCGGATGCAGCGACGGTCATCGGGGCCATGATCGGCCTCGGCGTCGGGATCGACTACGCACTGTTCATCGTCAACCGCTACCGCGAACGTCTGCAGGACGGATTCGCCCCGGTCGACGCGATGATGATCTCCATCGACACTGCCGGCCGATCGGTGATCTTCGCCGGGCTGACCGTTGTGCTCTCGCTTCTTGGCCTCATGTTGATGGGGCTGGCGTTTGTCGCCGGGCTCGGCATAGCGGCATCGGCCACGGTGCTCGTCACCATGCTTGCCTCGGTCACCCTCCTCCCCGCAGCCATCGGAATCGCCAAGCACCGAACCGAAGTCACCCGAGTTCGCGGCCTGGCGGCATCGCTGTTCGTATCGCTCGCCCTCTTCCTGCTCGGCATCGGAGCCGCCAGCCTGGCGTTGGTCGGCGTCGGCGGGGCAGTGGCCGTGTTGCTCGCCGGTCGATTCGTTCCGCTGTTGAAACGACAGGTCCCGGCACGAGCACAAAAGCCGCACAACGAAACATCGTGGTACCGATGGAGCCGACTTATCCAGGCCAAGCCATGGGCCGCCGCTCTTGTCGGGTTGGCAATTCTTGGAGCGCTGGCGCTCCCCGTGTTCGACCTGCGCCTCGGGTACTCCGACGAGCGTAACTTCCCGGCTGACACCACAACCCGAGCCGCTTATGACCTGATCGCCGAAGGCTTCGGTCCCGGGTTCAACGGCCCGATGCTCATCGCCACCGAGATCAACAACCCCACAGACCTCAGTCTGCTTCAGAACCTGGCTGAAACCCTCCGGTCGACAGAGGGAGTGGCCGCCATCGCAGGGCCGATGCCGAACGACGCCACGCAGCCGACCGCGGCCCTGCTGCGGATTGTGCCGTCAACCGCACCGCAGGACGCAGCCACTCAGGAACTGCTTGAACATCTGCGAAGCGAAGCCCTGCCGATGACCGAGGCCGGCCAACAGCTCGACCTCTACATCACCGGAACCCTTGCGGCGGGGGTCGATATCAGCGTCTTCCTCGGCCAGAGGATGGTGTGGTTCTTCGGAGTTGTGCTCGGGCTGTCGTTCCTGCTGCTTATGGCGGTGTTCCGCTCACTGGTCGTCCCGCTAAAAGCCGTGATCATGAATATGTTGTCGATCGGTGGGGCTTATGGCGTGCTGGTCATGGTGTTCCAGTGGGGTTGGGGGGCGAGCCTCTTCGGCACCGAAGGTGGCCCGATCGAGCCTTACATCCCGATGTTGCTGTTCGCTATCGTCTTCGGCCTCTCGATGGACTACGAGGTGTTCCTCCTGTCACGAATCAAGGAGGAGTACGAGCGCACCGGAGATGCCGCGAACTCGGTCGCTGCTGGTCTGGCCAAGACGGCTCGGGTGATCACCGCCGCTGCCGCCATCATGGTCGTGGTGTTCGGATCATTCACCCTCGAGGATGCACGGGTTCTGCAGATGCTCGGGCTCGGCCTCGCCATGTCGGTCCTGCTCGACGCAACCCTGGTCCGGATGCTGCTCGTTCCAGCCACGATGGAACTGCTCGGGAAGCGGAACTGGTGGCTGCCCGGTTGGCTCGACCGCATCCTGCCCGACCTTCGCATCGAAGGCAGCGCAAGCGAACCGACCGAGCCGCATGCGCCGGCTGACGAGACGGCTCGCGAGCTGGTCCTCACGTCAGCCCGATAGGGGCCATCGAATCGCCTGGTTCGTGGGCGGCTAGTACTGTCTGGTCTGGTGAGCAATGTGGCACCGGAAGAACTCGATCAGCACAGCACTAGCGGCCCGGACGAGGTCGCAAAACTCTGCGATGCGGTGATCACCGAAGTTGAACGGGCGGTGGTCGGGAAAAGATCGGTTCTCGAGTTGATCATGATCGGACTGCTGGCCGATGGTCACGTGCTGATCGAAGATGTTCCGGGGGTGGCAAAAACTCTCATTGCCAGATCGCTTGCTACGGTCACCGGCCTTTCGTTCTCTCGGATTCAGTTCACCCCGGACCTCATCCCATCCGACCTGACCGGTTCGATCGTGCCCGGCCCGGATGATCGGCCGGTCTTTGCCCCCGGTCCGCTGTTTGCCAGCCTGGTCCTTGGAGATGAGATCAACCGGAGCCCGTCGAAGACCCAGGCCGCAGCGCTCGAAGCCATGGAAGAACGCCAGATCACGGTCGATGGCGTCTCTCACCAGCTCCCTCGCCCGTTCTTTCTGCTGGCCACCCAGAACCCGATCGAAACCGAAGGCACCTACCCGCTGCCTGAAGCCCAACTCGATCGGTTCTTACTTCGGCTCGGTGTTGGCTACCCAACACCGGATGACGAACGCGAACTGCTGCGCCGCCGGATCGAGCGGGGGACAGACCAACCGGAACTGCAGACCATGCTCTCGCCCGGCCAGGTCGATGCCATGCAGCAGGCGGTCGAAAACGTCAAAGCAAGCCAGGATGTGATCGACTACGTGGTCTCGATCGTCGAGGCCACCAGAGAACACCAGTCACTTGAGATCGGCGCAAGCCCCCGCGGCGGCTTAGCTCTGCTCAGAACAGCAAGAGCGAAGGCGGCGCTTGAGAACCGGACCTTCGCAACACCGAACGACGTCAAGTCGCTGGCGGTCCCGGTGTTATCCCACCGGCTTGTCCTTCGGACCGAAGCCTGGGTCCGCGGTGTGCGGGACCATGAAGTGATCGAGGAGTGTCTCGGCCTGGTGCCAACGCCGGCAACCCTGACCGACGCCGACCTCGACTCAACCGCCGGCAAGCGGTAGACCGGTGGAGCGGTCCGCCGCGGAGAAAAGCAATCAGACAACGCTCGATCACCGGACGACAAACCGGTTGTCTGTGCTGACGGTTGGTGCTGTCGCCAGTCTTCTGGTTGCGGTGATCGCTGGCCAACCACTTCTGGCCATTACAGCCGCTGCCCCGCTGCTGCTGGCGATCATGGGATCGCTGCTCCATCGCTGGCCTGACCTGGAAGCCGAGATCGAGGTTCCGGACCGGGCGGTCGAAGGTGACACGGTCGACCTGATAGTCGCGGTGACATCGGCCTCCGGGGTGCCGTGGCTCCAAGTCGACATCCAACTGCCAGCCGATATGGAACCGGCGGACGGAATTCGCCAGGCCATCGTTTCCGTACCTCCCGGTGGTCGGACAATTGTGCGCTTCCCCGTCGAGCTAACCCGCTGGGGTGTCGCAACGCCTGGTCGGGTCGAGTTCATAGCCCGAGGACCGTTTGGCCTGTTCGCGTCGTCAACTGTGCTCCACCCCCGAGCTCCGATTCGTATCCACCCTCAGGACGGCAATCGTCGATCCGTTGTTGTTCCGGACCGGCTTCGGGCCAGGGTTGGGGCCCACCAGTCAAAACGGCACGGCGAAGGTTCAGACTTCGCTGAGGTCCGCCCGTTCCGCACCGGAGATTCGCTGCGGGCGGTCAACTGGCGGGTCTCGGCCAGGCGAAAAGAGCGGTGGATCACCGTTCGTCACCCGGACCAATCCGGCGACCTTGTCTTTCTCCTCGACAGCTTCCGCGACGTCGGACCGGACGACAACCGACTAGTCCAGCGAGCCGTACGAGCGGCGATGAGCCTGGCCGACAGCAACCTCGGAGTCCACGATCGAGTTGGCCTACTCGACGTTGGCCTGCGCATTCGCTGGTACCGGCCGGGACAGGGTCGGCTACAGAAGGCAAAACTGCTCGATGCGTTGCTTGAATCCCAAGCCGAACCAGGGCTTTCGTTACCTCGCATCGAACAGCTCCCCCTCCACGAGCTAAGCGCAGGGGCCATGGTGGTCATGCTTACCGGCCTGACAGATCCCGACATGTCTCTGTTGCCAATCGAACTCAAACTCCGGGGCCTCCAGGTGGCGGTGCTGGAATGTCTCGCCGACGATCATGTGGCGGAACCAGAAGACCGAGCGACCGAGCTTGCCGTACGGTTATGGCGAGTCCAGCGAGCAAGCCGACGACAAACGCTGATCGACCACGGCGTCCCTGTCATGCCGTGGCAAGCCGATCAACCGATCGAGTTACCGGTAGCGGCCTTGGCAAGACAGCAACGATTGGCCACACGTTCAAGCGGGCGGTCACGATGACCGGGCAAATCGCCAGCTCAACCCCGCCGACAAACGTCACCGTCGTCACCAGGACGCTACTTGTGCTGCCTGCTCTCATCGGCCTGATGGGCGTTGGGGCAACCCTGCTCGCTGGGGTGTTTGGCGGGGTGACCGATGGATCTCAGGGATGGGCAGCTACTGCAGTAGCTGCGGTGCTGGTACTAGTCACCGTCCTCACCGGTGACTCCTACGGCCTCTACGCAGCCATGACCATCTTGGCGGTCGGTGGCATGGTTGCCGATGGCGGACCGAACTCGGTGGAGATCACCCTGCTTCCGATCTCGCTTCTGGTGATTCACGAACTCATCAGGTTCTCCTTGGATGCCAGGCGGCCGAGTCGATTCGGTCCGGGCCTTGTCGTTCGATACCTGGTTCGGGTGGTGGCCTGCAGCGTCTTTGTGGTCGCTATCTCTGCGCTGCTCCATGGGATCATCAAACTGGAACCGACCGGTGGCATCTGGATTCCCATCGGGCTTGCCGCCTCCGGGGTCCTGCTATTTGTCAGACGGGGTGCTGAACTGCTCGACCGCTCGCCCGTCGGGAACAACCAAGCGGTTCGAGTTCTTATCGGCCTTGTGCTCACCGCCGTTGTTGTCACCCTGGTGACCATTGGAGCCGAGGCGCAGACCGAATCAGAAGGCAACGCCACTCCCGCAGCTACGACGACAATAACGACCACTACAACAACAGCGCCCGCCGAAGAGGTAACGGAGTCCGCGGGGTCGGGCATCACGGTGCCACCGTGGGTCGTTGTGATTGTCGTGATCGTGCTCGCGGTGATGATCTATCTGATCCTGCAACGAGACGAAGCGATCTACGAACTTGAAGAGGTTGACCGTCGTGTCGAGGACAACGTCTTCGACATGGCAGCTGGGCAGTTAAGCAATACCGAGAACGAAACGGTAGAAGTCGACGAGGATGTACTGGCCAGGATGTTACGTGACCTCCAGCTGGATATATCGGGTGAGGTAGATCCCGGCCGAGCGATCCGATTTGGCTACGCCAAGATCGAGCAACGGCTAGCAGACTTGCGCCTCACCAGAACCGCAGTTGAAACCGAGCGTGAGTTTCTGTTGCGGGCTATCCCAGCCCTGGGGTCGGCCGGCCAAGCGATGACCGTTCTGACCCGCCTGTTCGAACGAGCCAGGTTCAGCCACGAACCGGTTGACGAGTCCATGCGGCAGCAGGCACTGTCGGCAATCGACGAGTTACTCGCCACCGTTGGCGACCGACGCCCACATGAGAGCGCCATTAGGACTGTCGATGGGAATACGAATGGGAATGGCGTTGAGGGTGAAGGTGACGGTCGATGAGTGGGTGGCTACTTCTGTTGACCATCTTGGCCGTTGGACTTCTGGGGTTTGGTGCCCAGGTGCTGTCTCAGCAGTTTGGGCGCTTCCCGACCGATGTTCGCCGGCCTGGTGCTCTGATCCAGATAAGGCGAAGCAAACCGGCAAAGAATCACTCGCCGGAACTGCGGCGGTTGGTGACCGTGATCTCCTACGCGATTCTCGACGATCCGACATCAAAGGTTGAGCTGCAGAAGACTTTTCAGGAGTTGGATAGTCCGGTCTCTCCACTGGCAGAGTCGGCACCAGCCCGTAGAGGCCAGCACAAACGATCAGGACAGATCGACCAGGCCATAGCCGCCCTCGAGGAGCGCTACCTCCTGTAACCGGCTAGTCGGGCGAGGGCAGGAGACTGGGGTTGCTAGCCGACCCGCACGCAGTTCGGCGCCTGCCGTTCTGGAGTAGCGAGGACCGGTGTTGTTCCGTCCCGGTAGCCGATGTCGAAGAGTATTCCCTAGTACATCCACCGCAGTGGACTTTCCTTGCGCACGAGGAGCGTCGTTTCTGGATGAGGCAAGCGAGCTACTGTATTGGCGAGGCCCTGTCGGCTGGAGGGAGTTCGGGTGAGGTCTGTTCTCGGTCCAATAGCTGCGGTAATGGTGGCATTTGGGTGCTTCGCCGCTTCCTGCTCCGCTGATTCGAGCGATCCTGAGGCTTCGCCAAACACCACCGTCGGCCCGGCGTTAGAGCCTCCGAGCTCGACAGCATCCGATGAGTCGGGCAGCGAAGACGATGCGCCGCCGCTCGCATATGAGTTCGAGGTTCTGTCGGTCGCTCCAGCGAAGCGGTCGATCCCAACTGCAGCGGTCGAGGAACGGGTGATGGTGGCTGTTGGAACCAGCGTGAACGATCCCCGCTTCATCGAGCTGACGCTGTTCGAATTCGACGAGTCGGCTGAGGCAACTGCCGCCGCGGCCTTTGTCGGCAGTGCATCATCCGTTGAATCGACCGACCTAGCGTCCGGGGCGTCCTTTGCATTCCTCCCGACGGTGCGCAGCGTCGGTGGGGTGGACCGTCGCGATCTTCAGCTACTCGGCAGGGGGCCAGCGCCGGACAGTGTCGTTCGTGGTGGCCCTGGCGAGCTCGATCTCGTGGTAGGCGCCGCCCGGGTGCTGCAACCCTCGGACGTCGATCTCCTCGTCGCGGCGTTTCGTGATGGGCCGTCGAAGGAATCGCAACCGCTGCCGGTGGACGGGATGTCGATTCTGATCGACGAAGCACTCGGCGAAGGCATCGTCGTAGAGTTGGACTCGGCAGACGGCCCCATCCAAGTCGAGATGTATGACGACACCGATCCGTCCTGGTTCGACTATGCAGCCCGAGACACCTTGGCCATCGGGGTCAACCCTCCAGACCTCGGACTGGGGCCGCAGGTAGCTCTCCAGCCGCCAAGTTCATTCGGGGTGAACGGAACGCCGCTTGGCCACAAGGAGCTCTTTTGGTGGGACGCAGGTCGCCTCACCACAATCAGCTATCCGCCAGCGATGGCCGACGAATCGATCGCCGAAGTGGCCGCAACCACAAGACTGTGGGACTTGGAGGAGCTGCTCGCAACAGGCCCACGATCAAGCGCCGACGGCTCTGGTGACTCCGACGATTCTGGCTCGATAGCCAGCCCGCAGACTGATCAGACTCCGTCGGAACCTCCATCTCCTGAAACCATGGAAGAGTTGCAGGGCTTTGTCGAGAAGGCCCGTGATGCTCAGACGGGACAACCCGTCGATTTCGAATTTGTCGACCGGATTCCCACCGAAAACATCCGGGGGTTCTTCGTCTCAGCGAAACTCTGGCTGGTCGCGGAGGCACTCGACCTAGTCGAAGACGGGCAGGACCAGACATCGGCCGACCTGGCCAGGGTCGAACGAGTTCGCGGAATGCCCGGCACGGTGGTGCTGCAGCCGACCGAATTCGAAACGAACATGATCGTGGTGCATGAGATCGCTCATATCGTCGACGATCGATTGAGTCTCGGCTCCTCTACCTCGCGAGAGCTGGTCGTACCTGCGCAGGCCCTGCTGGAAGGCAATGCCCATCGTGTCGCCTACGCCTACGTCGAGTCGCTGGCTCCGGCGCAACGCCAGCAGATACCGGTCTTCCCCGGAATCTTTCCCGACGGTGACCCACGGCTATCGGCGGCGGTGCAGGACATCATCGAGTTCCCGTACGACGAGGGGCGGCTCTTCGCTACCGCAATAGCCGCGGCAGGAGGGGAGGGAGCTATCGATACCGCGTTCCAACGACCGCCGACATCGAGTGAGCACATACTTTTCCCGGACTCCTACTTCGCTGACGATCAGCCCATCGATGTGGAGCTGCCGGCGATACCGAGCGATGCCGAGATCGTCGACACCGGCGTGCTTGGCGCCTACCTTCTCAGCCTGGCGGCCAGGGAAGCGACCGGCCAAGGAATCGAGACCGTTGCTGGCTGGGCGGGAGACTCATACGTGGTCTACCGCAGAGAAGGGCAGACCTGTCTGACCGCTTCGGTTCGTATGGACACTCAAGCGGCTGCACAAGACCTTGCCGCTGGCTTAGGTGGCGGTCAGCGCAGCGTCTTCGTAGCCGGTGATGTGATCGACTTCACTTCGTGTCCAGGAGATCTCACCGAATAATCCTGAGACGCCAATTTGGTTGAGGTCGGCGGGTCGATGGCCTCGGAGCAGAACCAACAGAACATACGAAAAGTAGATTTGTTGGTGGTAAATCGGATAGCTTCGGCAACGAGTACTTGGCGGCAGTAGGGGCGATGGTGGGCGTAAAACGGCGGAGCTTAATAATGTTCGCGGTCCTTGGGATGGCTGCGCTGACGGTCGTGGCCGTTGGTTCAACTCCAGCGGCGGCCCAGGAGATCGAATCGTCGATCGGCGGCTCGGTGACCGATGACGGTCAAGCGATCGACGGGGTCTCACTCGACCTCTTCGCCGCCGATGCTGAAGGCAACCGAGTTGATTATCTTCGATCGACGACAACCGGCTCGGCGGGCGGTGGCAGCTACCTGTTTACCATCGATCCCGGCTGCTACGCGGTCACTGCTATCTCCCCGCCAGGTCGGGTGTTCACCACCGGCAAACAATATCTCACGACCGCGGTTTGCCTTGCTGCTGGCGAGTCTCGGCCCGATGTAGATGCGGCCCTGGAGCCAATCGACAACACCGCGCCGAGTGTCTCTGGCACCGTGACGGTTCAGGGTGGCCAGGCGTTCTCCGGGGTGAGCGTCGATCTATTCACCGCTGGAGCCGACGGCAGCAGAGCGGAGTACCTTCGCTCAACCAACACCGGATCGGACGAGGAACCGGGACAGTTCAGCTTTGCGGTCGAGCCCGGCTGCTACGTCCTAACCTACTTCTACGACAGTGAGACGTTTCGTTTCGCCGAGTCCGGTCGCACGTGGCTCAACCGGGGGTTCTGCGTTGAAGCGGGCCAGCAGCTCACCGATCTAGATGCGGTACTTCTCCCGCCCTCGGTCACTCGGGTGAACGCCACGGTGGTACGAGATCTCCAAGGTGTCCCAGGGGTCTCCGTTGACCTCTTCGCCGATGACGGAACGGGCGGCCGGGGCGAGTTCCTGGCATCAGGCCAAACCGACGACACCGGGAGAGTTGGATTCCCGATCGACGGAGGGTGTTTCGTACTGACCTACACCGCACCTGACGGCGACACCTGGGAGGCCTCCGGGAAACGGTGGCTCAACCAGCCAATCTGTGCCGAAGAGGGCCAGACCGCAACAGCCGAAGCGGCGCAACTCGTGCCGAGGTTAGGGCGATCCATCCTGCTCGACGTAGTGATCAGCCAAGGCGGTTCACCGATCGACGGGCTGGCGTTCGATGTCTTCAAGGCGGAACCCGACGGTAGCCGCGGCGAGTACTTCGTTAGCGGGCTCACCGCCTCTGGGTCTGAGTCGAACCTGCGAATCGAGCCCGGTGACGGCTGCTGGGTGGTCACCCTGATCGCGCCAGCCGATGATGTGTTCGTCGACAGCGAAAGTCGGTGGCTCGACTGGAGCTTCTGCACCACTGCTGAAGAGAATCTCTACCAATTCGAGGGAGCGCTAGCCATTCGCGCTGCCACCTGTGAGGCGGGATCAGAATTCGAACTGGTGCTGCGGGACGACTTCGACGGCGACTCCCTTGCCGACCACTGGTTTGCCTTCAATAGCATTGGCAACGCTGGTTTCGGTCTCCGCCGTCCGTCGGCGGTAGCGATCGAGAACGGCCGTCTGATCATCACCGCCAAGATGGAGAACGGTCAGCTGGTATCTGGAGGCGTGGCCCAGAACGACGGCCAGCTCTACGGCAAGTACCGCTTCCGCGTTCGAACCGACAGAGACCCGTCACAGGCGACGAGTGGTGCGGTTCTGACCTGGCCAAAGTCCGGTGTGCATCCACGTGATGGCGAAAACGACATCTACGAAACGCTGACCACCTCGCCTGACCGCAGCCCGTTCTACACGTTCATCCATCAGCCATTCGGCACCGTCCACGACCAGGTGTACATCGTGCACGAGGCCGATGGCACACAGTTTCAAACGATGACCATGGAGTGGACACCGGACAAGCTGACGATCACTCGAGAAGGTCCAGGCGGCGCTCAGCAGATCGAGTCGCATGTTGTGGTGGAGACCAGCGAAGATCTCATCCCCGATGTGGCCCACGGGTTGCACATCCAACTGGATGCCTGGAAGACGTCGATGGACGCCCCGGTCCGGATGGAAGTCGACTGGGCCGAGGTCTCAAAGTACTGCGACTAAGTAGTGGTGAGGGGGCTGCTAGCCGTCGAAGCTGAAGACGTCATCCAGACGCACCTCAAAAACCTGGGCGATGCGAAAGGCGACTTCGAGTGACGGCGAGTACTTCGCCTGTTCGATGGCATTGAGAGTCTGGCGGGTCTCGAAGGCCAACGTCGACTCTTGCGATGTCCGATCGGCTGTGTTTCACTTCAGGCCATGCGACCCACGTCATCGATCCTGAGGTTGGCGAGGGTGCTAGCCGTCGCATCGATTCTTGCTGGTGCGGTGGTGATGATCCTCCCCGATGTGGCCGGCGCCCAGGACGACAGTTCGGCCGCTGAGATGGAATTGGTCGAGCGGTTCGCCCCTGTCATCGCGTTGCGTTCCCAGTCGGAGGCCTGCGACACTTCGGGCGAGCAGTTTGCTCCGGCCCCCGCGGAGATCGTCCTCGGCAATCCACACATGCTGTTGCGCCAAATCGGGGTAGAGAATCCGGTTGTCGTTCGAGGCCCAACCGCCGCCGATCTGTTCAACATGGGTGGTGGGTTCTACATCGACTTCCCCGGCGATGCGTTCACTCCCGGATGTCTGTACGAACGCGACTACCAGCGCTACAACGACGGTCGCAACGCGGTGGTGTATGCCCACGTCGCCACCCAGGCCGACCGGCCAGATCAGCTGGCTGTCCAGTACTGGTTCTTCTACTACTACAACGATTACAACAACCTTCACGAAGGTGACTGGGAAGGCATCCAGCTGCTGTTCGACGTGGGGACTGTGGCTGAGGCCTTGACCACCGAGCCGGTCAGCGTCGGTTACTCTCAGCACTTCGGTGGTGAGGTCGCGGAGTGGGGCGGCGGCAAGCTCGAACTGGTCGGCACTCACCCGGTTGTCTACCCGGCCGTCGGCTCTCACGCCAGCTACTTCGCTCCGGCCCTCTACCTTGGTCGCAGTGCCAGCCAGGGATTCGGTTGCGACGACACCCAGAATGCCGATCGCCGACTCGAACCAGACGTGGTGCTGCTACCGGATGAGGTCACCGACCCCGCCGACCCGCTGGCCTGGCTGAGCTTCGAAGGCCTCTGGGGCGAGCAGCGGTTCGGTCCGTTCAGCGGCGCAACCGGCCCCATCACCAAACCCCGTTGGACCGCCCCGGTCGACTGGCACGACACCCTCCGATCATCAAGCGTTGCGGTGCCCGGTGGGTCGGAAACCTCCACGCCGATCGTCAACCGGTTCTGCACGGTCGTTGGCTGGGGCTCGGCCCAGTACCTAACGGCCCAGCAGAACCCGCTGCGCATGACGGGCATCCTCGCTGCGCTTTCGGTCGTCATCTGGTTCCTGGTTGGGCGAACCGACTGGGTCCCGGTCTCAGCGGTGCCTGCGGTTCGCAGACGGCGCTTGGGGCAGATCATCACATCCTCGGGAATGTTCTACTGGCGGCACCGTTCGTTGATGGCCCGCATCGTCGCCGTCTACGTTCCGGTTGTTGCCGTGTCTGGTTTCGTGGTGTCCGGCCTTGCTCGGTTGCTGGCCAGCGGAACCCCGGATGGGGCCGACCCAAATCTTGGTCCGATCGGGGCCATCATCGTCGGTATCGCTGGCGCCGCCGTGCAGGGCGTGGGGCTGCTCACGATTAACGCCGCGGTGATCGACGTCGTCGATCGTATCGAAAACGGCCGAGACGTATCGGCCAAGGCTGGCTACCGGGCCGCTCTCGACGCATGGCGCCCCCTACTCGGCGCGGCCGCGAGAGGTGTGCTGATCGTGATCGGTTTGGCGATCACCATCGTCGGGATCCCGTGGGCAATCCGACAGTACGTGCGCTACCAGCTCGCCACTTCGGCCATCATCACCGAGGACATCGACAACGGTAAGGCAGCGTTGGCCCGCAGTGCGGAGCTGGTCACCGGACGCGCCCGATGGTTTCACACTGCAACGGTCATCGTCATGGTCCAGGGCCTAGTTGCCCTTGTCGGCCTCGTGGCCGGATTGATATTTCTTCTGGTCACAAACGGGCTGCCGCTCGGGCTGTACTCGACGCTGACAATGCTGGCCTCAGCGTTTGTGCTGCCCTTTACCGCACTGGCCCAGCTCCTCCTGTACGGCAACGTTCGAGCCGAGACCGAGGGCTAACCGAAAACTGGGCCTACTCGTTGATCGCCCAGCTTGACGGGTGAACGAAGCAGGCCCGGGCCGTCTACGCCAGCGAGGAGTTCGATCCGACGGGTTGCCTAAGACTTTCTGTTGACAGTGCTACGAAAGTCCTGCGCTACTTCTCGCCGCCCGTCGTTTGGCCTGAGCCGTTTTTCTACAATTCGGCGAAATGGGATTTGGGGAACGCACGGCGATCGGCGATCGGTGTCCTCTGGTGGACCGGCGGAGGGCTGGATTCGGATGGTAATGGGGCGAAGCGCAACAGTGCATGCCGGAGGGTATCGGCGTTGAGCCATCACCTCGACGGCATCGCCGAGAGCGTGGCTCATAAAGATCCCGAAGCCTTTGACCGTCTGTACGAGCGCATGAGTGATCGGCTGTTTGGCTTCGCGTTCAGATTCGTAAGCGATCCCGAGGATGCACAGGACGCGGTACAGCAGGCCTTTCTCGAACTGGCTCAGGCTACGGATCACCCAACGAACGGGCGTAGTCTCGAAGCATGGCTTTTCGCCAGCTTGCGCTACAACTGCATCGATGTGCTTCGTAGCCGCTCGCGGAGGCTTGAGGTCCCCCACGAACATGTGCCGGATGTCGACGACGAAGACCACTACGACCTGGGCATAGACCCCAGCCTCGAACAGGCATTAACGAGTCTCACGCCAGCCCAGCGAGAACTCATGCATCTGAAGTACGTCGAGGGTTTGGATGGGCAGCAGATCGCCGACATCATGGGTACAAATCGAGTGGCCGTCTATGCGATGAGTCGCAGGGCAGAGCGAAGACTCAAGAACATTCTGACCCGGCTCGACCACAGCCGGTCTCTCCAACGGAAGGGTTTGAAGGATGACTGACGATCCTCGCCTGGCCGAGCGTATGAAAAGGTTGAGCGGATCGAAAACGCTCTCGTCAGCGGTGCGTGACCGACATCGAGAGATGATCAGGTCACACCTCTACGAACAGGCCATCATTCTGCCTCGACGTAAAGGTAGGGAGCCTTGGTCTGCCACCGTGGTTCTCGTCGCCGCAACCTTGGCGGTCGCCGCTGGAGTTGTGGTCTTGCTGTTGGCGGCGAGCGGTAGCGAGCCACCGATGTTGGACGAGCAGATCGTCGACCCTGCGGTCTCGGCTCTCGAGAGTGAGGCGCTGGCCGATGACCGCCTGTCCAACCTGCAGGATCTCATCGAAGCTGGCTCGTCACCTCCATCGGTAGCGAAGGCGCAAGATGAGGCCTATCTGGCCGTGCAGGGGCTGGGACCAACCCATCCATTCGCTCGGCGCTATCAGCGTCTGGTGCTCGGTGCTCGCCGGGCCGAGAAGGGTCTCGACTCGAACTACTCCTATGAAGGGCAGGTTCGCTGGGCCGATGGCGAGATCTACCTGAGTTCTATGCCGTCGGGCGATCTTCTCACCATCGAACCCAAGGGTCTGGGGTATCTCCTGAGCGTCTCCGGTCAGTGGGTCACCGATCGGAGCGGCGACAACCGCTGGTACGTCACCGGACCCGATGCCGATGGCGAAACGTCGGTTTTCGAGGTGCAGATTGTCGGCGATGGTGTCCGGGCCCAACTGCTGGCCGGTCCGGTAGCGACCGGTGCCATCGAACAGTCCGACAACGTTGACGGAGACGAGACCGCGTCGATGTTCGAGCGGCCGGACGACACCGTCGTAGCGAGGCAGACCGCAACTACCTCCGGTTCGGGCGCCGATGCAACCACGAGTTCTAGACCGACAACCACTCGCCCCTCGACAACCATCCTGCGCTCGACGACAACTCGATCCACGACGACAAAACCGTCGTCGACCTCGATCTCCACCTCGACAACGCGCTCGCCGACAACCACGCTTCCGCCAACGACCGCTCGATCAACGACAACAACGACGAGACCCACAACGACGACGACGAGACCGACGACGTCGACCACGAGACCGCCAACGACGACGAGTACGACGACGACTGTTCCCCCGACCACTACTCGACCAACGACCACGCTTCCGCCGACGACCGCTCGACCAACGACCACGGTTTGCAACGGCGACGATGCCGCTCCTTTGGCCGCGACCGAAGAGTGCGACGACTGACTAGCTCCGCTGCTATCCGATCACGACGGGGATCGTGCGAGGCCCGCGAATCTGTCCTTCCGACCAACGAACGTCGGCATCTTCGGCCAGGCTGAACTCGGGAGCCCGTCGTAGCCAGGTGGCGACGGCCACGTTCATTTCGAGTCGAGCCAGGTTGGATCCCAAGCAGCGGTGGATGCCGAGACCAAATGCCGCGTGGCGGTTGCGTTGTCGATCGATAATCACCTCATCAGGCTGATCGAAGACCTCCGGGTCACGACAGGCGATGGGGAACGTCATCAACACACTGTCCCCGGGATGCATCTCCACACCTCGCACGGTCGTGGGCTGAGCCACCCGGCGGATAACGTTTACCGGGGCGTATGCCCGCAGGAATTCCTCCACCGCGGTCGGAACGAGGGCGGGCTCGGCCACCAGACGGCGCCGGTCGTCGTGGTGGGTAGCAAGATGCCATAGCGCAGCCCCGATCGAGCTCCAGGTTGTGTCGATTCCTGCGATGAGCTGCAGCATCAGCATCCGCTCGATGGTGTCGTCATCGAGGGATTGGCCATCGACCTCGCTCTGGAGAAGGTGGCTAATCAAATCGTTTGCCGGTTCGGCTCGACGCCGCTCGATGGCCTGGTGCATATAGGACTGAAGTTCAGCGGTTGCTCTGGCCCGAACGTCGGGCTCGCGGGCTCCGACCTCGATGAAGTCGACAATCCATGTGCGGAACTGTTCGCCGTCTTCAGGGTCGACGCCGAGAATGGCGGCAATCGCCGTAACCGGGAGGTGCTGGGCGTAGTCGATCGCCGCATCGCCTTCGCCGCGGGCGACGATTTTGGCCATCAGTTCTTCACAGTGGCTGGTTAGCAACGGCTCCCATGCCTCGATCCGCTTTGGGGCGAAGAATGGCAGAATCGACCGCCGTAGCTCGGAGTGTTCTGGCGGGTCGGTGTGGATCGGCGGAAAGCGAACTCGTGCAACCGGGCCGCCAGCGGTCAGCCCATCGTGCTGGCTGGAAAAGGAGTCGGTGTCGTGAGCGATCTGCGACAGATCGTCGAACCGTAACGGAAGCCAGGTCCCGTCGTTGTAACGATCGGTGTGGGCCACTGGGCACTGATCGCGAAGTTGATTCCAGATGGGGTAGGGATTCTCAACCCACTCCGGGTCGTGATGATCCCAGTCGCTTGTCCAGTCGTCGACGTGGTCTCCCTGATGCGCCATCCAGTAAGTGTCTCAGATGGCTAGCAGTCCCACCAGCGCGACTACCGGTGGTCGTTGAGGGCCAGCAGGCGGCTGGCCGTCGAGTTCATTTCGGCCATCACCGTTGATTGTTCCTCGACTGCGGTGGCGACCATTGTGGTATTGCTCGACACATCGGAGATGCCGGAGGCGATGCCTTCGATGGCGTTCACCACTGCGTTGATGTGGCTCTGGATGGCCTCGACACTTCTTCGAATGTCGTCGGTGGCCGAGCTGGTCTGGGTGGCCAGAGTCTTGACCTCTGTGGCCACAACGGCAAACCCGCGGCCGGTCTCGCCGGCCCGCGCCGCTTCGATGGTGGCGTTGAGGGCCAGAAGGTTCGTCTGTTCGGACAGCGCCTGGATGACGTTCACAACCTCGCCGATCGACGCGCTGCTGCTGGCCAGTTCGTTGATGAGATCGGTTGTGTCATGGGCCGAGGTCTCTGCGCTATTGGCCAGCGAGGCGGTTCGGGTGACGTTCTCGGCGATGGCGCTGATGGCGGAGGTCATCTGGGTAACGCTGAACGCAACGGCCTCGCCGATGCGTGCCGCTTCTTCTTCCGCTTCGCGCTGGGCGGTGATATCGGCCACGACTTTGAGGACCCGGATGATGTTGCCATCCTTGTCGAATACCGGGTTATAGGCGCCACGAAGCCAGATGGCATGCCCTCGGCTGTCGACCCGTTGGAAGTCGCCCTGCTTGAACTCACCTCGGGCCAGCGCCGGCCAGAACTCTTGATATTCAAGAGACTCGGCCTCACCGGGGCGCATGAACATCGAATGATGCCGCCCGACGACTTCGTTCAATGAGTATCCGGAGGCTTGGAGAAACAGACCGTTGGCCTCGATGATGGTGCCGTCTGGCTCGAACTCGATGACCGCCTGCGACCGGTCCTGGATCTCCTTCTGGGAGACCTTCTGCCGTGTGATGTCGGAGGCGAACTTAACGACCATCACCACTTCGCCATCATCATCGATGATCGGATTGTAAGTGGCCTGAATCCAGACTGCCTGTCCCTGTTTGCCGTAGCGAACGAACTCCGAGGACTGAAACTCGCCAGCCTTCAGTCGGTCCCAGAACGCCTCGTACTGCTGGGACTGGCCGTAGTGAGGATCGACGAACATACGGTGATGTTGGCCTTTGATCTCATCGAGGCTGTAGCCGAGCACGCTTAGAAAGTTCTGGTTGGCATCGAGGATTATGCCGTCTGGTGTGAATTCGATAATCGCTTGCGAGCGGCCGAGCGACTTCATGATTTGGTTGTTCTTGTGGCTTCCCTCTGAGCGTGCCCCAGCTGACGACCGACGGCGCTCCGATGGTTTGCCCTCGCTCTGAGGGTCCGCCGGAGCGTCTCGCTGGATCGATTTCGCACGCTTCATCAAACTCCGCATGTGGCTACTATCGGTTGCATGCACGTTCGGCTGAGTCAATCCCGAACAGGACAGCGCCAATCATAATGTACGGAATTTGAGCATTCGGATTGGATTAAGAAGCGGCTGTTCTGGACCGATAGACAGCTCGATGGTGAGAACACCAACACCGGCCGACTCTGACTTTGACGCGCAGGCCTGTGGCGTTCAGGTGCGTTCTGGCCGAGTCCGCATCATCAGCTACAAGACCGCAAAGGATGGCAGGCGCTATGCGACAGTCATCAGAGATAACGGCCAGGTAGCGGTTGTCTGGGGCGGTCGAGATAGCACCGATGAGGAACTGCAAGCCTCCGCCGACGCTAAGTTCTTGCCTCCGGTCATCAAGTTTGCGCCGTATGTCGCTCCGACACCCGAGCCTGAGCCGACACCCGAGCTCGAGACGGATGTCGAGCCTGAGCCAGCAGCCGAACTGGAACTGGAGTCAGTCGTCGAGCTGGAATCGGCAGTTGACCTGGAGCCGGAAGCCGATGTCGAGTTGGAAGCCGACGTCGAGTTAGTAGTCGAGCTGCAGCCAGCCGATGCAGCGGTGGTCCACCAGGCACCCCTGGTTGCCAATGTTGCGCGACGAAATTGGATCAGATGGTTGGGGACTGCCTCTTTGCTCACTACGTGTTGTCTTCTTTTGGCGATGGGGGTCTGCCTTATTATTGGAATTCGCCCCGTTGTATTGACCACTGCAAGTATGTCGCCGGTGGCACCGGTGGGGTCGCTCCTGATCGCCGAAACGGTTGAGCCGGAGTCGGTCGAGGTCGGTGACATCCTGGTGATGACCCGCCCCACCGGACTTGTCGTAACCCACCGGGTAATGGAACATACGGTCAGAGATGGCGTTGTCATGGTCCGTACGAAGGGCGATGCTAACGAGGATCTCGACCCGACGCCGTACTCGGTTGTCGGCACACACCGTCGGTCGCGGTGGATCATTCCTTCAGCGGGGAAGGCCCTGCTCCTGCTACGGACGAAGCTGTTTCGCTTGCTGATCATCGGGGCTTTGGCGGCGATTGTAGTTCATATCGGAACGACCGAATTGCGACGTCTGTTGCGGCCGCAATTGGCCGATGGGCGAACTTCTGGTGGGAGTTAAACCTCAAATAGGTAGTGCGCATGGCCTAGAGCGAACAGGCCGGCCGAACTATGGCAGAAGGCCGGCCGCTGCCGTTATGAGAGGTAGCGCTTCCTGTCTATCAGCGCCATGGACCAATGACCGAGAATCCAACACCCAGCACTAGCGGCATGGCCGATGATGGTCGAGGCTCCTCCAAAGGCATTAAGGCGGTTGGAGTCGTCGTTACGATGCTGGCTCTGCTTTCCGCCTTGGGTATCGCATCGTTCGCTTTGTTCACCGACTCCGAAACCGTTGGCGGCAACACCTTCAGCTCGGGCAGCATCGACCTCACCGTCTCACCGGCCTCGGCACTGGTCACTCTGACCACCCCGCCGATGACCCCTGGCGATCAGTACACCGCCCCCTTGACGGTCGGGAACGCCGGCACTGTCGAGCTTCGTTATGCCATGACATCGACCACCACCGAAGATGTCCTGGCCGGTGAACTGGTCATGACCATCAAGTCCAGCGTTACCACCTGCGACGACGCCAACTGGGCCGCCACGGGCACCGCCATCTACACCGGCGTGCTCGGAACCGTTGCCACGAGCAACATCTTCGGCTCGGCTGCTACCGGCCAAGATACCGGTGACCGAGCGATCGCCGGAGGGGCAAACGAGGTGCTGTGCTTCAACGTCAGCTTCCCAATCGCCGGCACGAACGCGGCGCAGGGGATCACCTCTACGGCGACCTTTACCTTCGACGCTGAGCAAACCGCTAACAACGCCTAGAGCGTCGTGACGGATGACTCGATCAGTATCGACGTCCTCGCCCAGAAGGGTGCGCGTTGGTTCGCATGTGCCTACGTCACCGTTCTGGTTTGCGTCAGCCTTCTCGCTGCCAGCAGCTCAGCCCTGGGTTACAGCGCGCAGGTCATCGGTTCCGAACCGATGTCTGCCGCGCTGGACCGGGGGGACCTCGTCCTCCGGGCCGAGCTGGACCAGGCCGACGGCACCACAGAGGTATCGTCGTCGGGTGGAGTAGTCATCCCGCTGGCTGGATTGCCGGCGTTGTGGCTAACCGATGATCAGCGGTGGTTCACCGTGTGGTTCATCGTCACGCTGGTGGCCACCATGCTGGCCATCCCGGCGCCGCTTCGATCGATGATCGGTCCGACGAACGCTGGCGTCGTACCTCGATCAGAAAGCGTGCGGCCAAGGTCCAGCCGCTTGCTGGTGGTCGTGTCTTCGGGTCCGGTAATTCTGGTTCTGCTGGCCACGCTTCCGTTCGCCTGATCAGAAGCGCCCGGGGGAACGGGTCGGCTCGATTCGCCAGGTGAACGCCTGGTCGCCGTGATCGAGTCGGGTATCGACGACGAGTCGGGCGCGGGGATTGAGTACGGCGATCAGCCCCTCCCACAAACCGCGCCAGCCATCGAACCACTCTGGCACCGACTCAGCTTCGAGGCCCCGCATCAGTCGCCAGCTGTGTTGGGTGATGGTTGCACCCTGACTCCCAGCTGCGCCATCTCCCTCGGTGCCAAGGTCATCGCCGAGGTCGACATCAACACTGTCGCCCGCCGCGGCCAGCAACAGGGCCAGTCGTTCGGCCGGCGTGCCGGGCAGGCCTTGAGAGGCAGCGGTCGCGTACTGCATGCCTATCCTGCGTCCGGTTCGGTACAGCAGCCCCGAGGCTTCGAGCGGACCAAGCTGTTCGGTCAGCACCACGATGATGTTGCGCACGTAGTCCATCGAATAGTTCCTGGCTGCTTTGGCCAGCCGATCTGGCGGCCAGCTGTCTGCAGCCAGGTCGGGCAGGGCTGACTCGTCGACCGGCGGGCACTGTTCGCCGAACCGGAACCGCACCCGCTCATCGACCGCAAGCTCACGATCCTCTTCGATGTAGTAACCCTCCAGACCGGGGGAGCCGTCCATGGTTTGTCCTGTACAGACAAAACCCAGTCGCGGGTTGCCGAGCGAGACGCCGTTGTGGCCATGCCAGGCGTGGAGCATCGAGCGAGCCACCTTGGTCGGGATCGCAGCAAGAGCGGTCCCGTCGAATATCCACCGAGGTGGGGTGTATCGCACCCACGCCTTGCGATCCGACTCCGGCACGAAGACCACACCAACGCCGCCGATGTGGTTCGACAGGTAGTGGTACTGGGCGCAGGCCACGGCATCTGGCAGATCCGCTAGGCCCAGCTTTTCGAGACCGGGTAGGAACTTGTCGAGATGTTGACGTCGAAACAGGCCGAACAACGTTTCGGCCGCGGTGTCCTGGCCTCGCTCTACGACCAACGCCAACACAAGGCCGGTGAGGTAGCGGTGGTTCAGCTCGGCCAAGCCTTCCATAGCGGCTCGGTTCAGGGCCTGTTCATCATCCATCTGCCAAGCTAATCACAAACTGGCTACCACCTCCTACGGCGATGAAGCGGAAGATTCTGTCGACCTGTTCGTCAACACGAATTAGCATCGCGGTGTGAGCGAACCAGAGCCATTTGAGTACGCCGTCAGCGATCAGATCCGCACGTACGCGCTGACCTTCCCCGAAACCACCGAAGGGTCATCGTGTGTAAACCGAGCGTTCAAGGCCGGTAGCAAGAACTTCGTCTTCCTTGGTGAGAAGCCAGGCCAGTGCAGTGTGCGACTGAAGCTGGACACGTCGATCGACGAGATCGCAGAGAAGGCTGAGGATGACCCCGAGAGTTGGCAGGTCGGGAAGGGCGGCTGGGCCCTCTTTACGTTCTCACCCGAGCACGCGCCTGCCGCGGTTGATCTCGAACGGTGGATCAACGAGAGCTTTCACCTGCTGGCTCCAAAGAAGATCATCGCCAAGCTCGATTCCTAGCCGCAGGCGGAACTCGATTGATAGCCGCAGGCGGAGCTCGATTGATAGCCGCAGGCTAGATTGAATCGTCGCCGTAGGTGGTCTGAATGAAGAAGTCGTATGGGCGGCGCCGAACGCCGGTTTGCCATGCCCGTTCAAGCTTCTTGAGCTTGTTTAGCCTCGGCCAAGTCTTCAGATCCTCGTCGTAGATCGCCCTGGCCTCGTCGGCCACTACCGGTGTCACGCCGTCGCCGAGCCTGCGATTGAGTGCGGTGATCATCGGCTCGACCCAAACGTCAAGCCCTTCCCGGTAGAGGTTTGCTACGACATCGACGGCCACTCCTCTTGGGGCTCGCCATCGATCGATCATGTTGGTCAAGTCCTTCATCACCACGCCTCGCAGCGGTGCCGAGATCATCGGTGTATAGGGCTTCAGGTCGAGTTGCAGCGCCCCGGTTTGGTCCCACATGAACGGAGTGCCAACATCGATGAGCGTCAAGGTGCTGCCGTCCCAAGACCAGTTGGTTACCTGGGCGTCGATGCTCAGCCGATCGGAAACAACCTCCAAGGTCTGACCGAGCGCCACTAGGAACTCATGATCCGGATCGGGCTCGGCTGCAGCCAGCACGTTGTGGCCCAGGGTCGCCGCTGGCAACAAAGGCTGTACCAGATAGCCGGCCACCGCCCCGTCACGTTCGACGGCTTGAACGGTGGTGTCGATAACGGTGAGCCCAGCGGACCGCAGTTCGGCCACGTAGCGGTCGACCAATGACTGGTAGTCATCGAAGTGTTGGCGAGGCATCGGCGGGGTGCGTTTGCAGACGAGCCTTGGCGCGTCGGCGGGGAAACCCAGAGCGACAGAGACCTCGCCGAAGCCCAGGATCGATAGTTGCGAATTGTCCCTACGCTGCAACGCCGAAACGACCAGGTCGTCTAACTCTTTCAGGTCGCTCTCGTTCATGCCGCTCATTAGTCGAAGACCGTACCTCAGGTCGGTGGACCCTGCCGTTAGGGTGGTCGACCGTGAGTTCACAAATCGTTGTGGTGGCCAATCGCCTTCCCGTTCGCCGGGTCGACGACAAGTGGGAACCAAGCCCCGGCGGTCTGGTGAGAGCTCTGGTTCCAATTTTGCAGAAGCGGGAAGGGGCCTGGGTCGGCTGGGCCGGCACCAGCGATGAGAAGCTAGACCCCTTCGAGGCGGACGGGATCGACCAGATCCCCGTTCCTCTTTCCCAGGACGACATCGACCGGTTCTACTTCGGCTTCTGCAACGGCACGCTGTGGCCGCTATATCACGATGCGGTTATCGCCCCTGACTTCCACCGCCGCTGGTGGCGGGCCTACGTGAGCGTGAACGAACGATACGCCGAGCACGTCACCGACAACCTCGCTCAAGGCGGCATCGCCTGGGTGCAGGACTACCAGCTTCAGCTGGTGCCAAGCATGATCCGTGAGCAGCGGCCCGACGCCACCATCGGCTTCTACCTTCACATCCCGTTCCCACCGATCGAATTGTTCGCTCGTATGCCGTGGCGGTCCGAAGTCATCAAAGGTTTGCTCGGCGCCGATGTTGTCGCTTTCCAAACCAGGCGCAGTGCCGAGAACTTCATTCGCTGCGCTCGTCGGTACGGCGGGGTCAAGTCACTCGGTAGGGGAGCACTAGAGGTCGATGGACGCACCGTTCGTACCCAGCGGGCGCCGATCGGGATCGATGTCGACGAATTCCGCAATCTGGCCAGAACACCGGAGATCCAGCAACGAGCCCGTGACCTGCGAGCCGAGATGGGCAACCCGGACAAGGTGATCCTCGGGGTCGATCGCCTCGACTACACCAAGGGGATCGATATCAGGCTGCGGGCGGTCGAGACACTGCTCCACCGCGTCGAAGACCGAGACGTGCGCTACGAGTTTGTGCAGGTGGCGGTGCCGAGCCGGGAAGCGGTCCCGGCTTACCAGAGTCTCCGTGAGAACATCGAAGCGGCGGTCGGGCGGATCAACGGCGACTTCGCCCGCCCCGGATGGCACCCGATTCACTACCTTTACCGAAGCCTGCCGCTTGAGGAACTCGTCACCTACTACGTCGCCGCCGATGTGATGTTGGTGACACCGCTACGCGACGGCATGAACCTGGTGGCCAAAGAGTATGTGGCCTGCCGGGTACACAACGACGGCGTGTTGATTCTCAGCGAGTTCGCCGGAGCCGCCGAGCAGCTGAAGTCGGCGTTGTTGGTCAATCCGCATGACGTCGACCAGGTTGCCTCCACGCTGGAGGCGGCGGTTGAAATGGAGCCGGCCGAAATTCAGCGCCGCATGCTGCAGCTGAAACGCACCGTCAAGCGAGCCGATGTCTATCGCTGGGCCGATGGCTGCCTGGATCCGCTCGGCGCGTGATCGCACCATTCCTTCAGGCTGCGGCGGTCACCGATCGGCTGCTGCTGGCAACCGACTTCGATGGGGTACTGGCGCCGATTGTTGATGACCCGGCCGCCGTTGCCGCCCTGCCGGAATCGATGCACGCCCTTCGCCGCCTGGCAGCGTTGCCAAACACCACCGTGGCAGTGGTTTCCGGTCGTGGCTATGAGTTCCTGGAGCGCCTCGTCGCTCCGGCCGACGCTTTCACGCTCGTCGGTTCTCACGGCGCTGAGTTGGCAAACGAAGCGCTCGGCGATGCCGAGCAGATCGAGCTGGACCGAATGGTCGGCGCGCTAAACGAGCTGGCCGAGCGTTACCCCGGCTTCCACGTCGAAACGAAGTCGGTTTCGGTGGCCGCTCACCTGCGACGGGTTGAACAGAATCACGACGAGGTAGCGGCAGATCTCGACAGCCTGGTTGGTGTCTGGCCGGGCAAGATCGTGGCTGGCAAGCAGGTTGTTGAGTTCACCCTCCGCCACACCACTAAGGGTGATGCGGTGATGGGATTGGCCAGCCGACACGAGGCCACGGCCACGATCTACTTCGGAGACGATGTCACCGATGAAGATGTCTTCGTCGTGCTCGGTCCCGACGATGTCGGGGTCAAGGTTGGTCAAGGGGAGACAGCAGCGTTAAACCGAGTCACCGACCCTGGTGAGGTTTGTCAGCAGCTCACGGCGCTGGCTTCAGCGCGTGCCGCTCACTGCACTGCTGGCTAGGTTCGGTCGGGAAGTGGAGCGTCGGACGGTGGAGCGCCGGGCGCCGGGTCACTGGCCGCCGGGTCGGTGGCGGCGAATAGGAACCAGGAAGCCGCCGCCACCAGCAGCGCCCCGTTGACCAGCAGCGCCCATGGAATCTCCGTGGCATCGGCGAGCGCGCCACTTAGCGGCGGTGAGAGCACGATGCCGAGGTCTCCCCAGGTTCGGTAGGTGCCCATCGCCGAACCCCGCTGGTTCTCGGGCGCGATATCGGCGACGAACGCCGCAGGCGCAGGCCCGATAATGGCGGTTCCCATCGCCGAGAACATCAGCGCCCCGACAAAGAAACCGGTGGTTGGGGCGAAGGCGACGGCCGCCACACCGAGCGCCGCGACGTAGCCGGCGAAGACGATGACCGGCTTGCGTCCGACATTGTCGGCCAGCCACCCCGAAGGGGCGATCAACACCAGCCCGACCACGCCGATGCCGGTGAACAACAGACCGATCTGCCCGGTGCTCAGACCGAACTCCTCGCTCGAATAGAGAGGGATCAGGGTTTGCCGAGAACCGCGGATGGCGAAGACCGCCATGCTGACCAACCCGACGGCCACGAACTGACGAGAGCGAAAGAACGACAGATCGATCTTCGGCTTAGCGGGCGAACTAGCGCCGATGCTCTGACCGACAATCGCAGGATCGTCAGTCGGGGAGTTCCCTGCTGAGAGATCGTTGCTAACCGATTCGCCAGCCGTTCCGCGGTTCAGCGTCTCGGGAAGGCGTAGCCAGCCGTAGATCGCGGTCAACGTCGCCGTGCCGCCAACCAATAGGAACGGTGCCCGCAGGCCGTAGGCATCGGCCATCAGGCCACCGATTGCCGGTCCAGCGCTGACCCCCAGCAGCAGAGCGCCCTGGTTGGTTGCAATGTAGCGGCCACGTTCTTCTGGCCCCGCTATGTCGATCAGGTAAATCTGGGCCCCGGTCATGTAAAGAGCCGAACCTGCGCCGGCAACGAAGCGCCAGCCGAGCAACACCCAAATGGTGGGGGCCAGACCGGAACCGATCATGCCGACCGCAGTGAGCATCGGCCCGCCGACTAGCAGAAACCGTCGACCTCGACGGTCGGCCCAGATGCCTGCCGGGATGTTGAGCAACAGCCTGGCTAAGCCGAAGGCGGTGAATGTCAGCCCGACCACCGCCGCCGAGACGTTGAAGTTGCGAGCGTAGAGCGGAAGTACCGGCCCGACGATTCCCTGGCCGGCCATGACCATCACGGTTGAACCGCAGATGACTAACAGTCGTTCATCAGACCGCAGCCGGGCGGTGGCACCGTTGATGCCGGCAAACAGTCGATTCACTCATGCGACCTTATATCACCGAAGAGATATCACCGAAGAGGGACTTCCCGAAGAGGGACTTCCCGATATGACCCACAGGCGACTACCTGCGGCCGCGGTGAGCTACTGCGAAGTTCGATACTTTGCGTTCTCCGACCAGCTCTTCTTGCGCTGGGCCTTTTCGGCTTCGTTGAGCCGGAGCTGTATCGACCGTTGGAGCGGTTGGCTCTTTAGCCCTCTGACCAGCATCTCTGCCACGGTCAACCGCATCCCGTAGTTCTGGACTCGGCCACCGATTCGACCGTAACGATCCTGCCAACGCAGCCAGCTCAGCTGCTGCTCAGACACCGGCGCGGGAGCTGTGCCCGACGGTTCGTAACCCAGACGGGTCAACCGGTCACCGACTCGGGCCTCGATCAAGCTCACGTCGCGTGCCGAGAGCAGATCTCGCCAGTCGCCAGCGACGCTCATGCTCGGTTCGGCGTAATCGGTGTCGCTGGCGTAGTCGAGCATCTGGGCGGTGTAGTCGACCCCGATGAAGCGGCAGATTTCGTCCAACACGTTGTGGTAGCTGGTGATCAACTCCGAGAAGCGCACGTTGAGTATGCGGCTCGGATCGACCTGGGCTTCGACCTGTGCCCACTCATCCTCGGTCTCGATCCATGCGTCGAGACCGTGCCAGACGTTGCCTGCTAAACCCTCGGACATTCTGGCCGGAGCCACATCGCGGGGGTCACGGACCAGGTGAATGAACTTGGCGTTCGGCCACAGCGTGAGCGCCTTGCTGAAGCCGTGGTGAAGGGTCGCGCCGACCGCTTCAGCATCTTTCTGTTGCCTGCGAGACTGCAGAAAACCGTTTATCAGCTCCGGAAAGCTCAACGTTGGGTCGACTGTGAAGCCGCTGGTGGAGAACGAGCGGTTCCCCGCCAGATAAGACTGGTAGTCGGTGATTGCCGGGAACGAGCCATCGCTGGCGATCGGCTCGACGGCGTACTCAAACTCCTCGGCGAATGCGATCTCAGGGTGTGAGTCGAGCATCAGCCGTAACAACGTGGTGCCCGATTGTTCGGCACCGACGAGAAACGTTGGTTCCCCTAGCATTTGGCCAAGCATATAGACACTGACTTCAATTCGTAACGTAGTGGTCATATCCGTGCAAATCTGTGGTGGCGGTCATATGTCACCGGACCGAGTGGACGGCCGACCCGAGTGCTTGGCCTCGATCTAGCTACTGTGGACAGATGGCCGATCAAGCCACCTTCGTGGAAGACACAGAGCCGTTCATGAGATCGCTCTACTCGACGGCCGTTCGCCTGTCAGGAAACCCGACTGACGCCGAAGATCTGGTCCAAGAGACGTACCTGCGGGCCTATCGGTCCTACGAGAGCTTCAAAACAGGTACCAATCTCAGGGCCTGGCTGTTCAGGATCCTTACAAACGCCCACATAAACCGGTATCGGGCCAAGAAACGCAGGCCGGAGGAGGCGGAACTCGAAGACATCGAGGATCTGTACCTCTATCGCCGGCTGAGAGACGAAACGAAGTACGGCCAGAGTGCCGAAGAGCAGCTGATGGAGTTGTTCTCCGAAGCCGAGGTTGTCGGCGCGGTCGAAGCGCTGCCCGATGCATACCGCACCGCCGTGTTGCTGGCCGATGTAGAGGGTTTCAGTTACAAAGAAATCGCCGAAATCCTGGATATCCCGGTCGGAACGGTAATGAGCCGACTCCATCGGGGAAGAAAATCGCTACAAAAGGAGTTGTACGAGTTTGCGGAGGCTCGTGGCCTTGTCTCGACAAAGTCTGAATGACGGAGAAATCGTCAGTCGAGACTGAGAGACAGACCGACGATGCCCCGCCAAACCAGTTCGACCACCCGTCGGACGTCCCGTGTTCTTTGATCTAGCGAGCCTGTATCGATGCCCAATGAACCAGAACCTGTAAACGAGGCGGTGTCCGCCCAGCCAACCGGCTCAGCGGACATGGGCCCGGTTGGATGTCAGCCATCGTTGGAGGAAATCTACAAATACATGGATGGCTACCTCGATGAGGATCGCCAGTCGGTGGTTTCCTCCCACCTGCATAATTGTGGGGGGTGCGATGACCTCTACCACTTCCAGGCCGGCCTCAAGAATCTGCTCGGAACCCGCTGCCAGAGCGAACTTCCCGCCGATCTGCCCCAACGGGTATTCAGGGCCATAACCGACCTCTCCTGATCGGTCTTTCCCGGCCGGTCTTGGCTCGCCGGTTTCCTAACCTGGTAGCCGTTCGCCGGCACCGGTTACGGTTCTGCTCGCTTCGCCCACTCCAGGTTCGCCACGCCTACACTGACGCCCATGATTACTGGAGTGGTATGGCATTGGTGGCTTGGTTTCTTCCTAGCGATCGGAGGGGTCCTGGGAACTCTCGGACTCATCGCTGGTTACATCTCGAAGGTTCAGAGTCCTCGTTACCCGAAGAAGCCCTAGTTATCTCCTAGTCGGAGCTATCTCCTAGTCGGCAGCACCCGCCGGACTCCACGAAGACAGAAAAGAGCGGACCAGCGTGAATGCCGAAGTCGATTGGGAATTTGCCAGAAGTGTCGCCGGTCGAATTGCTGGCCGTGAGCCCTTCTCCGACAGCTACCACCACGAGTCGCTCGAAGCCGACCTGCTCGAGCTGACGGTCCAGGCCGAAGAACTCGTACAAATCGAGACCGGCCTCCATTCGCAGTCTGGCCAGGCCAAGGCCAAGGTGACCGACCGCATGGGTTGGATCGACGCCAACCTCGCCAGCTTCGATCGTATGCTCCGGCCGCTGCTCGGTCGCATGGACAGCGCCGAAGACGAGAACGATTCCGTCGATTCCGAAAACGCCTTCGCCGATAGCGCACTCGGTCGAGTGCTGGCTCCGGTCGGCGACGCCCTTGCTCCGGTCGCTACCGCCCTCGCCCCGGTCACCGGCGCGGTTGGTGACGCTTTCGGTCAGGTCGGCAGTGTTGTCGGCCCCAAGTTCGCAGGTGCCGAAGTCGGCGCTCTGCTGGGCTGGATGTCGGGACGGGTACTAGGTCAATACGATCTGCTGATCATCGAGGATGAACGTCCCGAAGATCAGGATTGGGTTTACTACGTCGGGCCAAACGTGTTGTCGCTCGAAAAGCGCTATGGCTTCCCACCTCGCGAGTTTCGGCTGTGGATCGCGGTCCACGAGTGCACCCACCGGGCTCAGTTCACCGGTGTGCCCTGGCTCCGCCCCTACTTTCTTTCACTGGTCAACGAGCTGCTCGACACCGTCGAACCCGATCCGAAACGGCTGGTCGACGCGGTCCGCGACTCGATGGCTGAGCGAAAGTCGGGCAACGGCATGTCGATGAAAGACGGCGGCTTGGCCGCTCTGTTCGCCAGCTCCGAACAGCGAGAGACCATGGACAAAGTGACCGGCCTGATGAGCCTTCTCGAAGGCCACGGTGACATCACCATGGACCGGGCAGCGAAGCATCTCATCCCCAGCCAACCCCGCTTTGCTCGGGTCATGAGTCAGCGTCGCCAAAACGCTTCCGGGGTAAGCAAGGTTGTGCAGCGCCTCACCGGCATGGAAGCCAAG
>JBOEHD010000075.1:0-14874 GCA_050633745.1 Acidimicrobiales bacterium
TCAGCCGGGTCGACGTCGAAGTCGACCGGCGACTGACCGAGATCGGCACCGAGCACGCGCTTGCGCTGAGGGGCAAAGCCGCCGTCGCCCAGGCTCATCTGGCTTATCAGCAGTTCCTCGAGACCTTCTCCGGTCCTCGGTGGGAGGCGCTGGCCGCCAGGGGCGCCCGAGTACAGCGACCGCTGTGGGCCTCGACCTCGACCAAGGACCCGTCCTACCCCGACACCCTCTATGTCGACACCCTGATCGGCCCCGACACGGTCAACACGCTGCCTGACGGCACCCTGTTGGCTTTCGATGACCATGGCACCGTGGCCAGAACCGTCGATGCCGATCCCGAGCAGGCTCAAGTTGTCGTCGCCGACCTTGCAGCGCTCGGAATCGATCTGGAAGAAGTGGCAATCAAGCTTGAAGCCGAAGGCGTTGGGAGCTTTTCGAAGGCATTCGCCGACGTGCTGTCGACCCTCGGCGAGCGGGCTGCGGAGATGGTCAAGAGCTAGCAATACGGCCGGTTTCGGCACTTGTCGGAACCGAGTTGCTGTTTCGTCGAAACGTGCGACCGCTATTCACGCGGTCGCACGTTCGTTCGAAAAAACCGGGGTAGACGGAATACTCCGAGCAAAGTGAACGTTTCATTTACCCAGGAGCGTGATTCACTTTGTCTTTTTCAAGCGCGGCCGCCGCTGCACCCACATCCGTAACCGGTAGCGATCTGAGTAATCTCGACCTCGCCACCAGGTACCAATACGTACGATCCACCACCGAGCGACTGGCCGAACCGCTGTCGCCGGAGGATCAGGTTGTGCAGTCGATGGACGACACCAGCCCGACGAAATGGCATCGGGCTCACGTCACATGGTTCTTCGAGACTTTTCTGCTAACGCCGTACATGGCCGGCTACGAAGCCGACGCAACCTACGGCTACCTGTTCAACTCGTACTACGAGGCCGTCGGCGAACGCCATCCAAGGCCTCAACGAGGGCTGATCACCAGACCTTCGGTGGCCGAAGTTGCCGACTACCGCCAGCGGGTCGACGATGGCATGCGAGCACTTCTGGCGTCATCTCGTCTCGATGACCCGGCGGTGCGAGATCTCGTCGTCCTTGGGCTCCATCATGAGCAGCAGCATCAAGAGCTGCTGTTGATGGACATCAAACACATGCTCTCCTCGACCGTAGTCCGCTCGCCTTACCGCTCCGGCTCGCCGAGCATCGTTAGCGACAACCCCGACTGGTCCTGGGTCGACTTCGAAGGTGGCGTGGCCGAGGTCGGCTACGACGGAGCGGGCTTTTGTTTCGACAATGAGCAACCGGCGCACGAGACGCTGCTGCTCCCCTACCGGCTGTCCGACCGGCTCGTCACTGTTGGCGACTGGCTGGTCTTTATGGAAGACGGCGGCTACGAACGACCCGAATTCTGGTTGTCTGATGGCTGGTATCGGATCCAATCCGAGGGCTGGAACGCTCCGTCGTACTGGCGGGCCGCCGACGATGGTTCCTGGCTCCACTACACCCTCGATGGTGAGCGCCCGGTCAATCCGGCCGAGCCAGTCGTTCACGTCTCGTTCTACGAGGCCGACGCATACGCCCGCTGGGCTGGCGCTCGCCTGCCGACCGAAGCTGAATGGGAGGTTGCCGCCCGTCCGGCAGCGATCGAAGGGAACCTGCTCCCCGCCGATCATCTTCACCCGATCCCCGCCGTCGATCGTCAGGGCGTCGCCGGAGCCACCACCAGCCCGCTCCGGCAGCTGTACGGCGACGTCTGGGAATGGACCTCCAGCCCCTACATCGGATACCCCGGTTTCCGGCCCGCCGAGGGGGCAGTCGGCGAATACAACGGCAAGTTCATGATCGATCAGCAGGTGTTGCGAGGTGGAGCGGCAATCACTCCCGACGGCCATGTTCGTTCGAGCTACCGAAACTTTTTCCCCGCCAACGCCCGCTGGCAATTCGGCGGCCTGCGACTGGCGTCGGATCAGTGAGCGGCCAGAAGATCGTCGACGTTCACCTCGGATCGGACGATGTTGACAAGGCGCTTCGGGTCGACGTCGAGGCGGGCCTGACCGCGGTGCCAAAGGAGCTGCCGCCCAAGTGGTTCTACGACGAACGCGGTAGCGAACTGTTCGACGAGATCACCCGGCTAGAGGAGTACTACCCGACCGAGGCCGAGCGGGAAATCTTGACCGATAACGCGTCGAAGATCATCGCCGCAACCCAGGCTCAGACCATCATCGAGTTGGGCTCGGGAACCTCGGACAAGACGAAGGCCATTCTCGATGCCGCGGTGCTCGATGGCACCATCGAACGGTTCGTACCGTTCGACGTCTCTGAGGCCTTTTTGCGATCATCGGTCGACAGCTTGGCCGAGCGTTACCCCAGTCTGCAGATTCACGGTGTGGTCGGAGACTTCGACCACCATCTGCCATACCTACCATCTGGCGATCGTCAGCTGCTGATGTTTCTCGGCGGCACACTCGGCAACTATCGGCCGACCGAACGCAAGGCGCTGCTGTCGGCGATTGCCGAGCGGCAGAAGCCTGGCGACTTTGCACTCATCGGCATCGACCTGGTGAAAGACATCGGTCGCCTAGAGCGGGCCTACGACGATGCGCAGGGCGTCACCGCGGCGTTCAACAAGAACGTGCTTGAGGTTGTCAACCAGCGACTCGATGCCAACTTCGACATCGACCGCTTCGATCACGTGGCTCGGTTCGACACCGAGAACGAGTGGATCGAAATGTTGCTGCATTCGACAGTCGATCAGCAGGTCCGGATCGAAGCGCTGGAACTCGATGTCGAGTTCGCCGCAGGCGAGCTCATGCGCACCGAGGTCTCCTCAAAGTTCCGACGTAGTGGCTTTGAAGCAGAGCTGACGGCTGTTGGTTTGACGCCGATGATGTGGCTAACCGACAGCGCAGGCGACTTTGCCGTGAGCATTTCCCGCTCGGACTGACACCTCGCTTGAACCGGGTTTGCCGGGGCTAAGTTGCAAATGTAAACCGACTCTCCTATGTTGAGTCGGGTCATGGGAACGCAAGACATCTCAAGCGCAAAGCACGACACCACAGACGATGGTGTCGAGACCGGTCAAACGGCCGACGTTTGCTCCATCGCGGCAACCCTCGATGTCATCGGCGACCGCTGGTCCCTGCTGATCCTGCGGGATGTATTCCGAGGCGGACACCGCTTCGGAGAAATCCAAGCGGACCTAGGAATCGCCAAGAACCTGCTCTCGGACCGCCTCTCACGGTTGGTCGAGCACGGCCTACTCGAGCGTGTGCCGTACCAGGAGCGACCGGTTCGGTACGACTACCGGCTCACCGCAAAGGGCGCCGATCTTTCCCCCGCGCTGATCGCCATCATGCGCTGGGGTGACAGATGGTATGCGGCAAACGGAGCGCCAACAGTTCTAGTTCATGACCGTTGCGGCCAGCCTCTTGAGCAGGCCGTGCGGTGTCCAAGTTGTCAAGAAATAGTCAGTCCCGGTCAGATCAGAAGTCGGCCGGGCCCTGGGAGGAATCAGGATGTCTAGCGGAAACATCGCCAGCGATAACGCCACCAGCAGTGGCGCAGGGGGCGACCTCCTTGGAGTAGCTGCTCTGCCATCGGCGTCGGAGCGGAGCGCATTGATGGCGCTCGATACCGCCGAGTTGATGTCGAGGGCGGCAACGCTGCGCTCGGCCACGACCGGCTCGCGGGTCACATACTCGCCGAAGGTGTTCATCCCTCTCACGATGCTGTGCCAAGACCAGTGTGGTTACTGCACCTTCGCTCAGCCGCCGGCACGGCTCGAGTCGCCCTACCTCTCGCCGGAGCAGGTGCTGGCCATCGCCAAGAAGGGAGCCAGAGCCGGCTGCCATGAGGCGCTGTTCACCCTCGGCGAACGCCCCGAGCTGCGATACCCGGCGGCCGCCGAGTGGCTAAGCGAGAACGGCTACGAGTCGACGGTCGACTACCTGGCGGCAATGTGTCGCCTAGTTCGAGATGAGACCGGCCTGCTCCCCCACGCCAACGCCGGTGCCCTGCACCCGGATGAGTTGGGCTTGCTGCGGTCGACCTCCCCGAGCCAGGGCATGATGATCGAATCGCTCCGCGACGACCTCGATTGTCACCGCAACGCTCCAGACAAGGTGCCGGCTCGCAGACTGGCCACCCTGGAACACGCCGGCGAGCTAGCCATCCCGTTCACCACCGGCATCCTCGTCGGCATCGGCGAGAACGAGTCAGACCGAGTCGATGCCCTGGTGGCCATCGCCGAGTCCCATCAACGCCACGGCCACGTGCAAGAGGTTATCGTTCAGAACTTCCTGCCTAAGGCAGGCACGGCAATGTGGAAGTCCGATCCCTGCCCAGACGAAGCCTTCCATCGGGCCATCGCTCTAGCCAGGCTGATTCTGCCCACCTCGATCCACCTGCAGTCACCGCCCAACCTCACCGAGGACTTCGGCGTACTGCTCGATGCCGGTATCGATGACTGGGGCGGGGTCTCACCGATCACCGCCGACCACGTCAACCCCGAACGGCCCTGGCCCGATCTAGATCGGCTGCGCGAGGTCACAGAGCAGCGGGGCTTTGTGCTGGCCCCGCGGCTAACGATCTACCCCGAGTTCGCGCTCGACCCACAGCGTTGGCTCGACGACGACATGCGGTTCCGGGTGCTCGATCGCTCCGACTCCGAAGGACTGGGCCGCGACGATCCAGGGGCGGTGTTCCCAGAGAAGACCGAGTTCGTCAAGAAGGGCGATGACGGCGCCGACGTAATCCAGATCGGTGACCGTTCAACCCAGTGGTATTCAGGAGCACCGGTCGACCCGGTAAACCTGATCGACCGCGAGGCCGTCGCCACCGGCGCCGTACGCGAAGTCATCGACGGAGTCCGGGCTGGCCAAGAGGTCGGTTTCGATGAGCTGATGACGCTGTTCTCCGCCCGCGGGCCCGAGGTGTCAGCCATAGCGAACCTGGCCGATGAGCTGCGGCAAGAAATCGTCGGCGACACGGTGACCTACGTGGTCAACCGCAACATCAACTACACCAACGTATGCACGTTCAAGTGCCGATTCTGCGGTTTCTCAAAGGGCCCACTAAGCCTCAACCTTCGAGGCAAGCCATACCTGCTGACCCTGGAACAGATGCAGGAACGAGTGGTTGAAGCGTGGGACATGGGTGCGACCGAGGTTTGCTTGCAGGGCGGTATCCATCCCGACTTCGACGGCGACTACTACATCGACGTCTGCCAAGCGGTCAAAGATGTAGCCCCAGACATCCACGTGCACGGCTTCACGGCCCTTGAGGTCACCGAGGGAGCTAAACGCCTCGGCGAGCCCCTGGCCGACTACCTGCGACGCTGCATGGACGCCGGGCTGCGCTCGCTGCCGGGTACCGCGGCTGAGATCCTCGACGATGACGTCAGAGAGATCCTGTGCCCGGACAAGATCAACACCGAAGAGTGGCTTGAAGCGCATCGCATCGCTCACTCTGTCGGCCTTCGGTCAAATGTGACCATGATGTTCGGCGCCGTCGAACAGCCGAAGAGCTGGGCCAAGCACTTCCTGCTGACCCGCGATCTACAGGCCGAAACCGGAGGCTTCACCGAGTTTGTCGGGCTGCCCTTCGTGCATATGGCATCACCGATCTACCTCCAGAACAAGGCCCGCCGAGGCCCAACGTTCCGGGAGAACCTGCTGATCCATGCCGTGGCCCGCATCGTGTACCGCGGCTATATCGACAACATCCAGTCCGGTTGGGTCAAGATCGGCTTCGGGAGCGTGCGTCAGCTGCTCCAGGCCGGCTGCAACGATCTCGGCGGCACCCTTATGGACGAGAACATCTCTCGGGCCGCTGGAGCCGCACACGGCACAAACGTGACCCCAGACGACTTCCGTGACGTCGTCGAGTCGGTAGGGCGGAACCTCGCTCAGCGAACCACGCTGTACCAGCCGGTCGACGGTTCTCGGAGCCTGCAACCTGCCGGCTAGCCCAGCGATTCTTTCCTATTCATGGAGGTGTCGCCGACCGGCGGCCGCGGTTGGCTACCATCGGCTCGATGGCAGCCCCAAGACCACGTCCTCACTACGGCGATGAATCGGTTGACCGCCTGCTGAGCGAGCTCATCGCCACCGTCGGCACCGACGCAAACGATGATCTTGTTCGGTCGCTGATCGTGACCGCGCTCGATATGGATCGGGCCGAGATCGATCGGCTGGAACTCAAGATCGCCAGCCAGTCGTTGGTCGAGATGCTCAACGCCTGGAGAGTCTTCTCGCCTTACAGCCAGAACGCCAAGGCTACGATCTTCGGCTCCGCCAGGACCAAACCCGACCATCCCGACTACGAGCTCACGAAGGTCTTTGGGGAACGTCTCGCGGCCAGAGGGTGGATGACCATCACCGGGGCCGGGCCCGGAATCATGTCGGCAGGTATCGAAGGGGCCGGCGCGGAAAACTCCTTCGGCGTCAACATCGTGTTGCCCTTCGAACAGACCGCCGCTCCGGTCATCGAGGGAAACGAGAAGCTCGCTACCTTCCGATACTTCTTCACCAGGAAGTTGACCTTCATGAAGGAGACCGACGCCTTCGTGCTGTGCCCCGGCGGCTTCGGCACCCTCGACGAGGCTTTCGAATTGATGACGCTCATCCAGACCGGAAAAAGCTACCCGGTGCCGATCGTGCTGCTCGACCATGCCGAATCGACCTACTGGTCGTCGTGGCAGAGATTCGTCGAAGAGGAACTTCTAGCCGGAGGCATGATCTCCGAACACGACACCGGCCTCTATCTCCATACCCACGACCCGGACGAGGCGGTGGAGTTCATCTGCTCGTTCTACTCCTGCTACCACTCGATCCGGTTCGTCGGCAAACGCCTCGTGTTTCGCCTGCTGTCGCCACTCGACGACGCTTCGCTCGAGGTGCTGAACACCGAGTTTGGCGACATCGTCAAGACCGGTGCGATGGAAGCAATCGAGGCCACCGAGTCCGAGCGCCGCGATGATGACCATCTCCACCTGTGGCGGTTCGCCTTCCAGTTCGACAACCGATCGTTCACAAGGTTGATCAGCCTGATCCACCGGATAAACGAACTTGGGGGCCAGGTCGGAGCCAAGGCCGCTCCGGGTCTGGTTCACGATGTCGGCCCGTCAATTGGAGACGACTAGTCCCAGTCTGTCGAGTCTGCGAGGTCTCGCGCTTCTAGGAGCCTGGCCGCCTTGTCGACGGCTCTCCTGGCTTGGCCAAGCGTCTTATCGAGCGGTGGTCGCTTACCTTCGCCCGCTTCGACCGCCTGGCGAAGAAGGTCGACAGAAATGTCGGTCAGCTCTTCGCTGATCGCACTCAGTCGCAGTTGGATGTCGGCGATCCGGTTTTCCATGGCCAGGTACCCCAAGGTGACTAGAAGTGGGCGAAGTTCAGGGTAACCTTCGTCGGTGCGACCGCCCCAAGACGGACATGATTGGTTCTCGATTGAGGATCCCGGTGACAAGGCCACCTGGTTGTTCGATACCACCTTCTTCCTATCTGACTATCAGTGCATTTACGGTGGCGGCTGTGAGTCGATAACCGAAGAGCCTGACCCGACAGGAACGATGGGTTGCTGCACCCACGGCGCCCACTTCGTCGACGACGAAGATCGTGAATCGGTAACCGAATACGTTGCGTTGCTAACCAAAGAGGATTGGCAATTCGCCGAACGGGCAGCCCGCAAAGGTGGACCGTTGAAGCAGAAGAAAGACGGTGACTGGGTCACCCGCAAGGTCGACGGCGCCTGTATCTTCCTCAACCGCGAGGGTTTCGCCGGTGGATCGGGTTGCGCCCTGCACCAGGCTGCGGTCAAACACAACCAACGTCCGCTCGACTGGAAGCCAGATGTGTGTTGGCAGGTACCGATCCACCTCGACATCCACGAGGACGAATACGGGCATGAAACCATCCTGGTGCGAGCCTGGGAACGCCGCGACTGGGGACCCGGCGGCGATGAGTTCCACTGGTGGTGTATCGACACCGACCCCGCCTACTCGGCGGTGGCACCGCTGTACCAGACGTCAAAAGAGGAACTCCTTGAGATGGTAGGCCACGAGGTCTACGGACAGCTCGCCGCCGAACTCGACCGGCGACGCTCAGAAGTGCCGGTGACGTTGCTTGAGATCTCAGATCGTCCGAAGACACCGCTCAACCCGAAGACACCGCTCAACCCGGAGACCCCGATAACCCCGGAGACCTCGATAACCCCGGAGACCTCGATAACAATTGCCTAAATCCTGGTCTGTCGTAGCTAGAGAACGTCTGGCGATGCTTCTGCCCGGCGGGCGGCCCAGTCGCCTACTGGCAGCAGCCATCGGCGTCGGGGTGACCGTCGGTGCCGCCGTCGCGGTACTCGACTACCTGGTTATCGAGCTGCTGCTGGAGCGGGCCCTGCATTGGCCTCTCTACCTACAGGCCGGTGCACCACTGGTCGGTTTGCTGATTTCGACCGCCATCCTGCTCAAGCTTGGAGAAGGCTGTACCCCCTCGACATCGGAGGAGTACATCAGCGAGTTCCATGCCCGGTCGCCGGCTTTCTCCATGGCGCCGTTCCGGGCCCGGCTGCTCGGCGGCGCGGCGACGATCGGTTTCGGCGGCGCCCTCGGGCTTGAAGGCCCCTCGATCTACATGGGTTCGGCCATCGGCCTGCAAATCCATACCCGTCTCGAACGCTTCTTGGGCCGCGACGCGGCCAAACTGCTACTCACCGCCGGTGCAGCGGCAGGCGTCTCGGCTCTATTCCAGGCGCCAGCGACAGGCCTCATCTTCGCCTTGGAGTCGCCATACCGTGATGACATCGCCCATCGGGCGCTGCTGCCATCGCTCATGGCCTCGGCAGCGAGCTTCCTTACCTTCGCCGCTATGCCATTTATCGACGGCGGTACCGACTGGGGATTCGCCTATCGTGCCGATCTCGGGGCGGGTGAGCTGGCTGGCGCCGTAGCTATCGGCATCGGTGCCGGTTTCGGCGGCCGGCTCTTCGCATGGGCAACCAGAGAAGCCAAGGTGCTAGGCAAGCGCTTGTCTCCATGGCGGCTGGCCATCGGCGGTGGCATCGTGCTTGGGGTGCTGGCTGTAGCCGCTGATCGGCTGTTTGAGGAGCCGCTGACGCTCGGCCCCGGCTTTGGGGTTGTCGAGTGGTTAACCGGCGATCACGCCCTCTGGCTGCTTGGCATGCTGTTCGTTTTCCGCGCCGTGGCCACCCTTACGACCGTTGGCGCCGGTGGTGTCGGCGGGCTGTTCATCCCGTTGGCGGTCCAGGGAGTCATTCTCGGCAGCATCGTCGGCGATGGCCTGATCATGCTGGACTGGGTTACAGACGACACCATCTGGCCGATTCTGGGGCTGGCGGCCTTCCTCGGCGCTGGCTACCGAACCCCGATCGCCGCGGTCATGTTCGTCGCCGAGTCGAGCAGCGGCACCGCTGTCGTCCCCGCTCTGATCGCAGCCGCCGTTTCGCAGCTCGTGGCCGGAGCCTCGTCGGTGTCTTCAGCCCAACGGGTGGAGCGGCTGGGTCACCTCGAAGAACGATTTGCTCTGCCGCTTATCTCCGCGCTGACAACCGACGTTCTGACGGTGCCATCGGATGCCACGGTCTCGGAGTTTGTGTGGGTCCACGCTCTTGGTCGGCGTCAGCGGGTAGTACCGGTTGTCGACGGCGCAAACTACAAAGGTCTGTGTTCTGTCGACGATGTTTCGACCATCGATCGAGACCACTGGGAAGACCACACCATCGACGAGATCATGGTGACCGACGCCCCGACAGCCCGGCCGTCCTGGACCCTACGCGACGTGGTGGCGGCAATGGACAACGCCGGCACCGATCAGCTTGCGGTGACCGACGACGGCGGAAACTTCATCGGAGTTGTCTATGAGTCCGAGATCGTCAAACTCGGCGAGATTCTGGATGAGACCGAAGGAAAATAAAACGGCAGGAAGTCTGCAAGAAACCGCAGAAGCCTGGAAGAGCTAGTGAAGGAGAGCGGCTACTCGACCGCTTCGACATCCTCTACTTCATCGTCGAAATTGCCAGCCTCTTCAGTGGTCGGCAAATCAAACGGATCATCGTCAAGACGATCCATGAGCGACTCAATGTCGTCTCCGTCGTGTGAGCGCTTTAGCGCTCTAGCTTCTTCGTACCTACGATGACGCCCCTTCTTCATGGGACACTCCTGCAAATTCTTGGGGGCTGGGGACCCAAGACCCGTTTTCCGGGTTCCACCGAGGCCTCAGCACACTCGTTCTCGTTCCAAGTCTACGCCGTTTTAACCCTTTTTAGCGAAACGGCGCCATCGACAATGCTAGTCGCTCCCAACCGGGGTCTGGTCGACCCTTTACGTCGGCAGTGACTTCCCGCTTCTTGCCTCCAACACCAGATTGCCGTCTCCATCGAAGGCTACGGCTGCCTCGCCGCCCACTAATTGGGCGATCGGCTTTCCGACCAAATCCTGGCGCCAGCCCTTTGTTAGACGGCTTTCCGGGTCTTTCTTGAGCAGTGACTCCACGTCGGCGCGGGTAGCAAGCAGAGCGGGGTCTAGCTGGTGATCTCGGGCCAGCTGGGCGATCCATGCTGTTACCAATGTCACCACCGGACGGAGGTGTCTCGGCAGCTCTGGAGCCCTCGGCGGTTGTCGCTCGCTGGGACTCATGCGAATACCGACCTGCACCGCGGTGAGGATTTCGTTGTCTGCGCCGTCCCGAAGGTGGCGCGATTCGACGCCTCGCAGCCCTCGCAGCTTGTCTGTCGTCGTCGGAGCCTGCTGAGCGATAGCCACGATGCCTAGATCGGACAGGACCTGCCGGACCGGCGTATTGGACTCTGCGGCCCGCTGCTCACGCCACGCCGCGGTTGCTGTAGCCACACGATATGCCTGCCCTTTGAGGGAACGGGCTTCCTTGATGCGCAAAATAGCATCCTCGGGCACCCTACGATTGCGAGGCCGATCCTTCAGCAGCTCACATTCCTCAAAGGCCCACTCCACACGACCCAGGTCTTCAAGTTGGCCCTGGAGGATGTCGGTGAGCTTCAGAAGATGCTCGACGTCGGACGCCGCGTACTTCATTTGGTCTTCGGTGAGCGGGCGACGGAGCCAGTCGGTCAGCCGATCGCCCTTTGGCAGGCTGAAACCGAGGAAGCGATCGTGGAGCGAACTCAACGACGCGGTAGGCACGCCAAGAAAACCAGCGGCGATCTGAGTGTCGAATATCCGCTTCGGTATGGTCCCGCAGCTGAGATCGAGGACTTCGAGATCCTGTACCCCCGCATGAACCACACACAGCCCATCGCCCTCGAGCAGCTTCGCCAGCGGCTTCAGATCGACATCCAACGGGTCGATTAAGACCAGCTGGTCATCCCACGCCATTTGGATCAACGCAACCTGGGGGAAATAGGTGCGTTCGCGATGAAATTCGGTGTCGATGGCGTAGCGATCAGCGTTGCACGCTGAAGCCACGAGATCGTCGAGTTCTTTGTCAGTTGATACGAGAGTATGCACGTCGGTGTGGTGGGTGGTTGGCAGCGAGTGGGCCCGCCTGAACTTACTCAAGTTCCCATGCTGAACCGGTTGTCCGCTACCGTCGAAAGTGACGTCGTCAGGGCCCGGTAATCCACCAGACGCTACCATAGCAGATCGCTCTATCCGGCGGGGCGATTGAGTATACGCTCAAGATCCTCAGGGGTATCGGCATCGCTGATTGCGTCGGCCGGCAACTCAACCCCAACCCACTCGGGTTGGTCGAGAGCGTCGTAGAAACGCCGCTTCCCGGCATCGAGCAGCTTCAGCACCTCACGGCCCCGTTCGGCCGGCCAACAGGCCAGCGACACCTGCGGCTCGCCGAGCACCGTGGCCACCACGACGTGGCCCTCATGGCGCCGAGCAGCGGCGACGACAGCCTCGATATGGGCTGCCTGCAGCAGCACTAGATCGCAGGGCACGACCACTACCGGCCCTGTTTTGGCCCACAGCAGAGCGGTGGCCAAGCCCCCGAGCGGGCCATCGCCCGGTCGGAGGTCTGGCACCGTCGGCAGACCGAGCGTTGGACCGGCGCTACCGCCGATAGCCACGACCGGGTCGACAAGGGCTTCACGGAGCGCGTCGACCACCGTCTGACCGAGTAGCCGTCCCCCGGCGTCGGCGAGAGCCTTGTCCGAACCAAAGCGCGATGATCGGCCGCCGCAGAGCACCGCTCCGACGATCGGCCGATACGCAGGCGTTGGCTCCCCCTGCATGATTCTCGGCTCTCAGCTCTCGAGAACCGACGGATCCCAGCCCGGATCGAGCTGGAGTAGGAAGGTTTGGCAGCGATCGGCTTCGTCTCGCTCGCCGATGGTGTCGGCCATCTTCCTAAGGCCGTCGAGTGCCCGGAGGAAACCTCGATTGGTTTCGTGCTCCCAGCGCACGTAGCCGGAGCCCCGCCAGCCGTTCTGCCGCAGCCGATCGAGGCCGCGGTGATAGCCGACCCGGTAGGCGGAGTATGCCTCGATCGGATCCCTCGCCAGGTCACCGAGCCGGGCCCAGCCGTCGAGGAAGCGAGGATGATCGGCGACGACGGCGGCGACTGCATCTCGCTGCTCATCCGGTTGCAGCGCCAAGGCAGCAGCCAGTCGCTCAAGAACCGGGGTCGGCTCGCGGTCAAGAACTGTTTCCGGCAAACCACCGGTACTGAGGTTGATGTTCGACATCCGACCAGGCTATTGGCCGCCGGTCGTGATGCTCGATTGTCTTTAAGCTGCCGATGAATCGCGCCCGGCAGTTGATCTGTCGCTCTCGGCTGTTATCTGTCGCTCTCGACTGTTGATCTGTCGCTCTTTGCTAGGAGGTCGACTCTTCCCATCCCGGTGGCTGTTCGGAGCGACCGGCCGATGAAGCCCAGCGGTAGAAGGCACGGGAACCGGACTCGGACTCGGCATCGGTTTCGGTCTGCGAGGAATCGCTCTCGTCTGCCGTCCCGTCCCTGGATCCGTCAACCCGTTCGTCGAGGTCGCCAAGTTCACCGGTCTCGTCGCGCTCTTCCGGCGGTGAGACCGGGCCTGAGACCGGCTCGGGTGAGTGCCCGGTTCGCAAATACTCCACGGACGCGTCGTAGGCCAGGTCTGCCAATTCAGCGGCCTGACTGAAATCATCGAAACGCAGCCGGGGATTGCTCCCCGCAGGCAGCCGATGCACGACACAGTTTTCTGGAACCCGGCCAAGATCTTCGGCCAACCGAAAACGGCGGGCGGTCCAGTAGGCCCGCATCGCCGAATCGAATGGTCGTTGCACGTCATGGTCACGGTTTTCGAGGTGCCCAACGTGCAGGAGGTAGAGGTCGGTGGCCCCCATCGCTAGCGCCTGGGCGGTGTGAATCTCGTTCAGCACCCCACCATCGATAAAGGTGCGCCCTCGATGCTCAACCGCGGGGTACACCGCGGGAAGCGCGGCCGAAGCCAACAACGCTGGGACTAGGCGACCATCGTCGAACCAGTACTCCGAGGCCGATTCCAGGTCGGTTGCCACACAGGCGAACGGCACCTTTAGCCCCGAGAACGTCTTGGTGATCAGCTCATCGTCGAGCAGCTCTTCCAGGCGGTCCTGTTCGTGGAGCGCTTCACCCTTTCGGGCCATCTGGGCGATGACCGGCATGAACCGTGACGGCATCAGGTCGGGATCGCCCTCGGCGATGCGGCGCCACAGTCGATCGAGCCGTTCGACACCGTCGATGTTCGGTTCGGCTGCGTAACCCGCTCCGTTGATCGCTCCTACCGAGCATCCGACGATCAGGTCGGGCGTGATTCCCGCCTCGGTGAGGGCCCGCAACATCCCGACTTGGATCGCTCCAAGGTTACCGCCTCCGGAGAGCACAAAGGCCACCCGGCGCTCCCGAAACCGTTCAGGGAGCAGCGAGGTCAGTCCGGCGCGACCGAGTATGCGTTGTATTGGCGAGGAACTCATCGGTGGAAGGTTGGGTTCATCGGCGCGAGGTTCGATTCATGCTCTATGGGCAGCGGACCATGCGCAACGTGTCTGTGGCGTTGACACTGGCTGAGCTGCCGCCGAGCACGGCGACGAGGTCGCCGGTGCGGATGTGCCCCTGAGCCTTTGCCAGTTCAAGCACGTTGTGCACGGTTGTGACGTTGTCATCGATCCGGTCGATCTTGATCGGGGTGGCGCCCCAGCTCATCGTGAGCTGTCGCATGGTGCGATCTTCAGGGGTGAAGCCCAGGATTGGAGCTTCAGGCCGGAACCGGGCGATGGCCCGAACCGTGAAGCCGGAGCGAGAGATACAGCAGATCGCTGCCGGCTCGATCTCCCGAGCGGCCTGCCAGGTAGCGAGCGTCATGGTGTCGGTAACCGCGAGGTCGCCGGCCTGTCGTTCGCTCAGGTGGTCACGCTTGAGCTGGCGACCCCACTGGTCGTAGTTGAATTCCTGGTCGGCTCGGTGAGCGATGCTGGCCATTGTGGCCACCACATGGGCTGGGTCGCGGCCGATGGCGGTCTCGGCAGACAGCATGACGGCACTGGTTCCGTCGAACACCGCGTTTGCCACGTCGGATGCCTCGGCCCGGGTTGGAGACGGAGCGGTGATCATCGACTCGAGCATCTGGGTGGCGGTGATCGCCGGACGACCGAGGGCGATACAGCGGGCGATGATCGACTTCTGCAGGTGGGGCAGATCCTGGATGCTGCACTCGGTGCCCAGGTCGCCGCGAGCGACCATGACCGCGCCGGACTCGGCGATAATGCCGTCGAGATTCTCGATCGCCGCCCTGGTCTCGATCTTGGCCACCACCAGCGGGCCCCGAGGTGCAGGCTCAAGACCTACCCGGCGAACGTCGTGAGCAGAACGAACAAACGACAGCGCAATCATGTCGATGTCGTTCTCGA
>JBOEHD010000076.1:0-11156 GCA_050633745.1 Acidimicrobiales bacterium
CGATGATCAGCTCACGCTGGCCTCGACCAATCGGGATCAGCGAGTCGACCGCTTTGATGCCGGTCTGTACCGGCTCGTGCACTGGCTGGCGGCCGATGATGCCGGGAGCCTGAATCTCCATGCGGCGATCTTCAACGCCGGTAAGGGGACCCTTGCCGTCGATGGGAGCGCCCAACATGTTGACCACTCGGCCGATGACACCGTCGCCGACAGGAACGGAGAGGATTTCGCCGGTGGCCTCTACAGCCTGGCCTTCCTCAATGCTGTCGACGTTACCGAGCACAACGGCGCCGATGGTGTCTTCGTCGAGGTTGAGGGCCAAGCCGATGGTGCCGTCTTCGAACCGCAGCATCTCGTTGACCGCGGCGTGCGGCAGGCCGCTGACACGGGCGATGCCGTCCCCGACCTCGGCTACACGGCCGACCGTGCTGCTACGCACGTCGGTCTGCAGGTCGTCGAGGTTCTTTTGCAGTGCGCTGGTGATCTCACTTGGATCGAATGACAGTGCCATTTGGAGGATTCTCTCTTCTCAGGAGGCAGGTGCTGGTAGAGCGGGTGCGGATTGGTTGGAAGTGCTGGAGGGTGGCCGAACCTCAGTCCGACCCTGTTGCTTGTGGCAACGAGGCTTTAGAGCGCCTCGTGCATCTGGTTGAGTTTCGAACGAAGTGATCCGTCGATGACAGTGTCGCCGATGGTGGTCACCGCGCCGCCGATCACGTCGGGGTCAACGATGTTCTCAAGCTCGATAGGGGCGCCGGCTCGGGCGCTAAGTGCCTGAGCTAGTCGGGCCTTCTGATCGTCGCTAAGCGCAACGGCGCTTCGAACGATGGCGACCCGGTTACCGCTGGAAGCGGCAGCAGCGTTGGCAAATGCCGAAACGATTGCGCTTAGATCTCCGCCCCGTCCGGCGGTCACGATCATGCCGACAAGGGCCCGGGTTGTATCGGTTGTCTTACCGCCGAGGACATCATCAACGATCTGGCCACGAGTAGCGGCTGGCAGAAGATTGTTGCTCAGCGAGGAACGAAGCTGTTCGTTGCCTTCGACTGCACGAGCGACGTCGCCGAGTTGCGACCTGGTCGTTTCGAGGTTTCCCTCTGCTCGGGCTACGGCGAGGAGAGCATCCGCGTAGCCTGCGTTTCGATCTGCGCTCATGACATCTGTCCTACCTGGTTGATGTAGCTCTCGATCAGCTCGCTCTGCGAGCTTCCATCAAGACCTGCTTTGACCAGCGCTTCGGCCGAGTTCCGAGTCATCGACGAGATCTCAGCCGCAAGGTCGGCCTGGGCCTGACGCTTCCGGTTGGTCACATCGCTGCGTCCACGCTCTTTCAACGCCTCGGCTTCGGCCTCGGCCTTAGCTGCGAGATCGTCTTTGAGCTTGGCCGCTGTGGCTTGGGCTTCGGAGCGAATCTTGGCCTCTTCGGCACCGACATCTGGCAACTCAGCTGAGCTGGCGTTCAGAGCTTGCTCTGCCGCTGCTCGGGCTGACTTGGCATCTGCCAGTTCCGCCTCGATCTTGGCCGTACGCGCCTGCATGGCGTTAACCATGAGCGGAAGGGCCTTCCAGATGATCAGACCGAGAACGATGAAGAAGGCAACGCTTCCCCAGTAGATCTCGTTCCTGTCACCTGCGAGGTGGCGGCCATTGGGTTCTTCAGCCGCAATCATGTAAAGAATGTGCATCGTCAGATCCTCAGTTGGGATTGTCCAGGAAACGATCGATTACGGGGCGAGCTGCATCGAGGTTGATCTGCCGATCCATAACCTTGGACGCAGCACCAACCGCCAAGCTGGCAACCTGCGGTCGCAGTGAGGCCATGGCCTCTTCCCGTTCCCGAGCGATCTCCGTCTCGGCGATTTCCTTCATTGCGCTGACCTCGCGCTCGGCTCGAGCCAGAAGTCGCTGCCGTTCGGCCTCGGCTTCGGTTCGTGCCTCGTCGATGATCGCCGCTGCTTCGGAACGTACACCGACGAGCTGATCGTCGAGTTCAGAAGATGCGGAGGCCGCTTTGGCCGTTGCGGCATCGGCCGCATCACGGTCGGCCTGCAAGGTCGCTGCCCGATCGTTCATCACACGCTGCACCGGAGGCAACAGCACGTAACGAATCAGGAAGTAGAGCGCAGCAAACGAGATCGCTCCCCAGAACAGCTCATTTGAAGCCGGGAGGATCGGGTTGGATGTTGCCTCTTCAGCGCCTTCTTCGGCCGCAAGTAGCAGATAGAGCATTGTGGCTCCTTAGGCGAACTTGAGCAGAATGAAGACCACGAAGCCGATAAGGGCCAGGGCCTCGGTGAAGGCGATACCCAGGAACATGTTGGTCCGAACCGCACCGGCGGCTTCGGGCTGACGGGCCATGGCCTGAACGGCCTGGCCGACGAGGTAACCAATGCCGATACCGGGGCCGATGGCTGCGAGACCGTAAGCCATACCGGCGCCAGCGGCACCTGCGATGGCTTTCTGGTCGTCTGCGCTAACGCCATCGGCGGCCTCAGCGGCCAATTCCAGAGTTTGAGCTGCAATTGCAAGGACGCTCATTAGAGGTTGCTCTCCTGTTTATTAGTCCCGCCCTTCGGCGGGGGTTACGTGTCCCGCTGCGAGCGGGGGTTCTAATAGCCCCGTCGGAACGGGATTCTTGCTGTTGGAACCTGCCCGGGGGCAAGACCGATAACGAAGATCTGTATTGCTAGTTACTACTTGTTATTGCTGTGCTTGTTTATTGCAGTGTTTCGATAGTGCGGTGTTCGATACTGCGGTGTTCGATGTTGCTGGGGCCTAGTGGGCCGGGTGGAGCGAGGTGTCGATGTAGACCGCTGCCAGCAGGGCGAATACGAATGCCTGCAGGAAGGAGACGAACATCTCGAAGGCGGTGAGGATAACCAGCATGGCGAAGCTGAAGGGCAAGATGGCGGCCAGCGGGCCCCGCTGCCAAAGTGCGATACACAGCACACCGAACGTCACCAGCAGAATGTGACCGGCGAGCATGTTGGCGAAGAGACGGACCGCCAGGCCGAAGGGCCGGAGGATGAAGACCGAGAGGAACTCGATGAGCCCGACCAGCGGCTTGAGGGCCGTTGGCACGCCGGGAGGCCAGACGATGTCGGTGAGGTAGGTGAGACCGTGGTGTTTGAACCCGATCACCACGAAGGTGACCAGCACAATCAGCGCCAAGATGGCAGGATTGGCCATGCGGGCGTTTGCTGGCATCTGGAACGTTGGGATGACCTCGAAGATGTTTCCGAAGAATACGAACAGGAAGATGCTGAGCAGCAGTGGCATGTAGCGAAGACCATCGGGGCCGATCGCCGGCAGGATGACCTGATTCTCAACGAACTCGACCGTGCTCTCAACGACGTTCTGCGCGCCGCGAGGGACTAGGTCCTTCTTGGCCAGCAGGAACAACACCGTGGGGATGAGCATGGCCAGCAGGCTGATCATGCCGATCTTGTTGAAACCGTAGAACGTACCCTCGCCGAAGTAGTCCGGCCATTCGATCAGGTTTCCAATTGGGGGGTATTCGAGTCCGAACACGAAGCGGGCTCCTTCATCAGCAGCGTTTGATCGATTGTCTCGTCAGGCAGATCGTCTGACATGCAGTCAGGCGATCTGTTTTGGAACGGTGACAATCGCTGGGGTGTTTTCCTCACACCCTCGATCGCTTGTCGGTAGTTCCGGATTGCAGATCAGTTTGCAGTAATTTCGATTTCTAGCTTGTTGCCTGGATTTTACTTTTGGGACTTTTTCACTTGGCGTTTGGGGCGATACCCCGCAGCCGGTTTCGAACCTCGCCCGAAGTTAGATCCAGACGATGGTTTGAGGCCAGGGTGAGCGAACGTTGCCGAAACATGGCGCAGCTCCCACACCAGCAGCCCGAGATGAGTTGCGATAATCGTAATGCCAAGCGGGATCATCCGGACCCAAGAAGTGTCCTTAATGAGCCACACCGCCACAAAGACAAGCGCCAACCGCATCGCGTATCCACCAAGCGCCACTGAGGCTACCAAGCCCAGCGAGATCCTGGCGGCCCACACCAACAAATATGCGGATAATAGGAAGTTGGCCATGATGACGACCATGCCATAGCCAACCGAGAGGGCGTCGTTGCGATCGCCGACCAGGGCGGTGACCGCCATCGCTACCGGCAGAACGTACATGCCACGCCGAACCATGTCGCGAGCGATGGCCGCGGCGGGCGACGGCTCGATCGATGGTGCGCCGATCGTGGCGATCGGCGGAAGCGTCGAATCTTCGATGCCCGGCGTGTAGCTCATCGTCCGGCACCATTTTCAAGAGCGTTGTTGGAAGCGCGACCATTGGAAGCGTTCTTCTTTGACCCGTCGATCGCCGCGGCGCGCAGGGCGGCCGTCTCGGCGTCGAGCCGTTCGATCTCACGGTTGTACCGGTAGTAGATGTTGAGCACGGATCCGGTGAAACCAACGACGGTCATCACGATCGTCAGAACAGGGGTAAATCCGAAGCGCTTGTCGAGCCACAGCCCAGCAAGGGCGAACACCACACCGGTCAGGACGAGATCGTAGCCACCGGTACTTTGACCAAGGTCTTTACCCATGTGGGGATTATCGACAGCCACGTTGCCCTCGTACGACTTGATACCGGTGTTGGGCAACCGCCCTCAGCGTGTTCTTGGGTACGACACCAAGAACCTCTGGAACGGGACTCCGACGGAGACACCCACGGCGCCGGGTTAACGTTGATAAACCCAAGCACCGAGGGAAACCATAGATAGTGGCCCGGTTTGACGCAACCCGAGGACCATGGCGAAGCGACGACAGCCCGCGACCGACAGGTGGTCGAGCCGAAAGCCCACCAAACCAGGGCCTCGGTGATCTGTCTGGGCGTTGATCATCACCGTTTATCAAGATTGGCCCTCGGTAGCACTTCGATCGGACGACGCTTCGGTGGACGAACCACCCGTACGCCTTCGGCAAGATCGATCGTCGTTTCCTTCGCCACCGGCGCCGCAGGCTCGCCATCAGGGTCGAGCGGAGGCTCGCCGGACAACTCGATTTCGACGTTCGACAACCTCGCAGCCCGCTCACGACTGGAACTGAGACGTTCGGCCTGAATACCGGGATGGAACAGCGTAAACAGTGCCAAAGCCAACGCTCCAACCCCCATCGGCACGATGGCATCGCCCTTGCCTTCGTTGTAGGTCGGGTAAAGCACAAAGGCCGAAAGTAACGCGGTCCACGCCCAGAGGATGCCGACGCTACGGCGATGGCCATGCCCCAAACGCACCAGCCGGTGATGCAGGTGGTCCTTGTCCGCGGTGGCCAGACCCTGCCGGTGAGTCGCTCGTCTGATAATGGCGAACGCGGTGTCGAGAATGGGGACGCCCAGGATCAGTAGCGGGATGGCCAGCGGGGCGTAGAAGAAAAATGTCTGCCCGCTAAACGGATCGGGGGTTCGACCGCCAACGGCCATCGTCGAAGCGGCCATCAGAGTTCCCAACAGAAGACTCCCGCTGTCGCCCATGAAGATCCGGGCCGGGTGTACGTTCCACGGCAGGAAGCCGACGCAGATGCCAAGCACCAGCGCGGCGACAAGCGGGCCGATGTTACCTGCCAGCAGGAGTTCAACCTGGCCGAGCCTGAACCCGTAGAGCAGAAACGCCGCCGCGCCGATACCGACGATCCCGGCCGCCAAACCGTCGAGACCATCGATGAAGTTGACGGCGTTTGCCATGCCGAGCAGCCAGATCACCGAAAACAGCAGTGCCAGGTCGTAGGGCAGAACAAAGACGTCGAGGAAGGGAATGCGAAACCAGATGATGCTGACCCCACCGACGGCCAGCAGCACGCCGGCCAGGCTGAGCCCGGCCGTCTTGGCTGGCGCCGAGATGTCCTTCACGTCATCGATGAGTCCAACCAGGCAAGCGACGGTGGCCCCCAGCAGCACCCCCAGCGGTTCTGTGGAGCTGCTAAACGTCGCTTCGAACCAGCCGGAGCTCCAGGCAACGATGAAGCCGACAACGAATCCCACATACATCGCAACCCCACCGAGGAACGGTGTGGCACGTTCATGAAGGCGGCGGGAGTCGGGTAGCGACAACAAGTTTGTCGCTTGAGCGATGAGCCGAACGAGGGGGACCAGTGCCAGTGTCACGACAGCAGCGACCGCCGCGACAACGAGGTACGACATCAAAACGGGCCTCATCGTCGAGGACGACGCTAGCAGCCGAGCCGATGCAGCCGCGGACCTCCGCCGGGGTTTCTAGGTTTCCGGCTTTCTGGGTTACTACCTGCGGTAGCTACCGCTCGAGCTTGGCGATCTTGTCGACCCGGCGCGCGTGCCTGCCACCCTCGAACTCGGCGGAGATGAAAGCATCGACCGAATCGAGCGCAACCTGTTGGCCGATGAACCGCTCGCCGAGGCACATGATGTTGGCGTTGTTATGCAGCCGAGTCATCCTGGCCGAGGTTACGTCGTGCACCGTGGCAGCCCGAACGCCCTCGATCTTGTTGGCAGCAATACATATGCCGATGCCGCTGCCGCAGATGGCAACGCCCAGCTCGGCCTGTTCGGCGACGACCGCTTTGCCGATGGCAGCACCGAAGTCCGGATAGTCGACCGAGGTCGTGTCGTTTGTGCCCAGGTCGACCACCTCGTGGCCACCCGCTTTGAGATGGCCGGCGATGAGCTCTTTTAGTTCAAAACCAGCATGGTCGGAAGCTACGGCGATGCGCATGGCGAACAGGGTATCGCTTACTCCTGTACCTATTCTTGGCGTGCTTCGTTTTCCCGGAGGCGAGCGTTGAGCATGGCCTGAACCCGCTCGCTGGCGTTGGGGCTTCCATCGAGCAGCTTGCGAAATTCGCTGGTGCCAAACGAGACCAGCACCATGTCGGTCTCGGCGATCACCGATGCGTTCCGAGGCCGGTGTTCCACCAGAGCCATTTCGCCAACCATCGAGCCCGACTGGACCGAGGTGACGAACTCGCCGCGGATGTAGACCGCAGCCTGCCCCTCGACGATCACGTAGCAGGAGTCGCCAACGCGGCCCTGATCGATGATCTGGGTGCCGGCGGCGACCTCCATCTTCTCACCGATGCCGGACACCAAACCTAGCTCATCGTTGGTGAAGCCTTCGAAAAAGCCCAACGATCCGAGCCACGCTGTGTCGAGTTTGTTGTTTCGTCCGAACATTGGAGATCCCCCTGGCACCTGTCTTGGATAGCAAACCCTATCGACCGCTAACTGGGTCGGTCCACCGAGATCAGGTTCCGTTGCGAGGAAAACGTGCTACCAGACCCCTGGCTCGGCCGGCCAAGTCGTCGATCTGTTCGATCTGCTCGAACCGTTCAGCGGCCCGATCCATCATCGAATCGACCTGATCCGGTGCCATTTCAAGCACCAGCGAACCGGTAGCGATCAGCCAACGAGGGGCCTCATCGATCAGGCGCACGAGGTGAGCGGTGCCCGCTTCTTCGGCCACCAGTGCCGAGATCGGCTCCCAAGCGGCGACCTGGGGCTCCAGATCATCGGGCGACGCCACATACGGCGGGTTCGACACCACCACCGCCACACGATCGACGAGCTCGGACGGTAGAGCACCAAACCAATCACCCTCGGCCAACCGCACCGTGCCGCCTGCTCGTCCGGTGCCCGCCAGGTTGGCTCGAGCGACTTGCAGCGCCTCGGCCGACACATCGGTCAGCCAAATCTCGGTGCCCGGACGTTCGACGGCGATGGCAAGGCCGATAGCTCCGGAGCCGGTACCCAGGTCGACGACCACCCCATCGGGCGACTCTTGCAGCGCCCGGTCGGTTTCGGCCAGGGCTCGTTCGGCCACGGTCTCGGTTTCCGGCCTCGGGATCAGAACCCGACGGTCGACGAACAGATCGAGGGTGCGAAACCCCCAGCTCCCCAACACGTACTGCAGCGGTTCGCCTTCACAGCGCCTCTCGACCATTCGATCGAACGACGCAACCTGTCGTTTGGTTGCTGGCCGGTCGGCGATCTCGAGCCATTCGGCGGCATCGGCGCCGGTGGCCTGACGGCCAATCCATCGGGCACTAACCGCCGGTTCGGGAACCTCGAGTTTCTCGAACCTGGCCTGAGCCTCGCTGACCAGTTCATTCCAGCTGACCATCGCAATTCCTATTCAGTATCTACCTAATTCGATCGACTCAACTCGAGTTAACCGGACTCCGGCTAGTCGGACTCGGATTCTTCCTGCAGCTGCCGGGCCCGCTCATCGAGCACGAGGGCATCACTGATGTCGCCCATTTCCCCGGCCAGGATGCGGTCGAGCTTGTGGATCGTCAGCCCGAGCCGATGATCGGTGACCCGATTCTCTTTGAAGTTGTAGGTGCGGATCTTCTCCGAGCGACCACCGCTACCGGTCTGATCGCGGCGAGCGGCCGAAGCCTCTTCCCGTCGCTGATCCTCCTCCCGTTGCAGCAGCCGCGACCGCAGGACCTTCAGGGCCCGTTCACGGTTCTGCAGCTGACTCTTTTCGTCCTGCATCGAAACGACTTCACCGGTTGGAAGGTGGGTGACACGGACCGCTGAGTCGGTTGTGTTGACGTGCTGGCCGCCGGCGCCGGAGGAGCGGTAGGTATCGAAGCGCAGATCGTTCATGTCAATCGTGATGTCGACCTCATCGGCCTCCGGTAGCACGGTGATGGTGGCCGACGATGTGTGCACGCGGCCCTGCGATTCGGTGACCGGGACCCGCTGCACCCGGTNNTCGAACTTCATCCTGGTCCAGACCTCGTCACCCTTGAGTGTGTAGGTGACCTCGTCGAATCCGCCGAGATCCGAGACGCTGGAATTCATCAGCTCGAACCCCCAACCCCGGTCGGCGGCGTATGACTTGTACATCTCGAACAGGTCGCGGGCGAACAGGTTCGCTTCCTCGCCACCTTCGGCACCCCGAATTTCAACGATCACGTTGCGACCGTCGTTCGGGTCCTTCGGGAGAAGCAGAACCTTCAGCTCCTCCTCAAGACGAGCAATGTCGGATTCGGCTGCGGTTATCTCCGACCGCAACTCGCTCCGCTCGTCGGCATCGGCTTCACTCAAAAGCTCCTTGCCGACCTCGATGTCTTCGTGGCGCTGGCGTAGTTGAGCTCCGAGGGCCACGATTTCGCCGAGCGCCGAATAACGCCGAGACATCTCGACAAATCGTTTGTTGTCGGCCGCGATGTCTGGATCGGCCATCCTGGCTTCCAGTTCGCGAAATTCGTCATCGAGGGCAGCCAGTCGTTCCAGCACGCTTTCGAGACTATCCCCGGCAATCGTCGGCCGTGGCCAAGCGCTAGCTACGCCAGCGACTCCCACGGCACGTCGATCGAGGTGATCACCACGCCGGGAAGCCAATCGGCGGCCCCTGTGGTGGCTAGCTTTCGGTCGCGCTCGGGTAGGACGATGACCAGCCGAGCGTCGGGTGCGTCGCGGTGGCGGTAGTCGGCCGCCTCTGGCAGCAGATCGAGGTCGACTCCAACCGAAAATGCCACAACCGAGGTGTTCCCCTGGTCGTCGTGGCCGATCGCCACCGCCGGCTCGTCGCCGAGCACGGTGTGACGGGGCCGTAGCGGTGTGACCGCTTCCAGGGCGCTCAGACCGAGCAGCGCTGGATCGTCGAGTGCGATGGCACGAAGCCAACGCTGCCGAGCGACCCGCGCGAGCGGGTGGCTGCCCACTCCGGGGCGACGTTCACGAACTACCGCGGCAATCGCCCGACGGAGGTTGGTGTCGTCATCGAGATGTCCATGGATGTACTGCTGTAGCTCGCGGTCGGCCTGACCGACCCCGACCGAAAGATGGGGGCCATCATCGACGGGTAGGTATCCGGAGACCGGCCGATCAGCGGGTTCACCACCAGCGGGGCCATCGTCGGCGTCAGACTCTCCAGGGACGGCCTCTCCGGAGATGATCTCTCCTGCTACCGGTTCTTCGGTAACTACCCGGGCTACTTCCAGTCCGGCGATCTCGGCGATCAACATGCCGTGGTCGTCGAGCGCTCTGGCGCCCGCTTCGGAAATCACCGAGGCAAATCGCAGTTCGTCGGTCGGCAGTTCTGGGGGCCGCAGGATCGGCGACTCAGTGGCCGGTTCGACCTCGGCGCCGGTGGCGGACCACACGTCGACCGCTACATCGAGAAGGCCGGCCCGACGGGCCAGATCCGAAGCGACATCGGCCTCGGCGATCAGCGTCAGCCGTTCGGCGCCCTGCGAGCGAGCCCAGCGAAGTGCCGGGCCGAGGCCTCGTTCATCGTCAGTCTGGAAAAAGGCCCGGCCGTCTACAACGGCACCGGCGACCGAAGCGGCGCTTGATTGCACCTGTTCGTTGGACAACTCGATCGCACCATCGGTGATGGTGCGGACTCGGTGCCGCAAGCTAGCTCGATTGAGCGCAGCATTCTGAGTGGACGAGCCAGGATTCTGGGTGGACAAGCCACGGCGTTTCGACTGGCCGCTCATATGTCTGCGCTGTCTGCTCGGTGTGCGATCCGCCGTCGAATAGACGCGGACCGGACGCTAACCCTCTTCGGTGGTTGCTTCGGCTGCTGTTTCCACGGCGGTCTTGCCCTTCTTGCGGCCGCCGTAGCGACGCTCGAAACGCTCAACACGACCGGCGGTATCGACGATCTTCATCGTGCCGGTGAAGAAGGGGTGGCTTGCCGAGGAGATATCGACCTTGGACAGCGGGTAGGTATTGCCGTCTTCCCACTCGATGGTCTCGGTGGTCTCGATCGTCGAACGGGTGATGAACGAGAACTCAGCTCCCGGGTCCATAAAGACAACCGGTCGGTAATTCGGGTGAATATCGGATTTCATAGGGAGATCTCTCGCTCGTGTGATTCTCGTTCGTGAGGGCTTCAGAGCCGACTAACTAGTCTAGGCCCGGGTTTTGCTGATTTCGGACAGGAAATCTGCGTTCTTCTTGAAGTTCTTCAATCGCTCGACCAGCATTTCCATGCCAGCGGCGGCGCTGCCACCTTCGTCGTTCATGCCCGAAACGACTCGACGCAGCTTCCAAGCTGCCTCGACGTCCTTGCGGTCGCGCAGCAACTCTTCGTTGCGGGTGGATGATGCATCGATGTCGATGGCTGGGAAAATGCGCTTCTCAGCCAGGCGACGATCGAGACGAAGCTCCATGTTGCCTGTTCCCTTGAACTCCTCGAAGAT